>JBCCZC010000363.1:0-6116 GCA_039188505.1 Pseudomonadota bacterium | reverse complement strand
TCCGCGAGCAGGGCGGCGGCGGCATCGCCCATCACGTCCGCATGGAAGACGCCGTCGATGGGCCCGAAGCGCATCGTCCCCCGCAGAAGCGCTTCGCCCAGGGCGGCCCGGTCGCCGAGGTCGATGCGGCTCAGCAGCCAGTCCTCCCCTTCGCGGCCAAGCGCTCTGGCCCGTCCGATGAACTGACCGATCGGGTGCATCGAATCGTGTTCGTCGAGCCAGTGATCCCACTCGTTGACTGGCGGCAGCTCGGGAGGAGCGACCAGAATCAGTCGCGCGTCGTATTCGCTGCGGAGGCTGCGGGCGTAGTGCATGCCGAGGCCCGCACTCAGGTCGCCGACGATGGCGTAAACACCCTGATCCCGCAGCGCCGATCCGGCTTCGCGCTTCAGGGGGAGCGAACGAAACGCACGCTGCCAGCGGTAGCGACCGCGCAGTGCGACCAGGCGGGCCGCGTAGTGAAAGTCCTTTCCGAGTTCCTGGTGGAGGGAGGGGCTGGGGCAGGCCGTGCCGTTGTCGATGTCGATGGTGCGTGCGCACAGGTCCGGGACTTCCTGCATCAGCACCTGCGCGAGACCTGCCAGCGCCGCACTGTCCGGGTCGAGGTGCTCCGTGCCGGTGACGCTCTGGCCCGCGCGGGTAATGACGCTCAGGAGCCCCGGGGTCGGCGCATCTGCGCCGATCATGGCCTGGGCGAGCGCGACGAGGGCATCCGGCCCGTAGCGCATCGACGCGCCGGGAAGCTGCACCCACTGGGACGCCTCAATGCCGTCCTCGGCCAGCGCGGCGAACAGTCTCCGGTAATCACCCGCGGTCCGCGGATCCAGGTCGTAGCCGCCATCCTCGCGGCGGGCGAAGCGGTCGGCGGCATGGAGACGAACAACGCTCGCCTCGAAGTCCGAAGCCAGTGCGGCCGCGTCCTCAGGCGCGCCGAAGACGAGCCAGCAGGTGTCGCTGCTGCCGGTCTCGCGGACAGCGGCCACGCGCTCCCAGGCCGGAACGTGAAACCAGTGATCCATGTCGGGGTCCTTGCCCGACGCTGGGGCCGATGGCCTGTCGGCGCCCGCGGACAACGCAGGCGGTGCACCGGTAGCGAAACGTCTGCGCTGAAACGGGTACGGGGGCAGTGAAACCGTGCGCGGGTCGGGTCCCTCGTCGGCCGCCACGTGGCGCCAGTCGACCTTGCCGCCGTTGAGCCACAATCGTCCGAAGGCCTGGGTCATCCAGCGTTCGGCGTGCGCCGCCTGGCGGACGCCGGGCAGCGAAGGAACGACGGGAGCTTCCGGACCGAGCTGAGCCTTCACCAGGGATCCCAGCACGTCGCCCGCGCCGATTTCCAGGAATACGGGATCGAGCTCCGCAAGCGTGTCCACCCCTTCGGCGAAACGCACGGTCTGGCGAAGCTGCCGGATCCAGTACTCGGGGTCCGTGGCGTCGTCGTCACTGAGCCAGGTGCCCGTGACGTTGGAGACGATGTCGATCTGCGGCGGCTGGAGGCGGATGCCTGCGAGGTGTTCCCGGAAGGCCTCGAGCATCGACTCCATCAGGGGTGAATGGAAAGCATGCGAGGTCGCGAGGCGACGGCAGGCCACGCCAGCCGAGTCGAGGTGGGCGGCTGTTTCATCGATGGCATCCGTCGGGCCCGAGAGTACGACGGCTTCCGGTCCGTTGATGGCCGCGAGCGTCACTTCATCCCGGATGAGGTCCCGGACCTGATCCAGCGGGGCGTGCACTGCCAGCATGGCGCCCGGGGGGCACGCCTGCATCAGGCGGCCGCGGACCATGACCGTCGCGAGCGCATCTTCCAGCGACATCACGCCACCGACGCAGGCCGCTACATACTCGCCCAGGCTATGCCCGATGAGGGCCTCCGCCTCGACGCCGCGGCTCTGCCACAGCTGCGTCAGCGCCCAGGCGAGTGCAAACAACGCTGGCTGCGCATGATCCGTACGCTCGAGGATCTCGGGCGCCAGATCGGCCGCAAGCAGCTCTTGGAGGTTCAGCCCGGGCTCCAGGTGTCGAGCGCAGGCGTCGATCGCATCCCTGAAGATCGGCTCACGGGCGTAGAGAATACGCGCCATCCCCGGGTACTGGCTGCCCTGACCCGTGAACATGAAGACGACGCCGCGCTCGATGGCATCGCTTTCGAGCTGCATGCCGGCGATCGGCGGCGCTTCCAGCACCCCGATCGCCTCGTCCACGCTGCGCGCGACGCACAGTCTGCGCACCGGAAGCGTTCGTCGACCCTGTTGCAACGTATGGGCAAGGTCGCCAAGGGGCGTCGAGCGGTGTTCCTTGAGGTAGGTGCACAGCTGCCCGGCCAGGGTGCCGAGCGCCGCGGGCGTGTGTGCCGACAGAGGCAAGGCATGCCAGGTTCGGTCCTTCGCGGGATCGCTGATGCGCGGCTCGCGTACGGGTGCTTCCTCCAGAACGACGTGCGCGTTCGTGCCGCCCATACCGAAGGAACTCACGCCGGCGCGTCGTGGCGCTTCCCCGCGTGGCCAGGGGCGCGCTTCGTCGACGACGTAGAACGGGCTCTGCTCGAGCTTGAGCTGCGGGTTGGGTGTCTCGAAGTCGAGGCTGGCGGGCAGCGTTTCGTGCTGGAGGGCCAGCACGGTCTTGATGAGGCCGGCGATGCCCGCGGCGGCGTCCAGATGACCGACGTTGCTCTTCACGGAGCCGACGCCGCAGCGCTTTCCGCGCGCGCGCAGGGCCCCGCCCATGGCTTTCTCCAGCGCTGCGAATTCGATCGGATCGCCCAGCGCCGTCGCTGTTCCATGGGCCTCGATGTAAGCGCCGCTTGCCGGGTCCAGGCCGGCGCGCCGCCAGGCGGCCTCGATGACTGCCGCCTGGCCACTGACGCTGGGCGCCAGAAGACCGACCTTGTCGGCCCCGTCGTTATTGATGGCTGATCCCGCAATCACGGCGAGGATGTTGTCACCGTCCGCCTGCGCCGCCGCGAGAGGTTTCAGAACCACGACGCCGACCCCGTTGCCGAAAAGCGTGCCGCGGCCCTGGGCGTCGAAGCTACGGCACCGCCCGTCGGGCGAGGCAATGCCGCCCGGTTCGTAGCGGTAGCCGGCCGGCTCCGCCTCGACGATCGTCACGCCGCCGGCAAGCGCGACGTCGCAGTCGCCATCGAGAAGGGCGCGGCAGGCCGTATGCACCGCCACCAGGGACGTCGAGCATCCGGTCTGCACGCCGCAGCTCGGTCCTGTCAGATCCAGATGATAGGAAGCCCGCGTGGGCATGAGGCCCATGACGTTGCTCACCACCGCCTCGACGGGCTGAACCTGCTCCCGCAGTCGTTCGTCGCCATGCAGCGCCAGGAGGTGACTGTTCAAGGCGGCGCCGGCATACAAGCCGATGCGATCGCTTCCCGCTTGCGTCCCGAGCCCCGCGTCATCCATGGCCTGCCAGGCGCATTCGAGAAAGACACGATGCTGGGGGTCCAGCACCGTGGCTTCGCGCGGCGAATAGCCGAAGAATTCTGCATCGAAGGCGGTGGGATCGCTGAAGCTCGACCAGGTTGGCACGTAGCCCTCCGGCGGCGCCAGCGGATCAACGCCGGCGGCATGGAGTTCATCCTCCGTCAGCTCGCGCATGCCGTGCGCGCCAGCGAGCAGCAGCTGCCAGAATGCCTCGACGGACTCGGCGCCGGGCATTCGCGCCGCCATGCCGATGACGGCGACGCGCTGGTCGCGGTCCTTCTGCAGCGCCTCGATCTGCTCTCGCGCTTCCCTGAGCGCCTGAAGAATGCGGCCCTGGGCGCTGGCTGCCGTCGCGTTCGGATCGTGCTCGGTCATGGTCTCCAGCCTCGGCCAGGTCTGCCCCTGGAAGGCCCGGCCGGTACGGTTTGATTCGCTATCGCTTGTGCGCGCATGGGGTTGATCCTGTACTCATGTCCGTGATTCAGCCGCGATCTTTCATGGGGGGCGGCCCGGCGCCGAGAAGTCGATCGAGCGCCGCGAGCTCTTCGGAAATCGCAACGCCGAGGTCGGACGCGGAGTCGGCTTCAACGCCCACCGGGCCGGACGCCGCTGCCTCCGTCGTATCGTGACCGTCCTGACCTCGACCCTCAGGCGCGATCCCCCGCCCGTGCGCTTCCGCGCGCTCCAGGTCGTCACTCCCGGCCCCCAGGTACTGCTCGGCCAGGTGTGCCGCGAGGGCCTTGATGTTCGGATGAGCGAACAGTTCCGTTGGCGCGAGGGGGACCTCCAGTCCCCGCTCGAGCCGGGCCTTGAGGTCGACGCTCATCAGCGAATCCAGGCCCAGGTCGAAGAAACCGGCGTTGAGCGCCGGCAGTTCGCCCGCGGGCATTCCGAGCACGCGAGCGAGTTCGCCCTGCAGAAGTCGGGCGAGGGCCGCCGACCGACGCCTCACAGGCATCGCATCGAGTTCCGCACGCCAGCCCCTGCCTTCGCCGGGGCGTTCCGGTGCGTCGACCGTCACGGTTTCGGAGGCCGTCACCAGCGGCGCCAGCAGCGGATCGGCGAGGGCGCCCTGCCGGCGCATCCTTGACCAGTCGATGTCGACAACGCCGGTCTGTGCGGCGTCCGGCACCGCCAGGAGATGCTCAAGCGCCGCGAGCCCCTGTCCCGGTGGAATCGTCCGGATACCGCGCCTGGCGAGCGGATCACTGACGTCCGCATCCGCTGCCGCGCCGATCTCGGACCAGGGGCCCCAGTTGACGCTGAGCGCGGGCAGACCCAGGTGCCTGCGGTGATGAGCGAGCGCGTCCAGGGCACTGTTGGCCGCGACGTGTGCGCCCTGCCCCGGAGACCCGAACAGCGAAGCGGCAGAAGAATACATGACGAAGAAATCCAGCGGCAGAGCACGCGTCAGGCGGTGCAGGAGCAGCGCGCCGTGGAGCTTCGGCCTCAGGACGACCTCCATCTGTTCGCGATCCAGGGCGCCGAGCATGCCATCGTGCAGCACGCCCGCCGCGTGAACCACGCCGCGCAGCGGGGCCACCGCGTTGGCGGTGGCGATGGCGCGGCGCAAGTCGGATTCGTCGGCGACATCACCGGCCAGCAGTTCGACCCTGACGCCCTTTCCGCGCAGCGTCTCGATGGCGGCGGGGGGCTCCGGGGTGACGCTACGGCCCAGCAACACCAGCGCGCGGGCGCCCTGATCCGCGAGCCATTGTGCCGTGGCGAGCCCGAGTCCGCCCAGGCCACCGGTCAGCAGGTAGCTGGCATCGGAGTCCACGGGAACGCCGGATTCGTCGAAATTCAGAACGACCTTGCCGATGTGCCGCGCGCGCTGCATCTGCTTGATCGCGCTGGCTGCGTGATCGACGGCAAAGCTCTGGAGTGCCAGCGGTGCCAGCGCACCGCTGTCGAAGTGCGGCGCAAGCGCGGAAAACAGCGCGTCGATGCGCGCTGGCGCCCGTTCGGCGAGGGCCATGAGATCGACCGGATGATAGGAGATGTCCCTACCCAGCTCGGCAACCTGCTCGGGCGTCAGGAGCTCCCGCTTGCCGATTTCGAGGAAGCGGCCGCCGCTCGCCAGGCAGCCCAGCCCCTCGCGGATGAAGTCACCGGTCAGCGAGTTGACGATGACGTCGATCCCGCGGCCTTCGGTACGGCGCCGCAGCGCTTCGCCGAAACCGCCGCTCCGGCTGTCCAGCGGTGCGTCGATGCCCAGTGCGCGAAGCGCCAGCCACTTCTCGCGGCTGGCGGTCGCATGGACCTCGGCGCCGAGGAGGCGAGCGACCTGGATCGCTGCCATGCCGGTTCCGCCCGTACCGGCGTGCACGAGCACGTGTTCGCCCGGCTGAACCCGAGCGACTTCCGCAAGGGCGTGCCAGGCCGTGAGGTAGGCGGCCGGGAGCGTCGCGGCCTGGCGATGATTCAGGCCTTCGGGAACACGTGCGATGAGCTCGGCGGGCACATTGACCCGGTCCCTGAAGCTGCCCCGTGCGAGCGCCATGACGCGATCTCCCTTCCGGAAACCCCGCACTGCGTCACCCACCGCCCGAATCTCGCCGGCGCATTCGACACCCAGCCAGTCGCGTTCGAAGGGGAGCATTCCCAACGCGTCGAGCGCATCGATGAAATTGAGGCCGGCGGCGCGAACCCGGATCGTCACCTCGCCAGACCCCGGCGGTGGCG
>JBCCZC010000362.1:0-6127 GCA_039188505.1 Pseudomonadota bacterium | reverse complement strand
TCTCAAGCGCAGCGAGGTCGAGGGACCAACGCCGGTCCTGGTTTTCGAGCGCCAGGATTTTGAAAACCAAGGTTACCGCACCGTTCAGGACGTGCTCGACAGCCTCACCCAGAACACCGGAGGTTCGCTCGCCCAGACCTTTGTCTTCGGCTTCACGCCGGCGGCGTCGGGCGTGAATCTGCGAGGGTTCGGCACCGGCCGCACGCTGATCCTGGTCGACGGCCGGCGCGTTCCCGTCTACCCGCTGGGTATCGGCGGCACGACCCAGTTCTACGATACCGCCACGATCCCGACGGCCATCATCGAGCGCATCGAGGTCCTGACTGACGGCGCCTCGGCCATCTATGGCTCGGACGCCATCGGCGGCGTGGTCAACATCATCACCCGCAAGGAGTTCGACGGGATTCAGACTCGCCTGCGCGCCGGCGACACCAGCGACGGCGGCTACCAGACCGAGCAGATCGAGTTCGTCGCCGGCAAGGCCTTTGACGAGACCAGCGTCTACTTCACGATCCAGTACGACCACAACGACGCGCTCATGTCGACGCAGCGGAGCTACGCGGAGTCCGACATCGCCGACCCGCTCGGTCGTGGCGTCTATTCCGTCTTCGGTGCGAACACCATCGACCTGACCACCTTCGCCATCACGCCCGATCCCAACTGCGGCAACGGCGACGGCGCCATCGGCACGGCTGGTATCCCCCCGGGCTCGCCCGGCAGCGGGCAGTTCATCGGCCAGAACACCTGCGGCTTCAATCGCACGGCCTTTCGCCAGCTCTTTCCCGAGAACCGACGCGTGACCTTGTCCGGCCGGGTCGAGCACGAGATGACCGACGACATCAAGGCGTTCGCGAGCTTCCGCTACAACCGTTCCGACACCTTCGTCCAGATCGAGCCATTTGCCTACGGCAGTACCAGTCCGAACGCCTTTGGCGGCGGCGCGGCAAACCCGCTGGTGCCCGGTAACGGCGGGGTGTTCCCGGGCCCGGACGGCGCTCCGACCGCCGTGTTCCGGCGACTGGTCGAGTTCGGACCTCGGACCACCGACGCCGAGATCCAGTCCATGGGCGCCCTGTTCGGCCTCCAGGGAACCATCGGTTACCAGTGGGACTGGGAGGCCGGTTACTCGATCAACAAGCAGGACTTCTTCAGCCGCCGCGGCGGTTCGGTCATCCTGTCCGTGCTCGATGCGGCCTTCGAAACCGGCGAGGTCGGCCCGTTCGATCCGATTCCACCCGAGGTGGTGCAGCGCGCGAGCTTCTCGCCCTTCACCGACGCCGAGTCCGAGAATCAGGTGCTCGACTTCCAGATCTCCGGCGATACGCCGTGGGCCCTTCCCGGCGGCAATATCGGCATGGCGGGCATCGTCGAATACGAGGACCAGTCCTTCGTCGACGACCGCGACGCGATCACCCTGCTCGGCGATGCGTCCGACGGCGGTAGCGCCGGGGGCGGCGAGCGGGAGCGCTACGCGATCGGCATCGAAGCATCCTTCCCCGTGCACGACACGTTGGTGCTGTCACTTGCCGGTCGCTATGACGACTACGACGACGCCTCGCAGACCGGTTCCGCACCGACGGGCAAGGGCACGCTCGAGTGGCGTCCGCTGGACAACCTGCTGGTTCGGGCGAGCTACGGCACGACCTTCCGCGCGCCGGACATGCAGCGCCTGTTCGGATCGACCACGCGGGCGTTCTCGAGCCCGATCGACACGCCCCAGTGCCTGGCAGCGGGCGGCGACCCCAACATGCCCGGCGGCATCGACCCGGATGATTCGAGCGATCCCTGCGACGTGGTCCAGAGCGTGCGTACGCTGATCGGCTCGAACATCGACCTCGAGGAGGAGGAAGGCGAGAGCATGAACGTCGGCATCGTCTGGGAGGCCTTCGACGACTTCTCCCTGACGCTGGACTACTACGACGTCGAGCTGGAGAACATCATTGCGGCGCCGTCCTCGCAGTTCATCCTGAACCAGTGCGCTGGCCTCAACACCGGCATCCCCGACCAGAGCTTCTGCGATCTGATTACCCGGGACGCCCAGGGCAACATCACCAACGGCGAGATCCGAGCCCAGGCGCTGAACCTGTCCTCGCAGCGGATCGACGGCGTCGACGCGACCATTCGCTACGGTTACGACACGGATCGCTGGGGCGGCTTCGACCTGACCTGGGAAACCACGTGGACGAACAGCCTCGAGACGCAGTTCGCCGACGGCCAGCCGTCGGTCGAGAACATCGCGCTGTCGTCGATTCCCGAGTTCCGTCATAACCTGACGGTCGACTGGAGCTACAACGACTTTGGCGCGACGATGCGCGCGTCCTACGTCGACGAGCTTCCGGGCATCAACGCTTTCGCGGACGACTCGGGCAACGTGCCGGACAGCCAGTTCGTCGACGACTACATCGTGGTGAACACGTCGCTCCGCTACGCCGCGGGCGATTGGGGCGATTTCCAGCTCGGGGTGAACAACCTCTTCGACGAGGAGCCCCCGGTCGATCCCACCGATTCCGGCTGGCCCTGGTACATCGACGCCGGTGGCTACTACACGCCCTTCGGGCGCGAGTGGTACCTCCAATGGCAGAAGCGTTGGAACTGACCAGGCCCGCGGAAACGGCGCGTAGGCACTCGCGCCGCAGAACCAGAACCTGACTTCCTTGCAACTGCTGGCCGTCCCCATTCGGGGGCGGCCTTTTCTGTGCCCCGGTGCACGTCGCGCGACCCGCGGTGGCACCCTGTGAGACCCGACCTGCCGATCGGGACTGGCGCCACGCCGTCGCCTAGCCTGAAGCTGACCCCGAACCCGGAGGCATCGGCGATGCGGGCATCAGCATTCGTTCTTCTCTTCCTCGCGCAGGCCGCCGTGTCGGTCCCCTTCGACGATCAGATCCTGGCAACGCTCCTCGAAGCCCAGCGGGTGGAACAGCGAATGCCGGGCCATCAGCGCGGCCGTCGGGGTTGCCGACCGCGAAACCGGCGCACCGCTCGACGACGATATCGGGATGCCTGGCGGCAGCACCGGCAAGACCTTCGCGGCCCTTCTCACCCTGCGCCTCGCCGAGGCCGGCGTCCTGTCCCTCGACGACCCGGCGTCGAAGTGGCTCGGCGATCGACCCTGGTTCCGAAAGCTGCCCAATGCGGAGACGATGCGAATCCGGCACCTCCTCTCGCATTCGAGCGGGCTCCGTGACTACCCGGGAACCCTGGCCTTCAACAGCGGGATGCTTTGGCGCGTGCTGCGACACGGCAGCGCGTACTTCACGCCGGAGGAGCTGATCGACATCGCCGATCGCGGTCGACCGCTCTTCGACGCCGGCGCGGGCTATCGGTACACCGACGCGGGCTACCTGGTGCTCGGCCGTGCCCTCGAAGCCGCCGCCGGTGCGAGCTACTACGACCTCCTGCGACAGCACGTGCTCGACCCCCTCGGCCTCGACGGCATCCGGCCGCAGACGGAGACCGCGCCGCGCAACATCGCGACCGGTTACATGGGTGGCGGTCGCGGTCGCAATCTGAAGAAGGACGGCCGGATGAAGCTCGATCCGCGGACTGAATGGACCGGCGGCGGGCTGATCACCACGCCCACGCAGCTGGTGGCGTTCTTCGGCGCGGTTCACAAACACTGGCCGCACCATCTGGCGCAGATGGCCGCCGGCGGCTGGCGCAATCCGACGGCGCCGGACTGGCACTATGGCTACGGGATCTTCGTCGATCACGATGCTGGCACGCTCAATCACGGCGGTCTCTGGCCGGGCTACCGGACACGCGTCATGCACGTGCCGGAGACCGGCCTCACGATCGCCGTCCAGACCAACCGGGATGGCCGCGTTGACCTGCGCGGCCTTGTGGGTCGGATCTCGGCTCAGCTGCGCCTGGCGGGGTCCTCGAACTGAGCGGCACGCAGGCGCTGCCGCCGATCCATCGGATCCTCGACACGGCGGAAACGATCGAACATGTGGCGGAGTGCGAGCCACGGATGGCGCCAGGCCATGCGCGGACCTGCATGGCGCATGATGGCGCGGGCCTGCTCGCGTTGAGCGCGTTTGTAGCAGTGGATCGGACACCGCGCACAGGTCGGCTTGTCGTCGCCGTAGGGACACTTCTCCAGCCGCTTTGCCGCATAGGCGAGAAAACCCATGCAGCCCGGGCAGGGATGTGCCGCGGCGTCGGGATGGTGGTCCACGCAGTAGATCCGGACCATGGCGGCCATGGTCCGATGCTCGCGCGCGAGGCGCCGTGAGGTGAAAGCGGCCATGACTGCATCCTAGCGGCCGCTCGGCCCGTTCACCTTGCCCCCGATCAAGTGCGCCCGTTCCGCAGCGTCCCTCAGGCGATCGAGCGCACCGAAATCACGTGCTCTGCGGCCCGGACCCGCTCCAGTACGGCAGCCGGCGGTGCGTGGTCCACGTCGATGATGTTGTAGGCGAGGTCGCCACGGCTGCGGTTCACCATGTCGATGATGTTCACCTTGTCCTCGGCAAGGATCGACAGCACGTCCCCGAGCACGCCCGCGACGTTTTCATTGGCAATCGTGATCCGGGCGCCCTCGACCCGGGCCACCGTCATCCGCGGGAAATTGACCGAGTTGATGATGTTGCCGTTGATCAGGAAATCCATGAGCTGATCCGCAGCCATGATGGCGCAGTTATCTTCCGCTTCCGCCGTGCTCGCGCCGAGGTGCGGCACGGCGATGACGTCATCGCGGTCCATGAGTCCCGGCTCCGGGAAGTCGCAGATGTAGCGGCCGAGGCGCCCGGCGGTCAGCGCTTCGCCCACGGCCGCCGCGTCTACCACGGCGGGCCGGGCGAAATTGAGCAGCACGGTCCCTGGACGCGCACGGGTCAGCAGATCCGCGTTGATGAGGCCGCGGGTCGCATCGATCGCCGGCACGTGGAGTGTGATGTAGTCGGCGCCCGCGACCAGGGCTCCGAGTTCTTCCATCCGCTCGACCGAGCTGGGCAATCGCCAGGCGGCCTCCACCGACAAGGCGGGATCGTAGCCCAGCACCTTCATGCCCAGTGCCAACGCCACGTCCGCCACCATCGAACCGATCGCGCCGAGGCCGACGATACCCAGCGTCCGACCGGTCAGCTCGCGACCGGCGAAGCGCTTCTTCTCGGCTTCGAGGCGCTCGTGCATTGCCGCACCCTCGAGTGATCGCAGGCCGCGGACGAACTCGATGCCCTCGACGATGCCGCGCGAACCAAGCAGCAGGCCGGCGACGACCAGCTCCTTTACGGCGTTGGCGTTCCCACCGGGCGTGTTGAACACCACGATGCCGCGGCGGCTGTAGGCATCGACGGGAACGTTGTTGACGCCGGCCCCGGCCCGCGCGACGGCCAGCACCGAGTCCGGCGTCGCATCGGCGTCGAGCACCTGGCTGCGAAGGAGGTAGGCGTCGGGCGCGTCGAGCTCGGACGCGACCTCGAAGCGACCGACCGGGAATCGCCCCAGCCCCTGCGGCGAGATGCGGTTGTAGGTCCGGACGCGGAAGGTCATGCGGTCACCTCGCGCCAGGCCCATTCGATCCAGGGCATGAGGCAGCGCACCTCGTCGGTATCCACCGTTGCCCCGCACCAGATGCGCAGCCCGGGCGGTGCGTCTCGATAGGCACCGATGTCGTAGGCCACACCCTGCTCTGCCAGCAGGGCGACCATGCGCTTGACGGCATCCGCCGGCACGTCGACCGTGAGGCAGACGCTCGTGCTGGATATGGTCGCGGGGTCGCGGGCCAGGAAGTCGATCCACGGCCGATCGGCGACGAAATCGCGGACGACACCCAGGTTCGCCTCGCTTCGCGCCGCCGCGGCCGACGTGCCACCGATCGCCTCCACCCAGTCGAGCGCGTCGAGATAATCCGCGACGCACAGCATCGAGGGGGTGTTGATGGTCGCGCCCTTGAAGATCCCCTCGATGAGCGCCCCGTTCTTCGTCAGCCGAAAGATCTTCGGTAGCGGCCACGGTATTTCTAATCATGGATCTGCTGCTGCCCAGCATTGGCATCTTGGCCCGTTGGGACGTGGCGGTGGCGTTGCTGATCGGCTCGGTCGGCGGGGTTATCATTGGCGCCATCCCAGGGGTTGGGCCCGCCGTCGCGATTGCCATTCTATTGCCCGCGACGTTCTCGTTG
>JBCCZC010000361.1:0-6137 GCA_039188505.1 Pseudomonadota bacterium | reverse complement strand
GGTCTCCCCGTGCCCGACCGCCAGATTGAAGACCTCGAGCCCCAGCGCCTGCGCCTCCCGCTGGATCACGTCCTCGCGCCAGCCCAGCTGGGCGCGGGAATTTCCGATCAGGAGAATATCGGCCCGCCGAGCTGCGTCGATCGTCCCGGCAAGGTCGTGGAAGAGGGCGACATGGCTGAGGTCCTCGTCCACCGTGAAGGCGAAGAATGCATCGCTGCCCGGATCCGCGAGGTCCGGTGTCGTCTGGCGCTGCGGCAGGTCTCCCGGTCGGAGATCGCCGTGGGGCAGTAGCAGGGCGACCGCCAGGAACGCCGCCCCGAAGAGCAGCGCTCCGACCATTGCTGCGCCTGTCCGTCGTTTCGCCATCAGAACTGGAAGTAGATGAACTGCTGGGAGGTGGTGTAGAGCATGATGATCATCGCAGCCATGCCGCCGGCGATGGCGCAACGCTCGAAGGTCCCGGGCAGCGCCACGATCCGACGCTCGGCGAGCGCTGCCCGCACGTGCAGCACCCACACCGGCAGCGTGAGCCACCAGCCGAAGACGAGCAGACCCGCGGTATCCGGCCGAACGGATGGATCGAACACACCGGTGAGGGCATGTTCGATGAGGTCGGTGCCCTGGCCGATGTCCGATGAGCGAAAGAGGCTCATGCTCAGGATCCACGTGACCTGGACCACGGCGAACCAGCCCCACAGAACCGCGGTCGGGCGCCCGTCGATCCGAAGCAGTCGCTCGGCGACGAGACCCAGGCCAAGCACCCCGCCCCAGGCGACAAAGGTCCAGTTCGCCCCGTGCCAGAGCCCGCTGATGAGCATCACGATCAGCACGTTGATCAGCCCGCGCACCCGGCCGCGTCTGCTGCCGCCCAGCGGCACGTAGAGATAGTCGCGCATCCATTGTGAGAGGGTGATGTGCCAGCGGCGCCAGAACGATGAGAACGTCATGGCGATGTACGGCGCGTTGAAGTTGATCGGCAGACGGAAGCCGAGCTGCAGGGCCACCCCCCGGGCGATGTCGACGTAGCCCGCGAAGTCGCAGAAGAGCTGGCAGGCGAAGAACACGAGTAGGGAGAACGCCAGGATGCCTCCGGGCTCCGCCGCGGCCTGGTCCCAGTAGGTGTCGACAACCACCCCGAGGTTGTCCGCCACCACCAGCTTGAGGAACAGCCCTCGGACAATCAGGTACGCCCCCTCGGCGAAAACGCGGGCATGGAAGCGACGCCGCCGCGAGAACTGATATAGGAATTCGCTCGCCCGAACGATCGGGCCCGCCACGAGCTGGGGAAAGAACGCGATGTAGCAGGCCACCCGGAGGAAGCTGGTCTCGGCGCGAACCTGTTGCCGGTAGACGTCGATCGTGTAGCTCATCGACTGGAAGGTGTAGAAGGAAATGCCGATCGGCAGCACGACCTCGGGAACGGGAACGCCGATGCCCGACGCGTCACTGATCGCGCGGGCAAGGAAACCGGCATACTTGAACCAGCCCAGGAGTCCGAGGTTCACCACCAGCGACGTGCCGAGAACCAGCCGTCGACGGTGCGCCATGGATTGCGGCAGTCCGGCCAATAGCCGGGCGGCTACATAGTCGGTGAGCGTGCTGAAGACAATCAGGATCAGCAGCGCGGGGATATGCCAGGCGTAGAAGATCCAGCTCAGAACGAGGAGGGTCGTGATGCGCCAGCGCGGGTCCCGCCCGATGGACCACCGCAGCCCCAGGGCCACGAGGTAGAGCCCCGCAAACGCCCAGGAGACGAAGCTCACGGGCGATGCAGGATGGTGGCGCGTCGCATCACCGCTCCGTCAGGGCAGAGTCGAGCGCGGCCTGGGCGTGGGCGGGGGTCCGATTGGCGAAGTACCAGTCCATCGTGCGCTTGAGACCATCGGCGAAGCGCACCTCCGGACTCCAGTCGAGCAGCTCGGAGGCCAGCCGGTTGTCGGCGACGCGGTTCAGCGGGCCGGTGGGCATGTCGGTCAGGAGCTTGATCTCCGGATCGTAGCCCGCGTAGCCAACCACCGCGCGGACGGCGTCGATGACCTGCACGCGCTCCATGGTCCCGAGGTTGACGGCAGTGCCGTCATCGATCCGCTCGGCGGCCAGCAGCGTCCCGCTCACGATGTCGTCGACGTAGGTCCAGTTCCTGATCTGAGTGCCGTCGCCCCAGACCTCGAAGGGGTCCTGGCGCACCAGCGCGCGCGCGATCATCGCGATCACGGCGTGATTCTCGACGCCGCGCGGACCGTAGACGGTGAAGTACCGGCAGCTCGCGGTCGGCAGCCCGTGCTCCTTCGCGTAGGCCTGGAGCGTCAGTTCGCCCATCAGCTTCGCCCAGCCGTAGAGGTTGTCGGCGTCGTAGGGCGGTTTCACCAGCCCTTCGTTCAGATAGAGAAGCTCACGCGGATTCGACTGGAGGTGATTGGGATAGACGCACCCGCTGGACGCGAAGACCACCTTCTCGACGCCGGCCTTGAGTGCCTCGTAGAACACCAGGCCGTCGAGGAAGAGGTTGGATGCCGGGCCCGCCTGGTGCAGCTCGACGTAGCCGCGTCCGCCGTGGTCGGCCGCGATGTGGAAGACCACGTGAATGCCGTCCATTGCCCGCCGGGTCACGTCGGCGTCCCGTAGGTCCGCGGTCAGAAAATCGATATCGCCGTTGGCGATGAAGCCGGCGATGTTCTCCCGTTCCCCGCTGCTCAGATCGTCGACGACGCGCACCGAGGCCCCTTGCTCGAGAAGCTTCTCGACGAGGTTGGATCCGATGAATGATGCGCCGCCCGTGACCAGCGCCTTTCGTCCCTGCCAGAAGCCCATCCTCCGCTCCTCCAAGCCGTTCAAGGTCAGGAACTCTGGCCGAGTGGCGAGCGATTCGCAAGCTCGGTAGAGCGCGCTGAGTCCGCAGCCCCTGCCCGTGGGCCTTCAGGCGGTGACGATGCCGATGATCTGGTCCAGCTCGGCTGTGGATGTCCTGAACTCGTGCTGGCCATGGGGATCCCGAAGATCCCGGGCCAGGATCGCGTGGTGCCGGATGCCGAGGCGCTCTGCGAAGCTGATCCAGCCGGGCGTCTCCAGGGTCGCCGTCAGCTCGATGACGGTCGTGCCCGGCCTCGCGAAGAGCAGGTTAGAGGCCGCGGCGCCGTGAGGCATCACGATCGCGTCGGCCCCGTGGAAGAGCATGGCCTGCTCGGCGGGTTTCAGCTGGCCGTACTCTGCGGAAATGAATCGAACGCGGCGCCCGGAAGTCTCGAGCCGGGAGGCGAGTCGAGCACGGCTCGTTGAATCCAGCGCCCACCGACGGCGCCCGGCGTCGCCCCGGTCATAGACAAGCACGGTGCCGCCGCGGGTGTTGCCGATCGAACAGCCGCTACGCTGCCAGGCCAGGCCGCGCAGCGCCTGGAGCCGATCGAGGGGATACAGCCCGGCGGCCCGGTCGATGTAGTCATGCTTCTGCTCGCTCCGTTCGCGGCTCCAGTCCGCGGCAAACCGATGCCGCATGTACTTGGGCAGCAGGAGCTCGCGACAGTGGATCAGGTCGGTCGGCCCGGTGGCGACCACTTCCTGCTCCCGTCGGATCAACCCGAGCGTCTCATAGAGCCAGAGTCCCCAGTCAGCATCGTAGGGCGCTGTCGGCTCCGAACTCGCCACGACGTGCGCATCGAAGCCGGAACCCAGGTGGCGGAGCGCGACAGAAAACAGGCAGTCGTGCAGGCGATGGGCGGGATTGGGGAGCGGCAGGAACAGAAAGATCGATTCCGGAGAGCTGGGCGGCACCGGCCGGTGATCGCCGTCTGCCAGACGAAAATCGATCCAGGTCTGCGTCGCCTCGTCGGCGAGGAGAGTCGCCGGCAGGGAATTCGCGAACAGGGTGATGCGCGGTTTGCGGCCGCTGCGATCAACGATGGCGTTTGTCAGCCGATACATGCCCGGGTCGCTGTCCGTATCGATGTGACTCGCCGTCGGCGCTGCGGCGCTGTCGAGGCAGGGGCGGACCCACTGCTGGCGGCCTCCTGCTCCCAGCCGTGACGCCTGGGCACCCTGGTGCCTGGCGTGAACGCCATCGAGGATCGCCTCCCGGAAGCCCAGGGACTGGCTGTGCCGCGAGATCTTGGCCTCATGCGAGAACCGCTGGTACGGCGCGAAGTGGTCGCAATAATCCGAGCGTCGGCGCAGGCCCGGGTGAAAGGTGAACGCCCCGTACGCACCGCCCGCCCCGCCGTAGCGCGACAGCGAATAGCCCCAGTCCCGGTCTCCGACCGTCGTCTTCATCGCCGGGCCGGAGTCATCCAGCGGCGGGTAGAGATCGCCCGTGAGCCGAACGAGGAGAACCCGGTCGTCGTCGGCGAGGATGCGGCAGGACGGAGTGAGAAAATCCTCATCGGCCAACCACCAGTCATCCTCACAGTGAAAGATGAGCGGCGTTTCGACCCGCTCGTAGAGTTCGTCGACGGCGCGCAGCATGTTGGCCTGGCCTGGCGCTGGCACGCCCGGCCGGCACAGGTCCAGCAGTTCGAGCCGGCGGACTTCGTGGTCGACCACGAAGCGCTCGACCGTCCGCCGAAGTTCGCGGGTGAACGCGACGTTCTCCCCGATGAGCACCGCCAGGTCATGGCGGCGCATGTGCGGCAGGAGGCACTCGAGTGTTTGCGCCAGAAGACGCGGCCGGTTGGCCGAGGGGATGACGACGGTCGCGTCGGCGGTCTTCAAGCGCGCCGGATGCCCGCGCCGCCCGGCGTCCTACGTCTACCGCGCCCCGGTTCGAGGGCAACCCGGGGATTGTCCCAGGACGAGCGCGCGTGTTCCGACGGCGCGGCCGGAAACCGTGGCCTCGACGATGCGGCCGCCAGCCACGGTTCGACCTCGCTGCGATCCAGCAGGCGCACAGCGTCCCTGTTGCGGTGGAGAAAGCGAATCCCGAGGCCGACGTTGGAGCGAGCGGTCGATACGAAGCGACGGGCCTGCGCCGCGATGATCATCTCGGCGAGGAGACGGTCGGTTTCCCCGCGAACATACGATCCATCGGCATCGGCGACCTCGGCACCGTTCCCGCCGGTCATGAACTGGCGGCCCGAGCGAAGCGCAAAGACATCGAAGCCGGCGGCTGTGTCCGGGCAGAGCGTGTGCACGGTGTTGCGCATCCCGCAGTCCTCGAGATGGCGTCGCACTTCAGTGACCACCGCGAAGTCGTCGCCCATGACGAATACGCCCCAGTCGGGCGGCAGCAAGCCTGCCTTTTCGAGGTAAAGCGGCGTTGGATAGTAGATGTCCTCGTCATCGACCTTGTCGCCGCGCCTGATGTGCAGGGCGAGGTAGTTCGGCGGCAGGGCCAGGCCCGCGATCATCGGCTCCAGCCTTTGCCAGCAAGCCGCGCTGGGCTGGAAGGCGATGCCCGTCAGGCCGGCGAGGACCGACGTCCAGGACCGAAAGCTGCGGTCGCCGATCTCCAGCAGGTCAGGCATGAATCGCTGGACTCGCTGCAGTGGCGCCATGTTGCCCCCGTGGAAATCGAGAACATCGACGATCCGACTGGAATCGATCGATTCCGGGGGCGCGCTGAAGGTCCGGAAATAGTCGGGCCAGCCGTCGGCATGGCCATAGCTGAAGTCGGCCGAATCGAGGATCAGCTGGAGATCGTTGAGCCACGCGTACGCCATGGCGCGGGCGAGGAAGGTCAGCTCGGCCATGAATCCGCGGGATCCCAGGCGGAGCACGATGACACGCTCCCGCCGCGCGTTCTCTTCGGCAAAGGCGTCAAGGAGGCGAGCGGCGTCTTCGGGGCCGACCTGATCCGGGTGAACGGCGGGCCGGGCGCCCGTGCTGGATCGAACCGGCCCGCGAACGTTTCCCGAGCTGGACCAGCGCGGGCGCCTTTCGACGCGTCGCAGCAGCTCGTAGTCGGACGCGTAGATCTGCCTGACCCGATCGCGCAGCGATGGCGTCAGCTCATCGGACCGCAGGAAGAAGCGATCATAGGAATAGTCCGCGGCGCGACCATCGCGGGAGCGGCGCTGCGGTAGCTCGGTCCAGGTCGGCACACCGAGCCACCGGTAGACCTGGCGGAGGTCGTGCTCCAGCGTCTCCACTCGGAGCCAGAAGTCGGCGGCGTTCTCGTCGACATAGGTCGCCTGGGGCCGGATGTGAGC
>JBCCZC010000360.1:0-6139 GCA_039188505.1 Pseudomonadota bacterium | reverse complement strand
GGACGATCTCGCCTATATCATCTATACGAGCGGCAGCACCGGAATGCCGAAGGGCGTGCCGATCACGCACGGCGGCCTCGCGAACTTCATCAACGCCATGCAGGCAGCGCCCGGCTTCGACACAACGGACATTCTGCTCGCCGTGACGACCGTTGCCTTCGACATCGCCGCCCTCGAGCTGTTCGTGCCGCTGACCGTCGGCGCGTGCGTGGTGCTCAGCGGCAGCGACGAGGCGCGCGACGCCGAGGCGCTCGCGGACCTGATCGAAGCCTACGACGTCAACGTGATGCAGGCCTCACCGTCCACCTGGCGCCTGCTGATCGCCAGCGGCTGGCCGGGTCGGTCGGAGCTGCGGATGCTCTGCGGCGGTGAAGCGCTGGATCCGTCGCTGGCCAGCGCCCTGCTGGAGCGCGGTGGTGTGCTCTGGAATCTCTACGGACCGACGGAGACCACGATCTGGTCGGCCGCGTTGGCCGTTGATCCGACGATGGCGGCCGGCGACCGGATTCCGATCGGTGGACCGATCGCCAATACGCAACTCCGTGTCGTCGATCGACATCAGCGTCCCGTTCCGGTCGGCGTCGCCGGTGAATTGCTGATTGGCGGCGCCGGAGTCAGCCCGGGCTACTGGGAGCGCCCGGCACTGACCGCCGAACGTTTTCTGGCCGCAGCTGCCGGTGAACACAGCCGAGGCGCATCCGTCCTGTATCGCACCGGCGATCGCGTGCGCTGGCGCGCTGACGGCACGCTCCAGTTCCTCGGCCGCGACGATCTGCAGATCAAGCTCCGCGGGCACCGCATCGAACTCGGTGAAATCGAAGCGGTGCTGAACGCACACGAAGCCGTCGAACAGGCTGCCGTGAGTGTGCACAAGGATCGGCACGGCGATTCTCGGCTCGTCGCCTTCGTCGTCACGCGCTCACAGACCGACGATCGCAGGCTGCGTGCTGCCCTGCGCGAGCGACTCCCGGAGCCTATGGTGCCCGCGCGCATCGAACGCCTCGATGCCCTGCCGATGACCCTGAACGGCAAGCTCGACCGCGAGGCGCTTGCCGGGATAAGCGTGGCGCAGGACGACGAAGGCAACGCTGACCGCAACGATGGTGCTGCCGACACGGTACGGACGCCGGCCACGGAACTCGTGGCCAGCGCCTGGTGCGAGGTGCTGGCCATCGGCCGCGTCAGCGCGCGCGACAACTTCTTCGAACTGGGCGGTCATTCGCTGACGGCGATCCGTCTCGCTACGCGCCTTGGCCTGCTGCTCGGACGCGACGTACCGCTGCGCCTGCTGTTCGATCACCCGCGTTTCGACGAACAGGTTGCCGCGCTGGAGCGACTGACGAGCGAAGTGCAGCTCGATCCGATTCCGCTCCTCGCGCGGGACGGACGCCCGATTCCGCTGTCGCCGGCACAGCGCCGGCAGTGGCTGCTTGCCGGTTTGATGCCCGACAATCCGATGTACGGCATTCCGACGGCCGTACGCCTCGAGGGGCGCGTCGAGGTCCCTGCGCTGCGTGACAGCCTGGAACGCCTGACGTTGCGCCATGAAACGCTGCGGACGGAGTTCCGGGAGCGTGACGGCACGCCCTATGCGTTCATCAACGACGCGCCGACGGTCACGTTGAACGAGGTCGATCTGAACGGAAGCGCAACGACGATCGACGCATGGCTACGCGCCGAAGCGGCAAGGCCGATCGCCCTCGACCGAGCGCCCCTCTGGCGTGTGAGCCTCATCACGGACGTCGATGGCAGCCAGGTACTGACCGTCGTCATGCACCACATCCTCGCTGACGGCTGGTCTCTGGGCGTATTCGTTCGCGAACTGGCAGCCAGCTACGCGGCATGGCCCGACCCCGCGCCGCTCCCGCCGCTGCCCGTGCAGTATGCGGACTTCGCAGCGTGGTCCGATGCAGCGGAACACGGACCCTCGCTGGACTATTGGGTGCAGGCGCTCGCAGATCTTGCACCCGAGCTGTCGTTGCCCACGGACTTCCCCCACCCCGCGGAGCCTTCGTATGTCGGCGCCACCCAACACTTCACCGTCGACGGCGTCACCCGCGACCGGCTCATCGCCCTCGGCCGGCGCGAGGGCAGCACCCTCTTCATGACGCTGCTGAGCGCCTTTGCGCTGCTGCTGCACAAACTCACGGGCGAATCCGACCTCGCCATCGGCACGCCCGTCGCCAATCGACAGCATCCAGACCTGGAGCAACTCATCGGGCTGTTCGTCAACACGCTGGTGCTACGCCTTCGCCTCGACGGCAATCCGACCCTGTCCGAACTGATGGCGCGTACCCGGGCCACCGCCCTGGCTGCCTATCAACATCAGCAGGCGCCCTTCGAAGCCGTGCTGGATGGCCTCGAGATCCCCCGAAGCCGCAGCCGCACGCCCCTGTTCCAGGTCCTGTTCACGCTGCAGAACGCGCCCTTCGACGCCGCGCCGGCCGGGGATCTCACCTGGACGCCGATGGCTCTGGACAGCGCCACATCGAAGTTCGACCTGAGCCTCGCCGTGACCGAGCGCGACGAGGGCCTCGAAGCGGCGATCGAATACCGCAGCGAACTCTTCCGCCCGACGACGATCGCGCGCTTCGCCGAGCTTTACTGCGACCTCCTCGCTGCGCTGCCGGATGCGGCCGAGCGGCCGCTGGCAACGATCTCACCGCTGTCGTTCGCTCGACGCGAGGAACTGGATTCATGGCGTCGTCAGGAGGCACCGCCGGCCCCGGAGGCAGCGGTCCACGAGCTGTTCCAGCAGCAGGCGGCCGCCACGCCCAAGGCGGTGGCGCTGGTGCAGGACGACCGCGAGTGGACCTATCAGCAGCTCGACGTGTTCGCCAATCGACTCGCCCACGAACTGCGCGACGCCGGGGTCGGGGCGGAGACCCCCGTGGGCGTCTGGATTCAGCTGACGCCGGAGACCATCGGCGCCATCCTGGCGATTCTCAAGGCGGGTGGCGTCTACGTGCCGCTGGATCCAGCCTTGTCGGATGCACGCCTGAGCCAGCTCTGCACCTCGGCCGGTGTCGAGCGGGTCGTCGCTGCCAGCAGCATGGACGGCCCCGAAGGCCGGCTCGGCACCGTCGAGACGCTCGGCCTGGACCAGCGGGGTGACGCCCTGGCACGCCAGCCCGCGGTTCCGCCCGATCGGCGGGTTCGCGCCGATCGACTGGCCTATGTCATGTTCACGTCCGGTTCCACGGGTGAGCCCAAGGGCGTCGCTACCCCGCATCGAGGGATCACCCGGCTGGTGCGCCAGTCCGCCTTTGCCCGCTTTGACAGCGATGAGGTCTTTCTCCTCGCAGCACCGCTGAGCTTCGACGCGTCCACGCTGGAGTTGTGGGGCGCCCTGCTCAACGGCGCGCGCCTGGTATTGCCTCCGGCCACGGCCACTGGCGTGCAGTCGCTGGACGATCTCGGCACGCTCGTGGAGCAGCACGGCGTCAGCACACTATGGCTCACGGCGGGCCTGTTCCAACTGATGATCGACACCCAGCCCGAGCGGCTGACGTCGCTGCGCCAGCTGCTGGCCGGCGGTGATGCGCTGTCGGTGGAGCACCTGAAGCGCGCTCACGCGGCACTGCCGCGCACGCAGCTCATCAATGGCTATGGCCCCACCGAGGGCACGACGTTCACCTGCTGCCATCGCTTCGACGCGGCAGAGCTCGAGCCTGAATCCGCCCTGGCAGCCGCGCCGATCGGGAAACCCATCGCTCATACCGACATCTACGTGCTGGATGGGGACATGGAACGCGTACCCGTCGGCGGCATCGGCGAGCTCTACCTGGGCGGCCGCGGGCTGGCGCGCGGGTATATCGACCAACCCGCGCTGACGGCGGAACGATTCCTGCCCAATCCGCATTTCGATCCCCGCCGAGATCGCGCCGACGACACGTCCCTGACCCTCTATCGCACCGGTGACCGCGTCCGCTGGCGCGACGATGGCGTGCTCGAATTTCTCGGGCGCGTCGATGAACAGGTCAAGATTCGCGGCTTCCGCGTCGAACCTGCCGAGATCGAACATGCGCTCCACGCCCATCCAGCGGTCGCTCAAGCGGTCGTCATCCCCATCGGCGAGGGCGCCGTCGAGCGTCGCCTGGCGGCCTACCTGGTGCCCGCCGATGCGCTGGACAGCCATGCAGGCAAACTGCCCGACGCGACGGCATTGCGGCGTTTCCTGCTCGAGCGACTGCCCGTGCAGCTGATGCCCTCGGCCTACGTCTGGCTGCCGGCACTCCCGCTTACCGCGAACGGCAAGGTCGATCGCGGAGCCCTGCCCGAACCGGAGTGGGATGCACAAGGGAAGGACGCCGGGGACGCCGGGAATGAAGTGGAGCGACGACTGCTTTCGATCTGGTCCGACCTCTTGCCCGCGAGTGTGCTCGATCGCCACAGCAACTTCTTCGACGCCGGCGGCGACTCGATCATCGCCCTGCAGATCGTGAGTCGAGCCGCGCGTCAGGGCCTGGAGATCACGCCGGCCCAGCTCTTCCAGCACCAGAGCGTGGTCGAACTCGCTGCGGTCGCGGTGAGGCTGGAAGACTCGACGGGGCCGGTCGCCGCCACCGGTGATGCGCCGTTGACGCCCATCCAGCGCTGGTTCTTCAGCCAGCAACCGCCAGTACCGGCGCATTTCAACCAGGCGGTGCTGCTGCGCATTCCCTCGCAGCTGGAGCCGGCGAGGCTGGAAAAAGCGCTGACGCAGGTCACAAGCTGGCACGATGCGTTTCGCCTGCGTTTCCTGCCGGATCCGGAAGCACCGGGCGGTTGGCGCCAGAGCTACGCGGAGCCCGGGCAATCCGCCCTGAAGCTCGAGCACCACATTCTGAGCGTCGGCTCCGCGAGTGAGCGTCGGCAGCTCATCGAACGCCATGCGGACCGGCTGCATGGATCGCTCGAACTCGATACCGGACCCCTGCTGCGCGCGGCGCTTTTCGAGGACGCCGCATGCAGGGATGGGGACAGCACACGATTGCTGCTGGTCGCGCACCATCTGATCATCGACGGTGTCTCATGGCGCATTCTCCTGGACGATCTGCTCGAGGCCTACCGGGACCTGGATGCCCTGCCGCCACGGCCTACCGCCTCCTACCAGGCCTGGTCCGAGGCCCTTTGCAGTCGCGAAGCGCTGGCGAAGGCCTCGCTTGCCCACTGGCAGGCGGAGGCCGCCCGCGCGGAGCTTCGCCTTCCCCTCGACGCGGCACCGGCGACCGCCCGCGCCGGCAATCAGGTCACCTTGGAGACAGCCCTGGATGCGCAGGCAACGCAGCTTCTACTGCAGACAGTACCGCGAAGCAGCGGCTACGAGGTTCAGGACTTGCTCCTGACCGCTCTCGCCAGCACCCTGCTCCGCTGGTGTGACGGGCGCATGCCCACGATCGACATCGAGCATCACGGGCGGGACGCCAGCGCGCTCGATATTCACCTGGACGTCTCAAGAACGATCGGCTGGTTCACCGCGATCTATCCGTTCACGCCCGCGCTCGAGCTGTCCCAGAAGCCCGCGGAGCAATTGGAGATCGTGTCCGAGGGCCTGCGCTCCTTGCCTGCGCATGGCCTGGGGCACGGCATGCTGTGTTACCTGGGAGGACAGGAATCGCTGGCAGTCAGGGCCCCGGTCGGCTTCAACTATCTGGGCGTGCTGGACGACACCGGGGCCGCGACGGGCGGCATTCGCCGCCTCCCCGTCCCGGGACGGCTGCAGGCGGCGGCCAACCCCCGAGCCCATCTGCTCGCCATCAACGCCTTTGTCAGCGGCGAATGCCTGACCGTTCAATGGATCCATGATCGTGACCTGCACACTGACGCGACGGTTGCCCGGCTGGCCGCCGAGCTGATCGATGCACTCCGGGCATTGATCGATACGCATGCCCGCGGCGCGGGGGCGGATCCCTCGGCGAGCGCCTTCGAACTTGCTGGCCTCGACGCCGACGGTCTCAGCGATCTTCTGCAGCAGGTCAGTTTCGGGAAAGACCCTTGAGCGGCGAACACCCGCCTGCAGCGAGCGCGGAGACGACGCAGAACGCGCTCGACAAGACGCTGCTGCAGCTGAGCCTGCCGCTACTGCTGAACGCCGCCGTGGGCATGGTGGTCACCCTCGTGGATACGGTGATCATCAGCGCCTACTCGGAGAACGCGG
>JBCCZC010000359.1:0-6157 GCA_039188505.1 Pseudomonadota bacterium | reverse complement strand
CGAGCGCAAGCGCAACATCGTCGCCGCCATGATCTCGCTGGCGGAGACGCTCCAGTTCAAGGTCATCGCCGAGGGCGTCGAGACGCCGGCCCAGCATGAACTCCTACGCTCCCTCGGCTGCCCCTACGCCCAGGGATTCCTCTTCGGCAAACCCGAACCGAGGCACGCGGTCCTGGCCCGTCTCGAAGCCGAGGCGGGTGCCCAAGCCCAGGCCCAGCTCTAGGTTCGGCCGCCTGTCTGGCTTGCGGATCGCCCGCTAGTGCCGTGCCGCGCGTCGGCTAAGTCGATTCGCCAAGCCCGGCTGCCGGTTCCGGCCTAGCCCTCGGTCGGACTGATCGAATCGTCGCGAGCCGTCGCGCGGTGCGGTAGGCGAGCTCGGAAAAAGGCGGCGCATCGCGCCGACCCGGGCGAGCGCCCTCGCGCCTGCGTGCGCGAGGGCCGTTTCCCCGCTCAAGCATGGCGCGGTAGCAGTGGGTGGCGCGGGGGAATAGCCAGGGTATTCGACGAGCGGGATCGCCCGCTGATGCCGTGCCGCGAGTCGGCGCAGTCGATTCGCTAAGTCCGACCGCCGGTTCCGGCCTAGCCCCCGGTCGGACTGATGGAATCGTCACGAGCCGTCGCGCGGTGGGGTAGCAGTGGGTGATCGCGGGAGGAGAATAGCCAGGCTATTTGACGAGTGGGATCGCCCGCTGATGCCGTGCCGCGCGTCGGCGTAGTCGATTCGCCAAGTCCGACCGGGGGCTAGGCCGGAAGTCACGGTTTTGACGAAAACTTGCGTAAAGCCGGGCACGTTTCCCTTTTTCTTGACTCGAAACACCGCATAAAGCGCCACACGCAACGCCCAGCGGCGGGAAACAGACAATGAAAAGCAAAATCAGGATCATCGCTCCGGTCGTGATCTTCGGCGGACTGCTGTTCGCTGCCTTCATCCTCATGAGCAACCGGCCCCAGCCTGGACAGCGGCCGCCGGCGCGCGATGCGGTCATGACCGTCGCGATCGAGAAGATCGCCCCGCGTGATTACCAGGTCATTCTCGACAGCTACGGGGCCGTTCAGCCCAGAACGCAGTCGCAGCTCGTCGCGCAGGTGACCGGCCAGGTCGAATGGATCAGTCCGTCACTGCGCGACGGCGGGTATTTCGACGCCGGCGAGCCGCTGCTGCGCCTCGACCGGCGCGACTACGACGCCGACCTGAAGATCGCCGAGGCGCAGCTGATCGACGCGCAGCGTGGCCTCGTCGAGGCCGAGGCGCAGCGGGAACAGGCGCAGAAGGATTGGGACAAGCTCGGGCGCGCCGACCAGCCGACGGACCTGGTACTCAAGATTCCCCAGCTGCTGGCCGCCCAGGCGAGGCTGAAGTCGACGGAGTCGTCGCTGGAAAAGGCGAAGCTGGCCTACGAACGCACCGAGGTGATTGCACCGTTTGCCGGTCGAGTCCTCGACCAGCGTGTCGACCTCGGCCAGGTGGTCGCACCGAACACGATTCTCGCCGACATCTATGCGACGGACGCAATCGAGGTGCGGCTGCCACTGCGTAACCGCGATCTCGCCTTCATCGAGCTGCCCGAGGCCACCAAGGGTCGCAACAACGCGACGGGCTTCAGCGGCGCTGTGGTGCTCGAGTCCACGCTCGGGATAAACGCGGAGTGGATCGGTGATCTGGTTCGGACGGAAAGCGCCATCGACGGCAACGCACAGCAGCTCCACGTCATCGCCCGCATCGACGATCCTTTCGGTGCGAACTTGCAGCACGAGCGGCCGCTCAAGATCGGCGAATACGTGACGGCCCGGCTGGCGGGACGTCTTCTTCAAGCCGCGATCGTCGTTCCCAATTCCGCGATTTACCAGGGATCTTACGTCTATCGGGTCGAGGACGGGCTGCTTCAGCGAACCGATATCGAGATCGTCTGGCAGAATGAGTCCGATGCGATCATCGGAACGGGTCTGGCGCCGGGCGACCAACTCGTCCTCACGGCGCTCGGCCAGGTGACTTCCGGCATGAGCGTCGCCATCGAAGGCGAGGCGCGCCCCCGGGAAGGGCGTCCATCACCCTTCGAGCGGAACGACGGCGCCATCTCGAACCAGCCTGACAAGGCGCCGGAGCCCGAAGCCGAAGCAAGGGTGTCGCAGACATGATCGCCTGGTTTGCGCGCAATGCCGTGGCCGCCAACCTGCTGATGGTGGCCATTGCTCTCGGCGGGCTGCTCGCGCTGAAGTCCGAAGTCACGATGGAAGTGTTCCCGGCCGCGGACCCCCGCGTCATCAACGTCGCGGTCAGTCTTCGTGGCGCCACGCCGGAAGACGCGGAGCTCGGCATTGCGGTCCGCGTCGAGGAGGCCGTGCAGGATCTCGAAGGGATCGACCGCCTCGTGAGCCGGTCCTTCGAGGGCGGCACTTCGGTCTACCTCGAGGTCGAACAAGGTTACGACGCGCGCTCCTTGCTCGACGACGTCAAAAGCCGCGTCGATGCGATCAACACACTTCCGGTCGAGGCCGAACGGCCGGTGATCTCGCTTGCGACCCGTCGCTTCGACGTCATCGAGGTCGTGGTCGGCAGTCCCTATGGCGAACGCGAAACGCGGGAATTCGCGGAGCGGATCCGCAGCGACCTCCTGCGCCTCGACGGGATCACGCAGGCCGAACTCGAGGACGTCCGGCGGTACGAGATCGCCATCGAGGCCTCGCAGGATCAACTGCGCCGCTACGGTATCGGTCTAGCGGACGTGGCCCAGGCCATCCGCGGAAGCTCGCTCGACGTCTCTGCGGGCAACGTGCGCACGCTCGGCGGCGATGTCCTTATCCGCTCCAAGGGGCAGGCGTACACGCGGACGGACTTCGAATCGATCGTCGTCAAGACCAACGCCGACGGTTCCATCATCCGAGTCGGCGACGTCGCCCGGGTCCTGGACGGCTTCGAGGAAGCGTCGGTGGTCACGCGCTACAACGGCATGACAGCCGCGGTGATTGGCATCTCCCGCGTGGGCGATCAGAGCGCCATCGATATTGCGGACAAGGTGAAGGCCTATATCGACACAAAGCAGGACGAGCTCCCGGCTGGCGTGTCCGTCTCGTATTGGGATGATGACTCGCAGGTCCTGAGGAATCGGCTCGGTCTGCTGACCACCAGCGCCATCCAAGGCAGCCTGCTGGTCATCATTCTGCTCACGCTGTTCCTGCGACCAGCGGTCGCGATCTGGGTCTTCATCGGCATTCCCATGAGCTTCCTCGGCGCTTTCATCGCGATGTGGCTCTTCGGGGTCTCGCTGAACGTCATGAGCGCATTCGGGTTCATCCTCGTGCTCGGAATCGTCGTTGACGACGCCATCGTGACGGGCGAGAACGTCTATCGACACATGCGAGACGGGGACGATAGCCTCGCGGCCGCCATCGAGGGCACCAGGGAGGTCGCCGTACCGGTCACCTTCGGCGTCCTGACTACCATCATGGCGTTCGTTCCCCTGCTTTATATCGAAGGGCGCCTTGGCAACATCTTCGGGGCCATTCCGGCCGTCGTGATTCCGGTCCTGCTCTTCTCGCTGATCGAATCGAAGTTCATCCTTCCGGCACACCTCAAGCACGTCCGCATCCACCGAACCGGCGACCGCATGAACGCCTTTCAGAATTGGCAGCGGAAATTCGCCAACGGGTTCGAGAATCTGATCCTGCGCTTCTACAAGCCGGTCCTCGGCTTCACGCTCCGGCACCGCTATTCCACGCTGGCGGCCTTCGTCGGCATCTTCATCATCATCGTGGCGTCGCTCATGAGCGGCTGGACGCGCTTCGTCTTCATTCCGCGGATCGAATCCGAGACGGCCACCGCATCGCTGCAGATGCCCATCGGTACGCCGTTCGAGGTGACCGACCGCCACATCCAGACGATGCTGACAGCGGCCCAGGACCTCCAGGCGAAATACGTCGATGAGAACGGCGACAGCGCCATCCTCGCGATCCTGTCGAATACCGGCTCCGAAGGCGGCAGCACGCACACGGGCCGCATCCAGTTCGAGGTCCAACCGCCCGAGAGCCGGACGCTGGACATCACGACGACGGAGCTGATCGGCGAATGGCGGCGCGCCATCGGCACCATTCCCGGGGCCGAGCAGCTCAACTTCCGCGCCCAGTTCTTCCGGTCCGGCAGCCCGGTCGACATCCAGCTGGCTGGCAACTCGCTCGATACGCTCAACGTCATCGGGGAGGAGGTCAAGAAGCATCTTGCCACCTACCCCGGCGTCTTCGAGATCGCCGATAGCATGTCGGACGGAAAGGAGGAGATCCGCGTTGAACTGAAACCCCAGGGCCACGTGCTCGGGCTGTCCCGATCCGACATCCTGGCCCAGGTCGGCTACGCGTTCCGAGGATTCGAAGCCCAGCGGATCCAGCGGGGACGTGATGACGTCCGCGTCCTGGTGCGGCTGCCGGCCGAGGAGCGCGCGACGCTGGAAACGCTGAATGATCTCCTCATCGAAACGCCTGAGGGCAGGAGCGTACCGCTGTCCAACGTCGCGACCTTGATTCCCGGCAAGGGACCGTCGCAGATCACCCGGATCGACCGCTACCGCGTCCTCAACGTCACCGCGGAGGTCGACAAGGAGACCGTCAATATGACGGCGCTGCAGGAGTCCATCAACAGCTACGTCAACGACCTGCTGATCAAGTATCCCGGCGTCACCTTCACCACCGAGGGCGAAGCGAGGCAGCAGCGCGAATCCTTCGGGAGCCTGCAGCTCGGCCTGATCGTGGTCCTCTTCGGCATCTACTGCCTGCTGGCGTTGCCGCTGAAGTCTTACACGCAGCCGCTGATCGTGATGAGTGTCATTCCCTTCGGCCTGATCGGTGCGGTCGCCGGCCACTGGATCATGGGTTATGACGTGTCCATCCTTAGCCTCCTCGGGCTGATGGCGCTGATCGGCGTGGTCGTGAACGACAGCCTCGTGCTGGTCGACTACATCAACCAGCGACGACGAGCCGGTCTCGAGGTCCTGGAGGCGGTCAGGCTCGCCGGCGTCGCGCGCTTCCGGCCTGTCATGCTCACCTCGCTCACGACCTTCTTCGGACTGTCACCGCTCCTGCTGGAGAAATCCACGACGGCGCAGTTCCTGAAGCCGATGGCCGTGTCCCTGGCCTTCGGCATCCTGTTCGCGACCTTCATCACGCTGGTGATGGTGCCGTCCAACGTCATGATCGCTCACGATCTCGGGCGATTGCGCCGGCGGATCTTCGGCGGCGGGACCGACAATGACCTGGCCCTCGACGACCGCACCGGCAAGGCGACCGCCTGAGGCCCAGGCTGGCTAGCGGCGGCTGAAGGTCGTCGCCTGTACCTGGACCGAGGAACCGTCCACGGAGGCGAAAGTCTCCGCGGTCCACGTGTCAGCATCCAGCCAGCGGATCTCGATGCGGACCGAATTCCGGGGAATGCCCGTGACGGTCTCGCCGCCGCCGCCGATCAGGTAGTACACCAGCCTGCCAGACTCGTCGCGGCCGGTCAGCTGCAGCTTCCGATCTGAAGCCGGGATGTCGGTCTCGAGGGAGTAGCCGCGCTGCGGATGCCAGGCCAGACGCACGGTCCCGCCACCGCTCGCCTCAGGCAGCCATGGGGCCTCGAAGGTCTCCAGGGTGATCGTCACCGCGTAATCCCCGTGCGGCGTCGCGGTGGCCGCACCCGAACCCGCGAGTCGCCGGCCATCGGCCGCCAGCGACCAGCCCTGCAGATGCCAGCTGCCCTGGAAACGCGTCATCATTGCTCGCATGGCCGCGGTGCCGTCGGCGGCAGCCGGAGCGGGCTTGCGCGTGGACGCGCCTGCCGTGGCTGGCGCCGCCTTGCGGACCGGGGTTCCCGACACCGACACATCCGAGAACTTCGGCCTGCCGACGGGCCAGCTCCAGAGCACTTCGCCCTCCACCCGATAGGTCATGCCGGCTTCCACGGTGAGATTCAGGTAGTCGACGCCGTCCCAGGACGGTGCTCGCACCGCGAACAGGTAGGACCCCGGATCGAGCGGAATGGCCAGCTCCGAACCGGCGGGCAGCTGGCCGATCGGTCGGCCGTCCTGCTCGATGTTGAAGCGCACGGCGCGCGCCTTCATGGCGTTGGCGCGATGAAAGACCACCAGCGCCTGGCCGGGCTCGGGCGAATCCTGGGCCGATGACGGCAAGG
>JBCCZC010000358.1:0-6167 GCA_039188505.1 Pseudomonadota bacterium | reverse complement strand
GTCGACCAGGCCATGCGGTAAAAGGGCCAGGCGCACCAAGTGATGACCGGTAGCGACAGCAGACCGGCGCCCCAGGCGAGGCGGTGGAGCGTCTGGTGGTCGGCAACACCGAACAGCATGGCGACCATGGGGAGCATGGAGCCGAGCGCGAAGACGAGGGCGAAGTTAAGCCGGCGGCCAAAATCGCGGGCGGCATTGTCACGGGTTGCCGGATTGGCATCGCCGTCACCGACGGCTCGCGCCTCGTAGCCGAGCCGGCGGACGGCGTCGAGGAGCGTGTCGAGGGTGGTCGCGCCCGGGCGCCACGCCACAACGGCAGCGTCGGCGGCGAAGTTGACGGCCGCGGCCTCGACCCCTGGCGTGCGCGCCAGCACAGCCTCAACGCTCGCTGCGCACCCGGCGCAGAACATGCCTTCAATCGAGAGTACGTCGCGCTTTTCGTCAGGCTCGATCATTGCCCGACGATAGCGCGATTCGAAACTGGCGACGTGACCGCGCTCAACTCGGCGCGGTCGCGTGGATGCTCAGTGGCTGGTCGCTTCCAGAGACTCGGCGGCTTCCAGCAGGGCGTGGGCCATGAGGCGCGCTTCGAAGGCATCAAGGTTCACGGTCGCGCGCGATCCATCGACCGTGTCGTCGCAGGCGACGATGATGGCATTGTCGGTCTTGCGGCTGACTGTGACCCGCTCGAGGCGATCGTCGAGTTTCTCGTAGAGCGTCTTCATGACCTGATTCCAGTGACAGTGGGAAGGACTGCAGGATGCATTCGGGGCACCGCACCGGTTGGGACTGTCACCGCAGTTTTACGCGCCGTTGCAATTGTTGACTTGCGTCCCACGAAAAAGGGCGCGACTGACGCCGCGCCCTCTCGGATTCAACGCTTCGGAGGATCAGAAGCGGTAGGTCACCTCCACGCCGGAGGTGCGCTCGATGCCCGGGTGGACGAAGGAGCCACCGAATTCGGGCGCGGTAATGACCTCGGCGATGTATTCCTCGTCGAAGAGGTTCTGCGAGAACAGGGTGAAGGCCCAGTTCTGCCCCTCGAGGCCGAGGCGTAGATTCGTGATGCCGTACCCGTCAACCTGCGAGCGATCGAAGTTCGCGGGCGGACCGCCGAACAGCGTGGCCGGAACGACGTTGTCCTGGACCGTGTGATACCAGGTATCGCCGATGTAGGAGTATTCGACCCGACCGAAGAAGTCCATGCCGGAGAACAGGTCCGGAACGACGTAATCGGCGGCGAAGTTGAACGTGAACTCCGGAACGCTGGGTGCCTCGTTGCCGACGGTGTTGGGCCGGATGGCGTTGGCCTTGATCTCGCTGTCGATGTAGCTGAAGCCGGCGTTGATCGAGAAGTTCTCGGTGACGCGGCTCGACACCGCCAGCTCGACGCCGGTCAGCTCCACCTCATCGATGTTCTCGACGACGCGCAGCAGACCGAACGGGCCGACGAAGAACTCGAAGAACTGCATGTCCTCGACGTCGGTGTAGAAGACCGCGCCGGAGAGGTCGAGGTTGCCGCTCGGAGTGCCGTAGCGGAAGCCCAGCTCGAAGGCGTCGGTGGTCTCTTCGCGGAAGATCTCTGGCGGTGCCACCAGCTCGGTGCCGAAGGCGGCGCCCGCGTCGACCAGGAAGAACTGGATCGTCTCGGTGGCGCCGATGTTGTTGAAGCCGCCGCTCTTGAAGCCGATGCCGTAGCTACCGAACACAGTGAGGTCGTCCGTGGCGTCCCAGGTCGCCGAGATCTTCGGCTGCCACTCGTCGAAGGTCGCCGAGCGACTCGGGATCGAGTCGGTCACGATGCCGGTGGTGAAGTCGGTGATGAAGGCCGGGTTGAGTGGCGTGCCGTTCAGCGGCGTCACGCCGTCGAAGGAGCAGAAGCCAGGCCCGATCGCCGTGCAGTAGTTGATGCGCGTTGACAGCTGCTGGCTGGGGGCGGGGACCCGGTTGGTCACGTCCCGATCCTCTTCGTCGTAGCGCAGCGCGAAGGACACCTGGAACCGGTCGGTGACGTCGTAGTTCACGTTACCGAAGATGGCCCAGACGCTCGTATCGAAGTCATCCAGCACCAGTGCGTCGGTGAAGGAATTTACGAAGGAACGAGGGCGACCTGGGTTGCCGTCATCGAGGAGCTGGGCCACGCCCACGGTCCGCTCGATGTCGAGGAGATAGAAGCCCGTCTGCCACTGCAGCGGCCCGTCGGAGTTGGAGGTGAGCTGCAGCTGGAAGCTGACATCCTCCTGGTTCCGCTCCTGGTACTGATAGCCATCGCAGGTGGTCGGGCTGTACGGCGGGAACAGGGACGAGGCCGGATCCGGACCGATGAAGGTCGGCGTCTGGACCGGGAACCCGGCCAGCGCCGCCGTCGTGTTCAGGCAGGTCTGGTCGCCGAAGTAGAACCCGAACGCGCCCGATGTTCCGTCGGCCAAGAAGTACTGCTCCTGGTCGCTGTAGAGGAACCAGCTCGTCAAGGTCGCGAAGTCCATCTCGTGATCGAGCTTGATCGAGAACTCGAGGGCCTCCTGCTCGTTTTCCGGGATGACGTTCGGCGTGAAGACGAAATTGTGGTCGTTGACGTTCTCGTAGGCGTCCGGCCCGAGGAAGCCGACGAAGGCCGGAAGCGCGAAGGATGCATTGAACGCGATCGAAGCCGCATCGACTTCCGCGTAGCGCAGCTTCGTGTCGACCGTCGTCCGATCCGACAGGTCCAGAATCAGGCGCCCCTGGATGGATCCGCTCTCGAAGTTGTTGACGACGTCGTCGTTGACGAAGGAGTTGGTCAGGAATCCGTCGGTCTCCCGGTAGTCTGCGCTGATCCGTGCGTAGGCGCCGTCGGCGATCTGACCGGAGATCGTGCCCTTCGCGGTCAGCGTCCCGTGCTCGGCGACGCTCGCGTGCACCGAGCCTTCCGTTTCCTCGGTCGGCTTCTGGGTCGTCACGATGATCGCGCCGGCAGCGGCCGACCGGCCATAGAGCGCGCCCTGGGGGCCCTTGAGGACTTCGATCTGGGACAGATCCGTGTACTCACGATTGAAGGCGCTGGGATTGGTATAGAGGATGCCGTCGAGAATGAATGCGAAATTCGTCTCGCCGTCGCGAGCGCCATTCAGGCCGCGGATGTTGACCTGGGTGTCGCCCACTTCAACGGTGTTGACGATCGTGACGCCCGGTGTCAGCGCGATGAAATCCTCCGCGCGTTCCACGCCGATCCGCTCGATCTGCTGTGAGGTGAACGCCGTGATCGAAGCCGGCACGTCGGCCAGGGATTCGGCCCGGGCCCGAGCGGTCACGATGACCTCTTCGATCTGCGCATGGGCGGTTCCGGTCAGACCAAGACCCGTTCCGCCGACCCCCAAAGCGATAGCCGCTGTCAGCGGCGACACCACAAAACGCTTGCTCATTTGAAGCCCTCCAACCCTCGATCCAGACAATGCGGGTGACCCTTCCGACGATCCGCCAGAAGTCGTATAGAAAGTGTTAAGAAAGGTCCGTACATCTCAGCCTCTCGTCGCCCTGCGCATGTAGAAGACACGCCGTGCCGCGAGCACGTGCGAGCGCATCACGCTGTCGGCCCATGCGGGATCCCGAGCCTCGATGGCCTCGACGATCTCGAGGTGATGGGCCGCACTCCGCACGAGCTCATCCCGCGTGTAATCTCGAAAGGTCTGCAGCACGAGCGGCGCGTTGGCGAGGCTCGCGAGCATGCTGGTCAGCCGCTCACTGCCGGCGCAGGCCATCAGGCGCTGATGGAACCGCGCGTTCAGGTCGGCGATCTCTTCCAGCCGCCCGTTGCCGCGGCCTCGCGACGCCTTGAGCTGCGCCTTCGCGAGCTGCCGCAGCTCCTCGACATCCTCGTCCGCCGCGCGGTTGGCACAGAGGCGCGCCGCATGACCCTCGAGCATCGCGCGCAGGTCGAAGATGTCGTCGACGTCCTCGTCGCTCCAGGCGGTGACGAACGCACCCTGGTTCGGGACGAAGCGCAGGAGTCCCTCCGCCTCCAGGCGACGCATGGCCTCTCGCACCGGCGTGCGGCTGACGCCCGCGCGGTCCGCGATGTCGCTCTCCGTGAGTCGATCGCCCGGCGAGAACTCGCCCTCGATGATGCCCCGGTGCAGCACCGCGTACGCCTGTTCAGCGGCCTTCACGCGGCGGCGCGCGCCTCGGGGAAGCCGCCGGCGCGAGCCACCAGCGCCGGCACCTCATGCTGAAGCTGCTCGGCCAACCAGTGCGACGCAGCGACGATCGCCTCGAGGGATACGCCGGTCGTTACGCCCGAGCGCTCGAGGGCGTACAGCAGGTCCTCGGTGGCGATATTGCCGGTAGCGGCCGGCGCGAACGGGCAGCCGCCGATGCCGCCGACGCTCGCATCGAGCGAGGTCACGCCCGCATCGACTGCCGCCAGGGCGTTGGCGATGCCGGTATTGCGCGTGTTGTGGAAGTGGCAGCGCAGCGGAATATCGCCCGAGCGCTCGCGCAGGCGCCCCAGCAGGTCGTGAACCTGCTTCGGCACCCCGACGCCGATGCTGTCCGCGATAGCCAGTTCGTCCGGTGCGTCCTCGAGCACGGCGTCGGCGATGCGCATCACCTGGTCGGGATGCACCTCGCCCTCGTACGGGCAGCCGAACGCCGCGGCGAGGGTCACGTTGCAGGCGATGCCCGCCGCCCGCGTCTGCTCGCGCAGCCGCCGGTAGCTCGCGATCGATTCGGCAACGGTCGCGCGCTGGTTCTTCTGGTTGTAGGTCTCGGTGCTGACAATCACGAAGCCGATCTCGTCGACGCCGGCGGCCAGAGCCCGGTCAACACCCCGATCATTGAGCGCGAGGCCGATGTACGACACGTCGTCACGTTGGGGGAGCTGGGGCACCAGGGCGTCCGAATCGGCCATCTGGGGTACGAGCTTCGGGTGCACGAAGCTCGCCACCTCGAGCTTGCGGATACCGGCCTCCACCAGGCGGCCGATCAGCTCGCGCTTGGCCGACGTGGGCATCACCTCGGGCTCGCTCTGCAGGCCGTCGCGGGCGGCGACGTCGATGATCTGGATCTGGGTCACGGCAGAGATTTCCTCAGAAGAACGGCAAAATTGTATACAACCACCGGGCAATCGACGCCCATATATGCCAAACGTTGACGCTTTCAGTGGTTGTTTGTATACACCCACCCATCAAATCGGGATGAAATCACCATGGCACAGAGCACCGGCGGCGCCCTATCAGACATCCGCGTCATCGAGATGGGCACGCTGCTCGCAGGCCCCTTCTGCGGCCAGCTCCTCGGCGACATGGGCGCCGAAATCATCAAGGTCGAGGCGCCGAACATGGGCGATCCCATGCGTGTCTGGGGCCAGGAGAAAGCCCACGGGAAGTCGCTGTGGTGGCCGGTCGTCGCTCGCAACAAGAAGTCCGTCACCATCAACCTGCGGGTCGAGGCAGGCCAGCAGCTCGTCCGCGACCTCGTGGCGAAGGCCGACATCGTCCTCGAGAATTTCCGCCCGGGCACGATGGAGCGCTGGAATCTCGGCTACGAGGATCTGAAGAAGGTGAACCCCGGCATCATCATGGTGCGGGTCTCCGGCCAGGGGCAGACCGGCCCCTACTCGAAGCGCGCGGGCTACGGCTCGATCGGCGAGGCCATGGGCGGGCTCCGCTACGTCTGCGGCGACCCGTCGTCTCCGCCCTCGCGCATGGGCATCAGCATCGGTGACTCGCTGGCGGCCACCCACGCAACGGTCGGCGCCCTTGCCGCTCTGCACCACCGTGACCGCACGGGAGAGGGCCAGGTCGTGGATTCGGCCATCTACGAGGCCGTGCTGGGCATGATGGAATCACTGGTCACCGAGTACGACCAGACCGGCTACATCCGCGAGCGCACGGGCTCGATCCTCCCCAACGTCGCCCCGTCGAACGTCTATCCGACGAGCGACGACCTGCTGATCCTCATCGCCGCGAACCAGGACACGGTCTTCAAGCGCCTCGCCTCGGCCATGGGACAGCCCGAGCTGGCTGAAGACGAGCGCTACTCGACCCACGCGGCCCGGGGCCATCGCCAGGAAGAGCTCGACGTGATGGTCGGCGAGTGGACGAAGACCAAGACGGCGCAGGAACTCACGGATCTCATGGAGGAGCACGGCGTGCCGGTCGGCAAGATCTACCGCGCGGCCGAGATGCTCG
>JBCCZC010000357.1:0-6173 GCA_039188505.1 Pseudomonadota bacterium | reverse complement strand
GAGGGCCTCAGATCTATCGATCGGAGATCGATGACCGTCCGCCCGAACAGCTGGCGCTGGTCGGCGAGCTGCGCACGGGCATCGACAAGGACCAGCTGGTCGTCTACTACCAGCCCCAGTTCAATATGGTGACCCTGCGTCCCGTGCGAGTCGAAGCGCTCGTCCGCTGGATGCACCCGACGCGAGGACTGCTGAGCCCCGGCGAGTTCATTCCCTTCATCGAACTCGGCAACCTCGTCGAGCTATTGACCGAGAAGGTGCTTGCCCGGGCCATCGCAGACTGTCGCCGATGGCACCGCGCCGGAATCCACGTGGATGTCGCCGTGAACGTGCCGCCGCGGCTCCTGCGCCACATGGACTTTGCGGAGTCCGTGTTCGCCGCTCTCGACGCCGAACGGCTGCCGGCCGATGCGCTGACGCTCGAGGTGACCGAGAGCGGACTGCTCTCGGACGTCGAGTCGGCATTGCCGGTGTTCGAGGCGCTCCGGGAGCGCGGCGTGCGCCTGTCGATCGACGATTTCGGCACCGGGTACAGCTCCTTCACGCACCTCCGGCGCCTGCCTGTCGACGAGATCAAGATCGACCGGACCTTCGTGTCGCAGATGGTCGAGAACGAGGAGGACGCCGCCATCGTGCGCTCGACCATCGACCTGGGCCGGAGCATCGGTCGAACGATGGTGGCCGAGGGCGTCGAGGATCAGGAAACGATGCAGGCGCTACTCGACCTCGAGTGCGACCTCGCCCAGGGCTTTCTCCTGGCTCAGCCGATGACCGGGAAACGCTTCCTGCGCTGGATCGACGAACGCGCCGCGGATTGACGCTCCCCTGACCCGGGGGGGCGCCCCGCGCGTCGCCGCCTGCGCAACTTCGAAGCGCTCAGAGCACCGCTTCGAGATGCAGTTCTTCCACGCCGTGGGGCAGATAGCCGATCCGCGGCACCGGGATCCGCTCGCTCAGGGCAGCGATGTTGTCCTCACGCAGATCCATGGCTGGATCGACGGCGTTGGCGACCCAGCCGGCGACGGTCATGCCGTCGGCGAGGAGCTGGCGAACGGTCAGCAGCGCGTGGTTGAGGCAGCCCAGGCGCAGACCCACGACCACGACGACAGGCAGGTCGAGGGCGCGAACAACGTCGCCGAGCTCCAGATCGTCGCCGAGCGGCACGCACCAGCCGCCGACGCCCTCGACGATGACCCGATCGGCCTGTGCCGACAGCATCTCGAAGGCCGACTGGATCCGATCGATGGTGATCTCCACGCCAGCCTCGGCAGCCGCAACGTGCGGCGCGATGGGCGGTTCGAAGCAATAGGGGTTCACCGCCCCGTAGGACCAATTGCCACCGGCGGCATCGAGCAGTGCCAGGGCGTCTTCGCTTCGCAGCCCATCCGGCGTGGTGATCGCGCCGCTTGCCACGGGTTTCATGGGTGCGACGGTCTGTCCCCTCGCCGTCAGCGCGCGCAGGAGCGCGGCGGAGACGTAGGTCTTGCCGATCTCGGTGTCGGTGCCAGTGACGAAGAATGACCTCATCGCCGCCTCCGAGAACCGCGAAGTGAATCGACGGGAATCGTCACCTCTTCCATGCCGCCGACACGGCGCGGGCGGCCCGGCGGCGGCCCCAGCGCATGGCCGTAGACCACCTCGTAGGTGGCCGGAACCACGCCATCGCGTTCGAAGTGCTCGCGGTAGGCGGCCTCCATGGCGAGCATCCGGCGCTTGCCGGTGAGACTCCGCCGGCGTCGCGCATCAACGTTGTGGGCGCCAATGGTCTTGAGATCCCGCATGAGCGTCCGCACCGCGCCGTAAGTGACCGTGATGTGCTCCATGTCCATGACCGGGTCATCGAAGCCTGCCCCGACCAGGGCATCGCCCACGAGATGCATGTCGGGGAAGTCGTTCACGTGCACGCCGCCGTCGACGACCGACCAGGCGTGGCGCAGCTCCATCAGCGTGTCGGGGCCGAAGGTGGTGAACAGGAACAGGCCCTTCGGCTTCAGGACGCGCCGGATCTCGGCGAAGACGGCCGGCAGGTCGTTGCACCACTGGAGCATGAGGTTGGAGAAGACGAGATCCTGGCTTCCGCTGGCGAGCGGCAAACGCATCGCGTTCGCACAAAGCCGCGTCGAGCCCGACGGCTGCGCGGAGAGCATCGCGTGCGCCAGGTCGGCTCCAATGACGGTGGCCTCCGGGTAGCGCTGGCGCAGCTCGGCGGTCGATCGACCGAGACCCGAGCCGAGATCGAGCACCCGCTCCGGCTGGAGCGGCATGTACTCGAGCCGCTCGAGCACGCGCGACTCCACTTCGCGCTGAAGCACGGCCGCCTCGTTGTAGGCCGCCGCCGCGCGATTGAACGACTCGCGGATCTGGCGATTTTCGAGCTGCTGTTTCATGAGGTTCGGCTGATCTCAGATCACGACGAGGTGTTCCGGGGCAGCATCGCTGACACTCAGCGGGCTGATGCGCCGATCAAGGGTTACGAACCGCCCCTGTTGCTGAACCGCGAGCGCCAGCAGGTAGGCGTCAGTGACCTGCCGATGCCCCGTGAGATGGTCAGGCCGAACTCGCTTCTCGTCGCAGATACTCAGCGAGCACGGCCAGTATTCGTGCTGAGGGGTGGTCGTGGCGCGACCGAGGCGTTGAATGGCGTCGGTCGTGCCGATTGCCCCGGGATAGCGGGGCTGCGAGATGATTCGCACGAAACCGTTCTGAGTAATCGCACAAGATGCCCATCCGCAATGGATATGCCTCTCGAGCCACCGGCGAGCCGCACGATGGTGCTCATGCGACCCGTCGAACAGCGCCAGCAGTACACTGACGTCCAGCAATGCTCGCACGGACGTCAGATGCCTTCTTCGTCGCGCAGGCGATCGATCAACTCGTTGGAGACCACCGTGTCGCGCGCGGGCAGCGGCTCTATGCCATAGAACGCCTCTGGCTCGGCCACACCAGGCTGGCCCGTCTTGCCGCTTAGTGCGTCGCGCAACAGGCGCGAAACCACCTCGCCAAGGCTGACTTTTTCCCGGCGTGCGCGGTCTTTCAAGGCAAGGACGAGGTCGTCGTCCAGATTCAGTGTCGTTCTCATAGCGTGATGTTATCGCATCACGCATCACGCACCAAATCAATCAGTTGCTCGACGTGCCGTAGGACTTCGTCCGCATGTTCCAGAAACGGCGCGTGACCCGCGCCCGGAATGATCTCGACCGGCGGGCCGCTGAGCAGCTCGCCCGTCGCCATGAGTGCTCGCGGGGAGGCGAGGCGATCGCGGCTGCCGCCGATGATGAGCGTGGGCATCTCGAGCTGGTCCAGCTCGGGGCGGAGGTCGCTGCCCTTCAGCAGCGCGAGACCGTCGCGCAGCGTGTTGCGTGCCGGGGGCTCGTAGCGATCCACGCGGCGCCGGATGGTCGCGAGGTCCTGGCGCGCGGTCGTCGAGCCATGAACCTCCAGGGCCGTGAAACGGTTGAGCGTTCGGTCGAAATCGGTCTCGAGGCCTTCGGCAAACTCGTCGAAGACGGATGCGTCCATGCCGTAGGGCCAGTCGTCACGGCGAACGAAGCAGGGGCTCGAGCTGATGAGGACGAGCCCCAGCACGTCCTTGGGGTAGTCGAGGGCGGCGCGCAGCGCGACCAGCCCGCCGAGCGACCAGCCGATCCAGACCGCTGGTTCGCCAACGGCGGTGACGAAATCGTCCGCCACGTCACCCAGCGAGGCGAGCGCCTCGCCCCGGGGCCGCTGCCCGTGGCCCGGCAGATCGAGCGCAACGGGCTCGGGCAGGCGCTCGATCCAGTCGCCCCAGAGGCCGCTGTGCATGCCCCAGCCGTGAACGAGTGCGGTGCTCATCCGATGGCGCGGAGGGCGTCGAGGAGCCGGTCGATATCGTCGCCGTCGTGGGCGGCGGTGAGCGTGATCCGAAGACGCGCGCTGTCGGCCGGAACCGTCGGCGGCCGCACCGCCGGCGCCCAGATGCCGCGTTCGCGGAGCGCCGCGCTGACTGCGAGCGCCCGCTCGCTGGAGCGCAGCACGAGGGGCTGGATGGGCGTGGTCGATGGCAGCAGCTCGAAGGGCAGGGTGGCGGCACCCTCCCGGAAGCGGCGAATGAGGGCTTCGAGCCGTTCCCGCCGCGACTTCTCGAAGCGCGCAATCTCGACCGCGACCAGCGAAGCGGCCGCCAGCGCCGGCGGCGGCGCCGTGGTGTAGATCCAGGACCGCGCCCGCTGCACGAGCAGCTCGATGACGTCTTCAGGACCCGCCACGAACGCGCCGAAGGTGCCGACGGCCTTGCCCAAGGTGGCGACGAGGACGTCCGGCTTCACGCCGGCGGCCGCCGCGGCACCCGCACCCTGCGGGCCGAGAACGCCCAGTCCGTGGGCATCGTCCACGACGAACAGCGCGCCGTGCTCGGCCGCGACGGCCTGAAGCTCGGCCATCGGCGCCAGGTCGCCATCCATGCTGAAGACGCTGTCGGTCGCGACCAGTACCTGTTCGGCGTCCGCCTTCCCCAGCCGCCGCGCCAGCGAGTGCGGGTCGCGGTGGAGGTAGCGGCGGAAGCGCGCGCCCGAGAGCCGCGCGGCGTCGATGAGGGATGCGTGGTTCAGGCGATCCTCGAGGACGAGATCTTCCTTGCCGGCCAGCGCCGTGATGACCGCGAGGTTGGCCTGGTAGCCCGTCGAGAAGAGCAGGGCGCGCGGCTGTCCCACCCAGTCCGCGAGCCGTTCCTCGAGCGCTTGGTGCGCCGCCGTGTAGCCGCCGAGCAGGTGGGAGGCGCCGCTCCCCACGCCGTAGTGCTTCGCGGCGTTGGCCAGCGCGTCGGCGATGCGGGCATCACCCGCAAGGCCCAGGTAGTCGTTGCTAGCGAAGCTCAGGTAGTCCTGGCCGGCGATGCGGCGGCTGGGTCCGCAGGCGTCATAGGCGGCATGTCGCTCGCGGCGCATGTCGGCCGCGTCGATCTCCCCGAGCTGCGCCTTGATCCGCGCCGCCCAGGACGGCGGCAGGGTCACGCCGGCTGCGGCGCCGGATCGCCGGCCGCGGCCTCGATGCCGAGGCGCTCGAAGAGGCGCCGGTCGGCGTTCTCCTCGGGGTTGTCGGTGGTCAGCAGGCGCTCGCCATAGAAGATGGAGTTGGCGCCCGCGAAGAAGCACAGCGCCTGAAGCTCATCGCTCATGTCGTTACGGCCCGCCGAGAGGCGAACCACGGAGCGCGGCATCACGATGCGCGTGACGGCGATCGTCCGCACGAACTCGAGTGGATCGAGCGCCTCGGTGCCGTGGAGCGGCGTGCCCTCGACCTGAACCAGGAGATTGATCGGCACGCTCTCCGGGTGCCTGGGCAGGTTCGACAGCGTGATGATCATTCCCGCGCGGTTCTCCCGCGTCTCCCCCATACCGACGATGCCGCCGCAGCAGACCTTCATGCCGGCCGTGCGCACGTTCTCGAGCGTGTCGAGCCGGTCCTCGATGGTGCGGGTGGTGATGATGTCGCCGTAGAAGTCGGGGTCCGTGTCGATGTTGTGGTTGTAGTAATCGAGACCGGCATCCGCCAGCGCCTCGGCCTGGGGCTCGGTGAGCATGCCCAGGGTCGCGCAGGTCTCGAGGCCCAGGGCCTTCACCTCGCGCACCATGGCGTTGACCTTCTCGAGGTCGCGATCCTTCGGGCTCCGCCAGGCCGCGCCCATGCAGAAGCGCGAGGCCCCGTTGGCCCTCGCCTCTCGGGCCTTGGCCACGACGTCGTCGACCGACATCAGCCGCTCGATCTCCAGCCCGGTCTTGTAGCGCGCGCTCTGGGGGCAGTACTTGCAGTCCTCGGGGCACGCGCCGGTCTTGATCGACAGGAGCGTGCTGACCTGCACCTGGTTTGTCGGAAAACACCGCCGATGCGTGTCCTGCGCCTGGAAGAGCAGGTCGTTGAACGGCAGGTTGAAGAGAGACACGACCTCATCGGAAGACCAGTCGTGACGCAGGGAGAGATCAGCCATGGACGGCAAGCCCGGAAGCAATGAGGCGACAACGCTAGCCCGCGCCCGATTCCACTGTCAACCTGGAATCGTCGCGCGGGTTTACAACGAATTCATCGACGCGCCCCCATGCCGCTACTGCGACGACCCGGGGCAGGGCGATCTGGCCATCTGCGCGCCGTGCGAAGCGGACCTCCCGCTCAACGATCACGCGTGCCCGAACTGCGCG
>JBCCZC010000356.1:0-6202 GCA_039188505.1 Pseudomonadota bacterium | reverse complement strand
AGCCGCGCGAAGAGGCGGGACGCCTCGGTGTTGTTGTGCTGCTCCATGGCTCCCGCGAGCTCACGATAGCGCTCGGCGGATTCGCGCTCGAGGGCGAGCGCATGGGCGAGGAAGAGCGGGAGATCTTCAATGGGTTCGTTCATGCGGAGAATGCTCTTGCGATATCGTCGAGGGTGGTTCCCCCCCTGGCCGCCGGAGGCCAGACCGGCCGTTCGAGCCGGTGCACGATGCCGGTGGAAAAGCCGTTGTCGGCGTGGATCGCAGCCGCGGCGGCGGCGCGCTCCGACTGCTCATCAAGGCACTCCCGCTGGACCTGAGACTTCCATTCCTTCTGCTCCGGCCGGTAGGTCGGGCAGGGGCTCAGCACCTGCAGAAAGCTGAAGCCCGGGTGAACGATGGCTTCGGTGATCATCTTCGCGAGGCCGTTGGGATCGCCGGAGAAGCCTCGCGCGACGAAGCTGGCCCCGGCGGCGAGCGCGATGCCACAGGGATCGAAGGACGGAATCTGGGTCCCGCCGGGTGTGAGCTTTGCCTGGCGCCAGTCGGGATGCGTGGTCGGCGACGCCTGCCCCTTCGTCATGCCGCAAACCTCGTTGTCCATGACCACGTAGGTGATATCGGTGTTGCGCCGGCAGGCGTGGAGGAAATGGTTGCCGCCGATCGAGAAACCGTCGCCGTCGCCGCCGGTCGCGATGACCGTCAGCTCCGGTCGCGCCACCTTGAGGCCGGTGGCGATCGGCAGAGCGCGCCCGTGGAGGCCGTGGAAGCCGTAGGTGTCGAGGTAGGCGGGAATGCGCGACGAACAGCCGATGCCGCTGATCAGGGCAACCTCGTCCCGGCTGCGTTCGAGAAAGGCGAGTGCCTTGGTGATGGCATTCAGAACGCCGAAGTCACCGCAACCCGGGCACCAGATCGGCTGTCGGTCACTCTTGAAATCGCGTGGCTTCAGTGCGGCGCTCATGCGGTCTTCCTCGCTGGCGGCACGACGGCGGCCACGATCTCCGCGACGCCGATCGGAATCGGGCCCGGGCGGGCCAGGGATGCGGCGTCCGCGTCGAGTTCCCATCAGCCCCGCAGATAGTGAAACAGCTGGGCGCCGGCGCTCTGCTCGATCACAAGGACCCGGCGTGCGCGACCAAGTGTCTTTGCGAGCAGCGCTGGCTGAGCCGGCGCAAGGAGGCGCAGGCCAACGGCACGCGCCGACACGCCCGCCGACGCGAGTTCGCTGAGGGCGGCGCGGGCGGTCGGGAACAGGGAGCCGGTCGCGATCAGCACCACGTCCGCATCGTCCGGGCCCTCGCTGGCGAACGCGAGATCGCCGAAGTCGTGCTGCACGAGCTTGCGCTGGCGTTTGCTGGTTTGAAGCTCGTGGGCAGCGGCCGCGGTGGTGGGCGTCCCGTCCTGGTCGTGCTCGAGGCCGTCCGCCACGTAGCGCGTGTCGGCATCGCCGGGCTTCGCGATGGGCGAGATGCCGGCGGGCGTGTCGGCATAGCGCTGGTAGGGGGTATCGCCGGTGGGGCGCGCGCGTGCCGGTGCTGCGGGCGCCGCGTCGATGGGCGGACAGACGATCCGGGTCTGCGCCAGTCGCTGCTCGGATTGCAGAATCACCGGCGTCTGGAGCTGCTCGGCCAGGCTGACGGCCCAGCCAGCAGTGGCGGTGCAGTCGGTGATTCCGAGCGGCGCGACGACCACGTGCGGCGCGTCACCGTGCGGGCCGAAGAGAGCGGTCAGCAGGTCGGCCTGCTCGCTTTTCGTCGGTAAGCCCGTGGACGGCCCGCCGCGCTGAACGTTGACGACGACAAGCGGGATCTCGGCGGCAACCGCAAGTCCGATGCCCTCGTGCATCAGGGCCAGGCCGGGCCCCGAGGTTGCGGTCATCGCCGGCACGCCGCCGAAGCTCGCCCCGACGGCCATGTTGATCGACGCCAGCTCGTCCTCGGCCTGCACGAGCAGGCCCCCGAGGCCTTCAAGGCGAGGCGAGAGCCACTCCAGGAGCTCCGTTGCAGGCGTGATCGGGTAGGCGGCCGCCATCCTGATTCCGGCCTGCAGGAGCCCGAGCCCGGTGGCCTCGTTGCCGTTGATGTTCCAGCTCCCGTCCCCGTTTTCCGGCGGCAGCAACCGCGGTATACCGGTTGGCCGGGGGGTCGCAATCCGGTCCGCAAGCAGGGCTCGGGAGGCCTCGCCGAAGCGGGTCCGGAAGCGCTGGCTGGCGACGTCAAGGAGGTCCCCGAGGGACAGACCAAGCCAACCGCAGAGGACCGCCAGCAGCTGCAGGTTTTCCCGGACACCCGTGTTTCGGGCGGCCTCGCGCAGCGCGAGTGGTTCTGCGACAACGCCCGTTAGCGTCGGGCCTTCTCCCGCATCGGCTGCGGCGACGATCCGCGTTGCGGGTCCGGTGGGCAGTTCGGCGGCAAACCGTTCTGCGTTCTTCCAGTCGAGTGCGGCGACGAGGTCGTAGCGTGAGATCGGCGGCGCTTCCGGCTCGATCGAGAGCTGGACGAAGGAGGCGGTCTCGCCCCCGCGAATCTGTGGCCCGAAGGATCGGGTGAGCTTGCCGTAGTAGCCTGCCCGACGGGCCGTTTCGAGCAGAATTTCGCCTGCGGTTGCGATGCCGGCGCCGCCGGAACCCAGCAGGGCGACGGCGAGTATGGGTCGGGTGTCCTCACTCATGCGCGGCATTCTCTCCGGGCGCCCGGGGCGTCACCTTGACCGAACTCAACTGATACGTCATCGGACGGCATACTTGAACGCGACGTTACCCCGGCGCGGATCTCCGCGCTATCATTGCGGCTTACGGGAAGCACGCAGGGCGGGCCAGGAACAGGTGGGGACCTTCGATCGTTTCAAGCGCATCTTTTCGAGGAAGCGCGAATCCGTCATGGTCGACTCCGAGTCGTACCAGGGAGTCGAGCGCCGCGCGGAGCCGCGCGCGCCCTCGTCGGCGGAGCTGAAGATTCTCGTGGTCGACGATTCGAAGACCATCGTGACCGTGCTTCGCAAGATGCTCAGCCAGAACGGGTACACCGTGTTCACGGCTGTCGATGGCAAGGAGGCGATCGAGCTGGCAACCCAGCACCGACCGGATGTCATTTTCCTCGACATCGTCATGCCCGGCATGAACGGGTTTGCGGCCCTGCGCGGGCTGCGGCGGGGCCAGGAGACGCGGTCGATTCCCGTGATCATGATGAGCGGGAACGAGCAGGCGACCGAGGAGTTCTACGTGCAGCGCATCGGCGCAGACGACTTCATGAAGAAGCCCTTCTCGCGGGCCGAGGTGTTTGCGAGGATCGAGCGCCTGCTCGCAAACAGGAACACTGCGGCCCAGGCGCAGGGCTGATTCGGGGGAGCCGAAGCGATGCCGAAGATCATTCGCAAGCAGCTGAAGGACAAGGCCCTCGAGCTGCGAGGCAGCCCCGACTGGAAGGCCGGCGAGGTCGTGGTGATGCAGGCGTTGACGGACACGGACGTCGGGCGAGTGAAGGAACTGAGATCCGCGGGCGAGACCGATACTCGAATCTGGCGAGCGCTGCGGCCCGAGATGCGTCGCGAAGAACTCAGGAAGCCCTGTCCGAAGACCGCTGAGTTCAGCCTGAGCCTCGAGCAGCTGACGAAGGCTCAGCTCATCATGATCGTCGAGGCGACGATGAAGTCGGAGATGGATTCCCTCGGTAACCTCACCCAGGCGGATCTCATCAAGCTGATCCGCAACTTCGGCGAGGTCACGACGCCGCGAGTCACGCTTACCCCGAAGGGCTGACGCTAGCCAGCGAGCATACCGTCGAGCTTGCCGGTCCTGGCGAGCTCGGTCAGTTCGTCGCAACCACCGATACCCCGGCCGTCGATGAAGATCTGCGGCACAGTCCGACGTCCCTCGGCGCGCTCAGTCATCGCCCGCCGACCGTCTGGGTCGATCGTGACGTCATATTCCTCGAAATCCACCCCGTACTCCTCGAGAATGGCCTTGGCCCGGTGGCAGTAGGGGCAGTATCCCGTGGTGTAGATCTCGACGCGGCTCATGCCGGTTCTCCGTTATTCTCGCTCCGCAAAGTATGGAGGCGGCCGCCGCGGGTTCCAATGGGGTGCCTCGATTGGCCACGATCTCCTTCAAGGCTACGATTGCAGCCTTCCCAAGCGGATGTCGCCCATGCGCCTGTTCCTGACCGGTTTCCTCTGCGCTGCTCTGGTTGCTGCCGCGAACGCGAGCGACATCGCGGCCATCGACGAGGCCGCGCACGCCTATCGCGCGGCCAACGAGCAGACGATCGTCGATGAGTTCGTCGAGCTGCTGCGCATCCCCAACATCGCCCTGGACACGGTCAATATTCGCCGCAACGCCGTGTTCATTCACGACTACCTCGAGCGCTACGGGCTCGAAGCGCGCCTGCTCGAGTCACCCGGAAGCCCGCCGGCGGTCTATGCCGAGCGCCTCGTTTCCGGCGCCGAGCGGACCGTGCTCGTCTATGTCCACTATGACGGCCAGCCCGTCATTCCCAGCCAATGGGCCACTGATCCCTGGACGCCGGTGCTGCGATCGGATCTGGTGGAGAACGGTGGCGAAGCGCTGCCGATGACGGCCCCATTCGATCCGTCGGCTCGCATCTTTGCCCGCGCTGCCGGTGACGACAAGGGGCCGATCATCGCGATCGTGCATGCGCTCGAAGCCCTCGATGGCATGGGTCGGGAGCCGTCCGTCAACCTGAAGTTCTTCTTCGAGGGCGAGGAGGAGATCGGGTCGCCGCACCTACGCGAGATGCTGAGCGCTCACGCCGATCTGCTCGAGGCCGATCTTTGGCTTTTCTGTGACGGGCCCATGCACGCGACCCGGCGGCCGCAGCTTGCCTACGGCGTTCGCGGCGCCATGGGCTTCCAGATGACGATCTACGGCGCCTCGAGACCGCTGCACAGCGGCCACTACGGCAACTGGGCGCCGAATCCGATCGCCATGGCTGGCCGCCTGCTCGCGTCGATGCGCGACGATGAGGGCAGGATCCTGATCGAGGGGCTCGAGGACGAGGTGCGTGAGCCGTCAGGCGCAGAACTGGCCGCAATCGAGCGGATTCCGGCGGTCGACATCGCCCTGCGGCAGTCGCTCCACCTCGGGCACACGGAGGGGGGTGGCGAGCGCGTCGAGGCGGCGATTCTCCGGCCGGCGCTGAATTTCCGGGGCATCAGCGGCGGTGGCGTCGGTTCGGAGTCCCGCAACGTCATCGTGCCCGAGACCATCGTCTCCGTCGGCGTTCGCCTGGTGCCGGACCAGACCGTGGAACACGTCCAGGGCGCCATCCTTCGCCATCTCGAGGGGCAGGGGTACCACGTGGTCCTCGAGGAGCCCGATGCGGACTATCGGGCGGAGCATGGCCCGGTGATCTGGCTGCGGTGGGGCTCAGGCTACCCGGCGCTCCGTACGGACTTCGACCACCCCCTTGCCGCACGCCTCGCCGAGATCATGAACACCTGGAGCGACGGCGATCTCGTCCAGCTACCCACGATGGGCGGCAGCCTACCGCTCTATCTCATTCGCGAGGTGCTGGGCGTGCCTGTGCTGATCCTGCCGATCGCCAACCACGACAACAATCAGCACGCCAAGGACGAGAACCTGCGGATCGCGAATCTCTGGAACGCGATCGCCATGTACGCGGTGACCTTCGCGAGCTTCTGATCGCTTTTCGCGCCGATTCTCGCGTCAGGGAGCAACAAAGGGAGGTGACCGATGAAAACCATCCTGCCCCTGGCGCTGGTCGGGCTGCTCCTCGTTGCTGCGACGTTGCTGCTGACGCCGCCGGACGCCTCGCTGGCGACGTGGCTGACCATGGTGAGCCTCGCCGGCGCCTGTTTCTGCGCCATCGGGTTTGCCTGGCCGCGTTCCAGTCGAGGTTCTGCAACGGGGAGGCGACGGCCGATGCGTCTCGATATCGACTCGGACGGATAGGGGCGTTGTCGCCTGTGTGGGGTGCGTTCTAGCGGGATTTGAGGTGATGGATGGCGTCCTTGCGTTTGGTTTTCTGATGTTTGCGCCCCTGCCGGGGCGGTGTTGATTGTATGCGGGGTTTCGCCCCGCACGGGTTGTGTGCGTCAAGTTGTGCAAAAAGGTGATCACGGCTTGAGGCACGTTAGGCTGCTTGGCGCAGCAGCTCCTTCTTCTGCTCTTTCAGCAGATCCATGTTGAGGTAGCGATTGGCTTCCAGCCAGGTCTCGTGGGTTT
>JBCCZC010000355.1:0-6204 GCA_039188505.1 Pseudomonadota bacterium | reverse complement strand
CCCGGTAGGTTTCCGCCTCGACGGCCGCGGCGATCGCGGGGCCCGGGTCCCCGTCCCAGGCGGCGGCGCAGGTGGTCCCGGCTAGAAGCGTGGCGGTTACGAAACGACGGATTGCGTGCATGGTGTTTCCTCGATGATTGGGAGCGCTCAGCCTCCCTGGACCGGGACGAAAGCGCTTGAATCCGCCCCCGCAGAACCCTGAAGATTCCTGAAACCGTTGGAGGATCAGGGACTCATGAGCGAACAGGCATTGCCCGACCTGGTGATCATCGGCAGTCCAGATCTCATGGAGGTCCAGCCGCCGGTGCCAATGGAGGAGGTTCCGAGTCCGGCGTTTCGCGAGCGCCTGGACATCCTGCGCGCCTGCATGCACGCCTACCACGGCATCGGTATTGCCGCTCCGCAGATCGGCTGGGCCGCACGCGTGTTCTGTCTGGGCATCGAGGGTCACGCGGAACGCTATCCGGCAGCCGATGCGATTCCCTTCGGCTACTGGATCAACCCGACCGTCGAGCCGATCGGCTCGGAGACCAACTGGGCCTGGGAGGGTTGCCTGTCGGTGCCGGGCATGCGCGGCTGGGTCCAGCGTCCGGCGACGATCCTGGCCCGCGGACTCGACGAGACCGGCACGCCGAAGGAGGTCGAGCTGAGCGGGTTCGCGGCCCGCGTCTACCAGCACGAGTACGACCATCTCGACGGTCGGCTCTACCCGTCCCGAGTCACCGAACCACGGTGGCTGCTGCCGGAGAAGTCCTTTCTGCAGCAGGCCGATTGGCCGGCGGACTGGCCCTCGCCTAGCGCGCGTGCGAGCGGCCCCGGGTTCCTCGCGACAGCCCCCTGAGCCCGCGCTCGAAAAGGTCCGGACATGGCACTGTTTACCCCCGACGTCCCGGGGTGTAGTCTTGACGCCAATTTCACAAAACGAGTTGGCCTTGAGGGGGGTACAGCTCTTGAATCCGACCGACCAGTCGAACCCCGAACACTTTCTTCGCGTGGTGGACTGTCAGTGGGGATGCCCGGCCCATACGGACGTCCCGCTCTACATCCGCCTCATTTCCCAGGGCCGCTTCACCGATGCCTACATGGTGAACCGGCAATCGAACGTCTTCCCCGGCATTCTCGGCCGGGTCTGCGATCGACCGTGCGAACCGGCCTGTCGCCGGGGACGCGTCGATGACGACGGCAAGCCGGTGGCCATCTGCCGCCTCAAGCGCGTGGCCGCGGACTTTCGCGAGGACGTGACCGACCGCCTGCCGACGGTCCCCACCGCCAAGAACGGCAAGCAGATCGCCTGCATCGGCGCCGGCCCGGCGTCGCTCACCGTGGCCAACGACCTCATGCCTCTGGGCTACGAGGTGACGATCTTCGAGCGCTTCGATATCGGCGGCGGGCTCATGCGGACGAACATCCCGGCCTTCCGGCTACCGGCCCATGTACTCGACGACGAGATCGCCATGATCGTCGACATGGGCGTCGACCTCAGGCTGGGCGCCGGGATCACGTCGATGCGAGACCTGCTCGACCAGGGCTTCGACGCGATATTCGTCGGCAGCGGCGCGCCTCGCGGCAAGGAGCTGAAGCTGCCCGGTCGCGACGCGGGCGACGCCAACATCCACATCGGCATCGACTGGCTGGAATCGGTCGCCTTCGAGCACCTCGAGGAGATCGGCAAGCGGGTCCTGATCATCGGGGTCGGCAATACCGCCATGGACTGCTGCCGCACGGCGCTGCGCCTGGGCGCCGAGGACGTCAAGGTGATGGCCCGCAAGCCGCGCCAGTTCTTCAAGGCGTCCGACTGGGAACTCGAGGACGCCGAGGAGGAGGCCGTCGAGATCCTGGTCAACCATTCGCCGACGGCCTTCGTCATCGAAGACGGCCGGCTCGTCGGCATGCGTTTCGAGACCATGGCCTACGAGATCGAGGACGGGCGCATCGTTGCCAGCGAAATTACCGGCGAGGTCATGATTCCCTGCGACGACGTGATTCTTGCGATCGGCCAGGAGAACGCGTTCCCGTGGATCGAGCGCGACGTCGGCATCGACTTCGACGAGTGGAACGTCCCTCTGGTGGACAAGGTCACGATGCAGAGCACACGCCCCGACGTCTTCTTCGGTGGCGACGCGGCCTTCGGACCGAAGAACATCATCTGGGCCGTCCGCCACGGGCATGACGCCGCGGTCTCGATCCACCGCCACTGCATGGGCGAGAACGTCGCCGACCGGTTGCCCAAGGGGCTGAACCTGACCAGCACCAAGATGGGACTGCACGAGTGGAGCTTCTCCAACGGCTACGATCCGTCGGCCAGGCGGATCGTCCCGAACGTCAATCTCAAGGACCGCTTCAAGAAGCTCGATCTCGAAGTGGAGCTGGGATTCTCCTGGGACGAGTTCCAGATCGAGGTCGAGCGCTGCCTCAACTGTGACGTGCAGACGGTCTTCGATGCGCCCAAGTGCATCGAGTGCGACGCGTGCATCGATGTGTGCCCCACCGAGTGCCTGACGATCACGGACAACGGTGAGGAGGAGGGACTCCGCGGCCGTCTCACGGCAGCCTGCGCCAATCCCGAGGAGCCGCTGTTCGTCTCCGATGCGCTGAAGCAGACGGGACGGGTCATGGTCAAGGACGAGGATCAGTGCGTCCACTGCGGGCTCTGCGCCGAGCGGTGCCCGACCGCCGCCTGGGACATGCAGAAGTCGGCCATCGGGATTCCGCACGCCGTCAATGAGGCCGAGCGGATCGCGCGGGAAGCGCGTACCCGCCGGCGCACGGGCTGAGGACACGGCATGCCCGACATCAACGACTTCGTTCTCAAGGTTGCGACCGTCAACGGCACCGGTTCGGCTTCGGCGAACACGCTGCTAATGAAGTCCATCTTCCGCATGGGCATCCCGGTGGTGGGAAAGAACTTCTTCCCGTCCAATATCCAGGGGCTGCCGACCTGGTACGAGATCCGCGTAAGCCGTGAGGGCTATCTCTGCCGCTCCGGGCGGGTGGACGTCATGGTGGCCATGAACGCGGAGACCTACGCTCAGGACCTCGCGGAAGTCTCCCCAGGCGGCTATCTGATCTACGACGCGACGTGGCCACGATCGCGCGAGCTCAACCGCGACGATGTGACGGTCATCGGCATTCCCTTCGCCCAGATGTGCAACGAAGCCTTCGATACGGCCCGCGTGCGCATCCTGATGAAGAACATCGCCTACGTCGGGGCGCTGGCCGCACTCCTCGAGATCGACCTCGAGGTCATCCGAACGCTGCTGGCCGAGACCTTCGCATCGAAACCCAAGCTGGTCGACGGCAATATGCAGGCCGTCCGCATGGGCTACGACTACGCAAAGGAGGCCTTCACCTGCCCGCTGCCCCTTCGGCTCGAGCCCATGGACCGAACCGATGGCCACGTGATGATCGACGGCAATACGGCCGCGGGACTAGGCTGCGTCTACGCCGGGGCGACGGTCGGGGCGTGGTACCCGATCACGCCATCGACATCGCTCATGGACGCCTACAAGTCCTTCAGCGCCCAGCTGCGGGTGAACCCGGACACCGGCGAACACAACTACTGCATCGTCCAGGCTGAAGACGAGCTCGCAGCCGCCGGCATGGTGCTCGGCGCGAACTGGATGGGCGCGCGGGCCTTCACGCCGACGAGTGGCCCCGGCATCTCGCTCATGAGCGAATGGATCGGTTTCGGCTACTTCACCGAGATTCCCGCCGTGCTGTTCGACGTCCAGCGGGTCGGTCCATCGACGGGCATGCCCACGCGGACCCAGCAGTGCGACCTTTCCCTATGCGCCTACGCCTCGCACGGCGACACGAAGCACCCGTGCCTCTATCCCGCTGACCCGAAGGAATGCTTCGAACTCACGCCGATCGCGTTCGACCTCGCGGAGCGCCTGCAGACCCCGGTATTCGTACTGACCGACCTCGACATCGGCATGAACGACTGGATGGTCCCCGCATTCGCCTGGGACGACGGCTACGAGCCCGACCGCGGCAAGGTCCTGCGAGCCGCGGATTTCGAGAAGGGCGCGACGCTCCATCGCTACGAAGACGTCGATGGGGATGGCATACCCTGGCGCAGTCTGCCCGGCGATCACGCGGCCGGTGCGTTCTTCACCCGCGGCTCGGGACACGACGCGAAGGCGCGCTACACGGAAGACGCCGACGAGTACGAAGCGCTCATGGAGCGCCTCGCCAAGAAGTGGGAGACCGCGAAGGACCTCGTGCCCGGACCGGTGTTCGACGAGGCCCCCAACCGGGAATTCGCGATCGTCGCCATCGGCAGCTCCGATGGGGCTGTCCGCGAGGCCCTCGATCGACTCTCCGGCGATGGCATCGGACTGAATTACATGCGCCTGCGGGCCTTCCCCTTCAATGCCGAGGTCGATGCGTTCCTCGCCCGGCACGAGCGGATCTTCGTGGTCGAGCAGAATCGGGACGCCCAGCTGCGGACGCTGCTGGTCAATGAAACATCGTGTCCCAAGGAGAAACTGATCCCCGTCCGGCATTACAACGGCATGCCGATCGACTCAGACGGGCTGGTCGCGGCCGTTCGCGACGCGCTCGTCGAGGTCGCCGCCGCCTGAGGCGTCAGGAGAGAACCCCATGAGTTTCATCCGCAAGCCATCCGTCAACCACTCGCAGGCGCCGACGAACCGCGTCGGGCTGAGGCGACGCGACTACGAGGGTGGGATGAGCACGCTCTGCGCGGGCTGTGGCCACGACTCGATCACGGCCGCCTTCGTGCAGGCCTTCTGGGAACTCAATGTCGAGCCGCACCGGGTCGCGAAGATGAGCGGCATCGGTTGCTCCTCGAAGACACCGGCCTATTTCCTATCCCAGGCGCATGGCATCAACACGGTCCACGGCCGCATGCCGTCGATCGCCACCGGGGCGGGCGCGGCGAACCGCGATATGTACTTCGTCGGGGTTTCGGGCGACGGCGATTCGCTCTCGATCGGCCTCGGACAGTTCGCCCACGCGATCCGCCGCAACCTCGACATGCTCTACGTCATCGAGAACAACGGGGTCTACGGGCTCACGAAGGGTCAGTTCTCGGCCAGCGCGGACATCGGTTCCAAGTCAAAGCGGGGCGAGGCCAACCAGCAGCGGCCGATCGACCCGGTGGCGCTCGGCATCAATCTCGGCGCCACCTTCGTCGCGCGCTCGTTCTCGGGGGACAAGGCGCAGCTGGTGCCGCTCATCAAGGCGGGTCTGAGCCACCGTGGTTTCTCGCTCATCGACGTGATGAGTCCTTGCGTGACGTTCAACGATCATGAGGACAGCACGAAGAGCTACGCCTACACGCGGCAGTTCTACCACCCCGCGATCCACACCGACTTCATTCCGGCCTACGATCCGATCGAAGCGGACGGCGGTGGTGGCGAAGCGATACGCGTCGACCTCCACGACGGCACCCACCTCATGCTCAAGGCTGTTTCCGACGATTACGATCCCACGGATCGCGGCGGCGCTTTCCGCTACGTGACCGAGCACCGCAGCCGCGGGCAGGTCGTCACGGGCCTGCTTTACCTCAACGAGGAAAAGGAGGACATGCATGCACAGAATCGAACCTCACAGCGGCCGCTGCGTGACCTCGGCTACGACAAACTGAACCCAGGATCGGAAGCGCTCGGGAAAATCCTCAGCCGCTACCGCTGACGGGCATCGGCTGATCCGACGACCGGGCGCTCTTGAAGCAGGCAGCCCGCATTGATGGAAAACGGCTCGTCGCCGCCAACCTCGCGCCTCCTACCCGAGCCTCGAACGGGCGGGGGCGCTGGCTCGACGCCTGCGAAGAGAAACCGCTCCAACGCCCTTCTCCTTGGTCTGCTGGCGAACCGCAAGCTCGAGCGGCCCCTCATGGACAGCACCCCTCGGCGGGGACTGGCTCGCACCGGCTGCGGCGCGATTCTCCTCAAGGAAGCCCGGGACTGATCGGTCACTACTGCTGTTGCAGATCGAAGATCCCACGATAGGCTGCCAGATAGCCGGCCAGAGCTTCGCGATTGCGGCCCGCACACCGATGGGCTTCCGCTTCGCGTAAGCGCGCCACGCTGGCGGAGACGTCGACCCCGCACTGCTCGGCCTGGACGACCGCATTCCCCACCACCTGGCGCACGAGCGTATCGAGGCATCCCTGGGGCGCCGGCAGCACCCTCTCGTGGGTTGGCTGACCTGCCGCCACGGCCTCTTCGATCCGCT
>JBCCZC010000354.1:0-6210 GCA_039188505.1 Pseudomonadota bacterium | reverse complement strand
TCCCGGTTGGGTGCCATTGGCCGCTCGTCGGCGCGCCGACCGTGCACGTCGCTCGAGGCCCCGAAAATGCGTCTGCGGACTTGACCTTGCAAGCCCTCCCCTGCGAACCTGCTCTCCGCAAGCCGCCTGTGCGACGTTCATGGATTCGAACCGGATTCTCCCGCTGCTGCTCACGGTCTTCCTCGCGAATGCCGGCACCCCGCTGTCGTCGCTGGAGCCCTATGTCGGTCACTGGCGCCTTGAGGACACTGACCGCGTACGTCACCTGCGCTGGGGACTCGAGCAGCGCGTACTCCACGTCGAGACGCTCGCTGGCGATCGCCTCGTCTCCCAGGGTGCCTTTTTCTGGAATCCCCTGAAGCAGCAGATCGAGGGTCGCTCGGTCCACACCGACGCCGCGATGGACTTCGACGCCTCGGCCGTGCTGGTCACGCCCGACGGGCTGCAGATCGACCGCGTCGGCGTCAGCACCATCGGCGAGCGCCTGATCCTGCGCGAGATCTGGCGGATCGACGCAACCGAGCTGGTCACGGAGGGGCGCTGGCTGCGCGGCGCCGGAGACAATCCGGCATGGCGGCAGACCTGGCGACCCACCGCCCACCCGGACGACGGCTGATGCGATGCTGACGGCCCAGGTCATCGACAAGCTCGTCGCGGCGACGACCGACCGCGACGGAGAGCTGTATGGCCAGATGGCCTTGCAGCTGCTCGAACCCCTCCATGAACGACTGGCCTTTGCCGAGCCGCTTGCCAAGGACGCCGAGCTCAGACCCGCGGTCGAGCGTCTCATCGAGGCCAGCGCCAACCTGACGATCCTCGACAGCCGCGTCCTTGCCGACGATCACCCCTTCGGCGCGACGCTCGAGGCCCTGGGACGCTTCGTATCCGACCGGCCTGGGGAGGAAAAGGAGCAGACAGCCTGGCGCCGACACCTGGAAGGGATGGTCGCGCAGCTCGCCGATCTCGACAGTGCGAGCGATGCGGTGCTGAAGAAGATCGGCCAGGACTGCGACGGCTTCCAGAAGCGGCAGCGCCGCCGGGCGGAGATCGCGAAGAAGCGCGCGGCCCAGGCGGAAGCCGCCCGGGGCCGCCTGGACGACAGCCGCGTGGCAGCGGATCGCATCATCGCCAACATGATCGAGCGCCTCGCCCCACCGCCACCGATCGCCGAGCTGCTCAGTGGTCCGTGGCAAAACGTGATCGTGCTCGAGTGCGTTCGGCACGGGCAAGACGCCATGGCTACGACGCGGGCGATTCGCACGGCGCAGGACCTTACCAAATGGTCCTCCGGCAGCAAGGATCTCCCGGGAAAGCTCCGCGCGAGGCTCGTCGAGGGGCTGGGCATGGTGGGCTTCACGGAGGAAGAGGGACATCGCTTTCTCGACGAGCTCGTCGTCGCCGTGCGGCCGGCCACCGAGGCGTCATCGCCGGCCGCGCCGGAACCGGCCGCGCCGCCCGACGAGCCGACGGCAACCGCTCAGGCATCGGAAGCGCCGCCCGCCGAACCGACGCCGACCGCGCCGGCACAGGCACCGAAACCGCTGCCCGCCGAGCCGACGCCAGCCGCGCAGTCACCGGAACCGCTGCCCGCTCAGCCGAAGCCGACCGCCCAGGCAGCGAAGCCGCGATCGCCCGAGCCGGCGCCTGCTCAGCGGCCGGCGCCGCCCTCGACGCCGGCGGCAGCGTCGCCCACGGAGAAACCCGCCAAGCGCAATCCATCCAGACGCGCACCCCCAGGGAGGCCGGCGCCAGAACCCGCGGAAGCCAAGCCGACTGCGAGCGCCCCGAAACCGGTGCGCGCACCCGAACCTGCCCCAGAAACCGTTCCCGCGGCGGCCAGCGCCGCGGCGGAAACTGAGACGGCGGCGCCCGAAATCGCTGAGGAGCTGCCGCCAGCCAAGCCCTACCTCAACGTCCCTGCAGAGACGCCCGCACCGCCGCCGGAGGCGCCAGCGGACCCGTCCTGGAACATCGGGGGGGTCGAGGTCCGCAAGGGTGACTGGTTCGAGTTCGTCCGGGAGGGCGGTGACAAGGTGCGAGCGAAGCTCTCCTGGGTCAGTCCGATCTCGCGGAACCTGCTTTTCGTCGACGATCGCGGCATCAAGGTGGCCGATATGAACTTCGACGAGCTCCGCGCCAACTTCGCGGCCCGCGAGGCGCGGCTCGTCCGGGAAACGGCCTGATGAGTCGGGCGCTGCTGGCCGGACTCGCGCTGCTGGTTCAGCTCGAGGCTACCGCCGAAGCGCCCCCCGCCATCATTCATCTGCCCGCCATGGACGCGAAGGCGGCGCGTGTTGCGGCCGATCGCAGCGCCGCGAAAGCCGCACCGCTCCGATTCGCCCGCCCCCATCAGCTGCATCTCTCGCCGGCGCAGGCCGGTCGCTGGACCCGCGAGGGCCGGACCGCGCGCTGGAAACTCGTGCTGTCGGCACCGGGCGCGACCGACATCAACATCGGTCTGCGCAAGGCATCGTTTCCCAACGGCGCCTCCCTCACGCTGACCGGCGAGGACGGCCTTTCCGTCGGGCCCTTCGACGCGGCAGACCTCACGGCCGGTCAGCTCTGGACGCCACCCGTTCCGGGCGAAACGGCTCGGATCGAGGTCACCGTCCCCGCTGCCGCTGAGGAGACCCTGGGCTTCGTGCTGACCCACGCGGGCGCGGGGTTTCGCGACGTGTACCGCCGCGGCGGCGGCCCGGGCCTCGCCAAGCAGGGCTTCTGCAACATCGACGTGACCTGCCCGGAGGCCGAACCCTTCGACGACGAGATCCGGGCCGTGGCGGCATACACCATCAACGGCGTCGACGCCTGCACGGGCACGCTGATCATGGACGCCGAAGGCAGTTTTCGCCCGTGGTTCCTGACGGCGTTCCATTGCCGGGTGAGCACGACCAACGCGCCCAGCGTTGTGACCTTATGGAATTACGAGTCGCCGGCCTGCGGTCAGCTCGGGGGCGGGAGCCGCCTCCAGAGTGTCTCCGGCGCCCGGCTCGTCGCTGCGCGCGAGGACGTCGATTTCGCCCTGCTCGAACTGTCTGCTCGCCCCCCAACGGAATTCGACGTCCATTTCGCCGGTTGGGACCGCACCGATCTTGCGCCTGCGACCACCGTTGGCATCCATCATCCGGGCGTCGACGAGAAGGCGATCGCCTTCGACGACGACGCGCCCTCGCGGGGACCGAGTTGCATCGTCAACGGCACCGGCGACACCCATTGGTACGTCGGCGCCTGGGAACGCGGCACCACCGAGCGAGGCTCGTCCGGGTCCGCCTTGCTGGATGCGGCAACCGGTCGCGTGATCGGCCTGCTCTCGGGCGGCGCGGCCGCCTGCAGCAACCGGGACGGTTTCGACTGCTACGGACGGCTGGCGCGCGCCTGGTCTGGCGGTACCAACGCGACGCAACGGCTCGAGCCATGGCTCGATCCAGCGGGCAGCGACACGACGACGATCGATGGCTCGGATCTGCCGGCGGCCCTGCAGGCACCGTTGTTCACCGACAGCTTCGAACCGGGGACGGAAACCGTGAGGTCGGCCCCGGCCATCGCAAAGCCGTGACATCTGCTCCTCCTCGGGTTCGGCGAACCGTTGATCATGCCCCAGAAGATTCGCAAGTCCGTTTCGCGTCGTGAAGTGCTGGCCGTTGCCGCCGCCCTGCCCGTGCTGGGCCTGGCTGGCTGCGGTGGGGACGAGCCGGCCTCGACGGCGCAGACCGAGCCCGCCGCTCCCGCGCCCGAGGCGCCGGCCGAGACCGCGCCAGCCGCGGAGCCTGCAGGCGAGGTCGCCGCCGAGGCACCTGCCGACTCACCGGCCGAACCCGCCGCGCCGGACACCACCGCAGAGGCGACTCCCGCAGCACCCGCCGACGCGTCGCAGCTCGATGAGGCAGACGCGACGGCCCAGGCCCTTGGCTATCGGCACGACGCCGCCGACGTCGATGCCGCGAAGTACCCCCAACGCGCGGCGAACGCCGTCTGCGCCAACTGCGCGCTCTTCCAGGGCGGCGGCGAATGGGGTGCCTGCCCGATCTTCGCGGGCAAGCTCGTCAACGCCGAGGGATGGTGTTCGTCCTGGGTCGCAAAACCGGCCTGATTGCAGCGCCCGCCGGCGTGCAGTCTCTGCGACGATCTGCGGTCAGTAGGCGACGGCAGCCGGGGGTGCGCAGGCTCCCCCTCAGCCACGCCGGTTCCGATTGCCGCCACCGAGACGATCCGGCCTGACGCGTCAGGCCGGGCTCCGGATCGAGTCACAGAGGCGACGCCAGCCCTCCAGTACCCGCTCCGGCGCGACGTCCTCGAGTCGAACGGGCGTCCAATGGGGATCCTCCGGGTCGAACAGGCCGTCGTGCAGCACCCCCACAACGGGCGCGCTCCCTCGTGGCAGATGGCGGATGGGGTTGGTCTGACCGAAGAAGACGGTGGCCGGACACCCGACCGCGGCGGCCGTATGCGCGGGGCCCGTATCCACGGAGATCATCGAATGGGCGAGCGTCTGCACGGCGAACAGCCGCTCCAGCGGCAGCCGGTCGGCCACGGCGTGATTCGCCGATAGCCCACCTGCCTCTGCGATCTCGGCCGCGAAGGCCTGCTCCGCCGGTACGCCGCAGACGAGCACCATCGCGTCCGGCAGCGTTTCCCGAACACCCTGAATGAGCGTGCCCCAGTGCTCGATCGGCCAGTATTTGCGGTTCGAGGCGCGATCGAGCCGGCCCGCCCGCATCGTCTTCTTGTTCCCGGGCTGCACGAGGACGACCGGGCCGCGGTCGAAACCCTCCTCGGCAAGCCAGGCTGTCGCCCCCTCGCGGGCCTCGATGCTGACGGGCAGCGCAGGACACCCCGGCTGCAGGTCATCAGCAATCGGGCGCAGCGGGGCGAGCGACGTGCGCGCGAGGCTCACCTGCAGGTCGATGTCGTGGCCGTGATGGACCGATGCGGGGAGGCGCGCGATCCGGTCCGACGGCACCTTCGCGCGAACGAGGAATTCGTCGAACTTCTGATTGCGCTCGAAGATGAAGACCGGCGCTTCTTGCCGGGCCGTCAGCCAGTCCACCAGCCGACGCTTCGCCGGCGACAGCCAGAAGGGGCGCCGCCGGGTCCCGGGCATCTGCACCAGGTCGCCGACCGCTTCGAGATCTCCGAGCACGGCGGGCGTCCAGGCGCCGGACGTGATGAGGTCCACGGGGGCGCCCCAGCGCGCCGCCAACGCCTCCAGGACGGGACGGAACATCACCATGTCACCGAGCGCGCCAAAGCGCACGGCGATGGGCCGGATGCCGTTACTGGAGGAGGTGGTCATGGACGAAAGGGGCTCAGGGCGTCGGCGCCCAGTATACCGGGCGGACGCAGATCCGGAGAGTTCAGATGCTGCGATCCACTGCCCGGCGCCGGGCCCGCGGTCGTCGCCTCAGCCCTCGGGATCCAGGGCCGCGCCCACGACCACCGTCCACGCGCGGATCGACCAGCCGGTCACCAGACCTTCCCGAACATAGGGGTCACGGTCGACGAAGGCTTCGATAGCGGCGCGGTCATGGACGCGGAAGACGATCGCCGCGCCATCGACGGGATCCGCGTAGGCCCCGCCGAGCACGACCTCGCCGCGCTCGACGTACCGGCGGACCAGCGCCAGATGTTCGGCCCGGTGCGGTCCGCGCCGCTCGAGGACATCGTCAACGTAGTCGTAGAAGAGAGTGAAATACACCAGCGCTCATCTCCAGGCAGTGTTTCCGGCGAACTCGTTCACGGACCTTCGTGAATCGCCCCGCGAGCACTCAGGACGGTCCTGAAGCCGTCGGTAGAAGCGGCGTCCTCGCGCTCCCAGTGAAAATACACGGTCCCGGTCTCGATATCGCCGTGCGGATCGGCACGGAATACCACCGAGGACCGCTGCAGGCACCCGTCGCTGCTGTCCAGGCTCACGGGCGCCTCGTGGATCTCGAACGGCTCGCCCGTCTCGGCATTGCCTGCGCTGAAGCGATGGCGATCGGCGGCCTCCACGGAGCGGTGCTGGAAATCGAAGGATAGGAGGCACGAGCCATCCGGCATCCCGGCACAGCGGAGTGGCCGGACCGTGACACCGGTCCAGCTGTCGAAGACCTCGTCCGGGATCACGGTGATCCGGACCTCCTTTCGCTGGAAGACGCTGCCGTCCCGCTCGATTACCTTAGCGATGAGTCCGTGCTGACCCAGGGAGGGGTTCGCGTGCGCCAGGATCGG
>JBCCZC010000353.1:0-6211 GCA_039188505.1 Pseudomonadota bacterium | reverse complement strand
GCGCGCATCACTCTGGGGCAACAAGCAGGCCCAGTATCGGGTCGGTCTGATGACGCTCGGCGGGATCGGGACCGAGCCCGACCCCATGGAGGCGGCGGCTTGGATGCTGCTCGCCAACGAACGCAACAACCGCGAGATCACCGAGCGTCTCAATCAGGTCATGCAGACTCTCGACGGGGACCAGCTTGCGGCCGTGAACGCCCGGGCCGCGGAGCTGCAGGAGAAATACGGTGACTTCGCTGCGCTCGATCGCCGGGCTCGCTGGGTTCGTCGGCAGAACAGCAATATCACCGGTTCGAGAACCGGTCGGCCCATCGGTTCCAGCCTCATCGCCACGTCGGGCGCAGGTCTCGGCGGCGCCCGCCCGGTCGGCGCGCAGAATTCCGGCACGACGGGGCTCGGCCTGCAATCAGGCTATGACGCCTATGAGTGGGAGCTGCGCAACATCGTGACTTCGGTGGAATACCGGGACTTCGAGGTCATCGAACCCGGCGAGGAGTCAGGCGCGGAAGAACAAGCAACCGACGACGACGACGACCGGTAGGCGAAGAACATGGCCGACGCGATCAACTTCGCCGACAAGCTCGCCCTCCTGCCTGGCCCCTGGCTGCCGCGGGTGGTCTCCGAGCTGAACGACTACCAGTTCAAGCTTGCCCGCCTCGAGGGCGAGTTCGTCTGGCACCAGCACGATGACACGGATGAGGCGTTCATCGTCCTCGAAGGCAACCTGCGCATCGAACTCCCCGACGGCGACGGCGTCGACCTGGCTGCTGGCGAGATGTACGTCGTGCCAAAAGGCGTGCAGCACCGGCCCGTTGCCGAGGCCGGCTGTAGCGTGCTCCTGATCGAGCCCCGCGGCGTCGTCAATACCGGTGAGGCCGGCGGCGAGCTGACTGCCCGGAATGACATCTGGATTTAGGCTACGCTCGTCTCGGGACGACAGTCCCATCGCTTCGCAGCCTTGGATCGATGTCCGACCATCGCTCGGGCGCGATCGCGCCCGAGCCATCGCCGGCGCCAGAGGCCAGGGAAAGATATTGACCGAGACGAGACGGAAGATGCGTGCGGCTCTGCTCGTGGCGCTCACGGGCGGACTGCTGGGAGGGAACCCGGTCGCGACGGCCGCGCCCGAGAGTCCGCTGACCGTGCTGGCGCAAACGGAACCGAACGGGGTGGCTACCGGAGGTGAGACTGGAGCGGCGCTGGAAGCGCCGGCGAACAAGGCCAGGTCGAAGGGCGATTGGCTCACCGGTGGCTTCGATCGCCGGAGTCGCTGGATCACCGCCGGCGTTGCGCTGGGCCTCGGCGCCTACTACGCCACGGCGGATACCGACGATATCCGCGACCTCGGTGATATCACCCAGTTTGTGCCCGGCGTCTTCGGGCTGGGCAGCGCCCTTGCGATCGGCGACCGGGAGGGACTGCGGCAGCTGGCCTACGCGGCCGGCACGGCGACAGCAGCCACCCACGGCATCAAGTACATAGTCGACAAGGAGCGGCCGGATGGCTCGGCCGATAACTCCTTCCCCTCGGGCCATACCGCCGCCTCGTTCACCGGCGCCGCCTACATCTGGCGGCGCTACGGCGCCAGGTGGGGTGCGCCGGCCTCCATGCTGGCCGCGTACACCGGCGCGAGCCGGGTGAAGGGCCAGAAGCATTTCGCCGACGACGTGATCTCCGGCATGGCGATCGGGCTCCTGTCCAACTTCCTTCACACCCACCCGATCGACGAGCGCGCCCGGCTGTCGCTGCTTGCCAGCGGCGATACGGTGGGCCTGGAGATCGAATTCGACCCCGGCGCAAGGCGCGGGTCAGATCCGGAGCCGCTCCCGACCACGGTGCCCCATCGCTACTTTGTGTGGGAGATGGGCCTGTTCGACATGCGCCGGAACGCGGCGCGCGCACCATCGGGCAGCGGCACCGCCATCGATTTTCGCTTCGACGAGAATCAGAATCCGATCGCAACCGGCATGCTGGCGGTCGGCACTCGATTCAGCGAACGAAGCCGCCACGGCATCTATGCAACGTTCTCGCCCATCGAGATCCGCGAAGGCACGGAGCTGGCCGAGGACACGTCCTTTGCCGGTGAGGCGTTCCTGGCGGGGACCTCCGTTGCCAGTCGCTACGTAGCGAATGACTACTGGGCCGGCTATGGCTATGACGTCGTGAGCTCGCCTCGTTTCACGCTCACGCTCTCGGGATCCGTCGCGCACATCGATACGCAGCTGCAGCTGAGGAGCGATACGGCCCGCGCGTCCGTCGAGGAGAAATTCACCCGCCTCGTCCTCGGCGCCCGGGCGCAGTACGCGCCCGGCGAGCGCTGGCTGCTCTGGGGCAGGCTTGCGGGCTGGAGCGGTTCCGACGTCACGCTGTGGGACAGCAGCTTGCAGCTCGGCTATCGTCTGACGCCGCAATGGGCGCTGTCGGCAGGGCTTCGCTTCGGTGAGCGCGAAATCCATCGAGACGCGCTGTTCAACGACACCCGCTACCGGCAGCTCAGCCTCGGTGTCTGGTATCTCTGGTAGCGTCGCTGCCAGCGGCGGTCTCCCCCGAATCCGATCACGGCAGGGTGCGTATTGAGTAGGCAGCAGTTCGGCGACCAGTTACGCAGCGATTCCGCTGACGCGCCGGATCAGGGCCGGCCGTTCGCGGCGGGCCCGCGCACGCTGCTGCTTTGGCTCGCCGCGACGCTCGTCGCCGGCTGCGCGGGCAGGGGCCCGAAGCCCATGGAGATCCCCCTGATGCCCGCGCCGGCGGTCTACGAGGCCGGCGCCATCGATCCCTTCGACCACTGCAATCGCATCACCGAAGACCCGGGGGTGCTGTTTGCCACCGATCGGGCGCCCGCTGGTCCGGAGGATCGGCGCTACGATTATTTCACCCACCGGCGCGCCAATATGCTCCACCTCGGCGCTGCCCGCACGCGACTCAGGCACGAACCTGCGCTGAGCGGGGACGAGGCGCGCTGGGCCACGCTGCGCGGGAGTCGCAGCAGCGACTTCTCGGTCGTCTTCGAGGACCTCGAGACCTTCGGCGTGCTGGAGAAAACGATCCGCTTCTCGGACATGGAAACCGCGCGCAGCGAGGCGCCTGGCCAGCGCTTCTTCGAGGCCATCGACCACCGCCTCGACGCCTCGGGCACGCCACACGTCTACATCTATGTCCACGGCTACAAGATCGACATCGAGGAGTCGATCGTCGTCGCCGCGGAGCTCTCCCATTTCCTCGGTCACAACGGTGCGGTCGTGGCCTATTCGTGGCCCACGAAGGTCAGCACGTTTGCCTATTTCGGCGATCTGGACAACGCGCGCTATTCCGCTCGCTACCTGCGCACCCTGATTCTCGACATCGCCCGGAACACGAACGTCGAGAAGATCCACGTGATCGGCTACAGCGCGGGCACGCAACTCGTCAGCCGCATGCTCGCCGATCTCGGCATGTACGGGTTCCTCATGAGCGATGACGAGATCGATGAGGGGGTGAAGCTCGGCAACGTCATTCTGACCGGCAGCGATGTCGATTCGGACATCCTCAGCGGCTACGTCCTCGATGGCGCGCTGCGCGTGCCCGACAACCTCACGATCTACGTCTCCGAGATCGACACGGCCCTGAGGGCCGCGGGTTTCCTCTTTGCCGGTCGCGTGCGCGCGGGTCGGTTCGCGCGCACGGACCCGCTGAACGCGCGCGAGGAGCAGTTCCTGGCGGAACACCCCAATCTGCAGATCATCGACGTGACCCGTGCCGAGGGCTCCGCCGTCGCCAAGGGGCATCGCTACTTCCGGACGAGCCCCTGGGTCTCGAGCGACATCGCGATGCAGCTGCTCTACGACCTGCCGCCCGAGCAGCGCGGGCTGGTCAAGGGCGACGTGGTCCGCTTCTGGCAGTTTCCGGCCGACTACGTCGAGCAGCTCCCGGGGATTGCGGACGCGATCGACGCACCGGATCGGCGTTGCCAGCGCCCGTGACGGCGTCTCCCGGACCGGTCGGGGATCCGCGTGGGAAGTGGGCGGGCCCCGGGAGGGAATGGCCTTGGCCCGGGTGTCAACGGGGCTGGACGTCAATCTCAGCAGTGACAGGCCCGTCAATTTCAGCAGGGCCATTCGGAAACAGCCCGTTCATCGCCGCTGACCGATGATCAACCACATACGGATTGATCTCGGAGGGTGAGGTGAGCAAATTCAGCACGAAGCAGTTTCTCGACAGCAAGGGCCGCGTTGTCTATCGCATCGAGCCGGATAAGCCGGTGCTCGAAGCGCTGAAGATCATGGCCGACAAGAACATCGGCGCGCTGGTGGTCCAGGACGCGCAGGGGCGCCTCGTCGGCATGCTCTCCGAGCGTGACTACGCCCGGAAGGTGATCCTCGAGGACAAGACGTCCGCAGCGACACCGGTGCGGGACATCATGACCGCCCAGGTCATCTCGGTCACCGAGGAGCATTCCCTGGACGACTGCCTCAACATCATGTCGAAGCACAACATCCGCCACCTGCCGGTGGTGAAGTACGGCAAGGTCGTGGGCGTGCTCGGCATCGGCGAGCTGGTGCAGCAGAAGATGCAGGAGAAGGAAGAGGAGATCGAAAGCCTCGGCATGTACATCGCCGGCGGTCTCCCGTACCGCTAGCGCGCGTCGCTAGCTCGTCAGTGCGGCGGCCTCCCGGGCCGTCGCCGTGATCTTCGACCAGTCTCCCGCCGCCACGGCATCCTTCGGCGTGAGCCAGCTGCCGCCGACGACATCCACACCCCTGATTCCCAGATAATCGCGGGCGTTCGTCGGCTTGACGCCCCCAGTCGGGCAGAAACTCGTGTCGGGGAAGACGGCCGTCAGGCCCTTGAGCGCGGGCGCACCGCCGCTGGTTTCCGCCGGGAAGAACTTCACGCCCTCGAAGCCGCGATCGACGCGATCCGCGATCTCGCTCGCCGTCTGGCAGCCGGGGAGGAAGGGCAGTCGCGACTCCACGACGGCGTCCAGCAGGCGCGACGTGGCGCCCGGCGATACGCCGAAGTGGGCGCCGGCGTCGATGGCGCGGTGCAGGTCCGTTGCCGTCCAGATGGTGCCCACGCCGAGGCAGATCTCGGGAACGTCCGCAGCGATCGCCGCGATGGCGCCCAGCGCCGTGGCGGTCCGCAGTGTGACCTCGATGATCGGGACACCGCCGGCGGCGAGCGCCTGGGCCAGCGGGACCGCCTGTTCGACGTCATCGATCGTGACCACGGGAATGACCGGACTGAGGGCGAAGATCTCCGAGATCGTCCTCATGCGCTCGCTCCGATCAGGCTGCTCGCGCCTTCCTCTGCACTCCTGACCCGCTGCCGGAAGCCGGCAAACAGCTCGCGGCCGACACCGAACTCGCTGTCGGGACACGGGGCCGGTTCGCGGGCGCCGAGCGTCGCGTCGTCGACTTCGACCCGCAGCTCGCCGGTGGTCGCGTCCACGATCATCGGGTCGCCGTCCTGCACCCGGGCCAGCATGCCGCCGGCGGCACACTCGGGACTGACCTGGATGGCGGCGGTGACCTTGCCCGAAGCGCCGGACATGCGGCCGTCGGTGACGAGCGCCACCTTGAATCCCTTGTCCTGCAGTACCCCAAGCGAAGGCGTGAGCTTGTGCAGTTCCGGCATGCCGTTGGCGGCCGGTCCCTGGTGCTGGACCACCACGATGACGTCGCGCTCGAGCTGCCCCGCCTGGAACGCCTCGACCACCTCGTGCTGCGACCGGAACACCGCGGCCGGCGCTCGGATGACCTGGTGTTCGGGTTTCACCGCGGAAGTCTTCACGATGGCCCGGCCGAGATTGCCGTCCATGAGCTGGATGCCGCCGCTCGGAGAGAAGGGGGCATCGATGGAGCCGAGCACCTCGGTGTCATGGCTCTTCTCAGCCGCCGGACGCATGCGCAGGTGCGCGCCGTCGAGCCAGGGTTCCTCGAGGTAGCGCGACAGGCCGCCATCGGCGATCGTCGTCACGTCCTCGTGGAGGAGGCCGGCCTTGAGCAACTCTCGCATGAGCACCGGAATACCGCCGGCGGCCTGGAAGTGGTTCACGTCCGCCTGGCCGTTGGGGTAGACCTTCGCGAGCAGCGGCACCACGGCTGAGAGCTCGGAGAAGTCGTCCCAGTTGATGCGGATGCCGGCGGCCTCGGCGATCGCGACGAGGTGGATCGTGTGGTTGGTCGAGCCGCCCGACGCGAGCAGGCCCACGAGGCCGTTCACGATG
>JBCCZC010000352.1:0-6215 GCA_039188505.1 Pseudomonadota bacterium | reverse complement strand
GGCGCTTCCGGCGACCACGGTGGCGGTGGCTGCCGGCCGTGACCAGGCGCACGGGCTGTTCCCAACGCGGGTGCCTGCCGAGTGGCTCGAGCCCGGCGTCCTGACGGGGGCGCTGGCGCGGCAGGCCTTTCCCGATGGCGAGGAGGCACGTCACGAACCGGGGTTCGTCGACGATGCCGTCGGCGATCTCGATGCCATGGTGGCCCCGGGGGTGCTGCAGAAATATCCCCGGCGGGTGCTGCTGATCAGCACGGCTGCCTGCCCGATCCACTGCCGCTACTGCTTCCGCCGGCATTTTCCATACGGTGATGCGAATGCCGCGGCCGACGGTTGGCGCGGCGCGCTGGACTATCTCGCAACGCGGCCGGATGTCGATGAGGTCATCCTGTCCGGCGGCGATCCCCTGATACTGGGTAGCGCGCGCCTCGCGATGCTGACCGACGGCCTCGCCACCCAGCCCTGGCGGCGAACGCTACGAGTCCACTCGAGAACACCCACCGTGCTGCCCTCGCGGGTGAACGACGATCTTTGCGCCTGGCTGGAATCCCTCATGCCCACGCCGGTCATCGTGCTCCACGTCAACCATGCGGACGAGCTGACGCCGCGTGCGCGCCAGGCCCTCGGACGCCTACGCTCGACCGGCGCGCTGTTGCTCAACCAGTCGGTGCTGCTGCGGGGCGTGAATGCTGATCCCGACGTGCTCGTCGCCCTCGGGCGGGCGCTGGTCGACTGCGGTGTCACACCCTACTACCTCCATGCCCTGGATCCGGTGGCCGGCACCCACCATTTCGCCGTCGCTGACGATGAGGCGCGCCGGATCGTTGACGCCGCCCGCGCGCGGGCATCCGGATACCTCGTTCCCCGGCTGGTGCGGGAGGTGCCGGGGCGCTCGGGAAAGACGCCCCTGGGCTGAGAAAACAGGGTGTTCCCCTTGTGGATCGGATGCGGGCGCGTAGAATCGCGCTGGGGGATCCGGCCCGCCGTAGGATGACGGCCGCGCCGGGTGCGGGCGCGGGCCGAGATAATTGCAGGAGTGACACCATTGACACGCGATGAGGTTCTGCGGCTGCTGGTGATCGAGTCGTCCCTGGAGGATGCCGAGCACCTGATGAGCACCCTCCGCAATGCGGGGATCGCGATCCGTCCCTCGAGCGCCGAGAACGAAGATGAGTTGCAGGGCGTGCTCGAACGTCAGCCCCTCGACATTCTCCTCGTGAACACGGATCACGACGAGCTGACGCTCGAACAGATCGTGGATGCCGTGGCGCGGTCCGGCAAGGACATCCCCGTCGTCGCCCTGCTCGACGAATATGGTCTGGACGCCCTTGTGGACGCCATGCGCATCGGCGCGACGGATGCGATCAGCGTCGACAATTCGGACCAGCTCGAGCACGTGGTACGCCGCGAGTTCTCCAACCTCTCCCAGCGCCGCCGCGGCCGCATGCTCGAGACGAGCCTGCGCGAGACCGAAAAGCGCTGTCATGCCCTGCTTGACTCCTCCCGCGACGCGATCGCCTACGTGCACGAAGGCATGCACGTCTATGCCAACCCGGCATACCTCACCATGTTCGATTACGACGACTTCGAGGATCTCGAAGGCCTGCCGATCCTCGACATGGTGGCCAGCGGTGACGCCGGCAGACTCAAGGGGATTCTGCGCGAGATCAGCAAGGGCGACGAGTCGCCCGACGATATCGAGATCGACCTGTCGCTGCCCGACGGCCGTTCGAAGGCCGCGATGATGGAATTTTCCCCGGCGAGCATCGACGGCGAGCCCTGCACCCAGATCGTGCTGCGGGACAAGAGCGTCGACCCCGAGCTCGCGCAGGAGCTTCGTGATCTCAAGACCCAGGACCTCGTGACGGGCCTTGCGAACCGCCAGTTCATGCTCGAGGACATCGGCAGCGCCATCGCGCGAACCCTGCAGGACGGGGCCAACAACGCGCTGATCCTGGTCGAGATCGACAACTTCCGCAGCATCCTCGACCTGGTCGGGCTGGCCGGGGTCGACCTGGTGCTGACGGACGTTGCCAAGGCCATCGGCGCTCCTGCCGAGGAGTCGGACACCGTCGGGCGCCTGGGCGACAACTCCTTCTGCATCCTCTGCCATGACCAGAACCTGGACTACGCGAAGGAACTCGCGGAGAAGGTTCGTGTGAGTGTCGAGGAGTGCATTTCCGAGGTCGACGGACAATCGGTCACGCTCACGGCCAGCCTCGGCGTCACGCGCATCACGGAGGCGGTCTCCAACGCGCAGGATCTCCTGTCGCTCGCCAGCTCCGCGGCCTTGAACGCGGCGCAGGAGGGCGGCAATCGCGTTCAGGCCCACGACCCGACCAAGCGCACGGGGCAGGAAGATGACGACAGCCTCGTCTGGGTCGATCGCGTCCGGGACGCCATCGAGAACGATCGCTTCGCCCTCGTGTTCCAGCCGGTGGTGAGCCTGCACGGGACCGAAGAGCAGAACTACGAGGTCCTGCTGAGGCTCCAGGGCGAAGGGGACGAGATGATTCCCGCCGGGCAGTTCATCCCGCACGTCGTCGGCCACGAGATCATGCTCAAGGTCGACCAGTGGGTGATCCAAAAGGCCGTCCAGGTCCTCAAGGAAACCCGGGAGCAGGAGGGCAAGGCCAACACGACGTTCTTCGTGAAGCTCGCGACGCAGACCTTCTCGCGTCCGGAGATCCTGCCCTGGCTGGCCAAGGTGCTCCGCAAGCATCGGATTTCCGGCGACGCGATCGTGTTCGAGGCGCCGGAAAGTAAGCTGATGACCAACATCAAGCCGGCTCGCCAGTTCCTGAAGGGCCTCAAGCAGCTGCACTGCCGCTTCGCGATCGAGCAGTTCGGCAGCGGCCTGAATTCGTTCCAGATTCTCAAGCACGTCCCGGCCGACTTCCTGAAGATCGACCGCTCCTTCATGCAGAACCTGCCGAGCAATTCGGAGAGCCAGGAGAAGATCAAGGACATTACGGAGCAGGCGCACGCCATGGGCAAGACCACCATTGCCGAATTCGTGGAAGACGCCGCGAGCATGTCGATCCTCTGGCAGTGCGGTGTCAACTACGTGCAGGGCAACTTCCTGCAGGAGCCTGAAAAGATCCTCGCCTACGATTTCGGCTGACCGGAGCAGCTTGTTCCACGACCTCGACCGGAACTGGAACTCGGCTCCCCGACGCCGGTGCACCTCCTGCGCGATCGGCGCTCCTGCTTTGGCATAGGCGTTGCGATGGTGTATACCTACGCGCCGCATAGGCTGCCTGCCGCGGCCGCTAGGCTGAGCGTTCCCGGCAGCAACCCGCTATCCCCGACCCACTGCACAAGGCAGACTTCATGACGGACATCACGGCGCGCGACGAAGCCGGTTTCTTCGGCCATCCCCGTGGCCTCGCCACGCTCTTCTTCACCGAGATGTGGGAGCGGATGAGCTACTACGGCATGCGGGCGCTGCTCGTCCTCTACATGACCGCCGCCATGCAGGAAGGGGGGATGGCGATCACCGTCGCGTCGGCCACGGCGATCTACGGCCTGTACACCGGCGCGGTCTACTTCATGGGCCTGCCCGGAGGGTGGATGGCCGACCGGCTGATCGGCGGTCAGCGCGCCATCTGGTACGGCGGCATCATCATCATGTCCGGCCACATCGTGCTGGCCATACCCAGCGACAAGACCTTCTTCATCGGCTTGATCCTGGTCGTGCTCGGTACGGGCCTGCTCAAGCCCAACATCGGTGCCCTGGTCGGTGAGCTCTACAGCCCCGAGGACCAGCGTCGCGATGCCGGCTACACCATCTACTACATGGGCATCAACATCGGCTCGATCATCGGCTATATCGTCTGCGGGTGGTTGCAGGTCAACATGGGCTACCACTGGGCCTTCGGAGCCGCCGCCGTGGGCATGGCGCTCGGGCTGGTCCAGTATCAGATGACGCTACGCCATCTCGGCCCGGCCGGCGATGGCCCGACCGCAGCGCTCTCCCCGAAGGCGGTCAAGCTCAGCTGGACCGCGATTATCGGCTTCCTCGTGGTGCTGACCATCATCGCGTCCCTCATGCTGTCCGGCGCCCTCACGATGAATCCGGTCACGGTCGCCCAGTACGTTGCTGTCGCGATCACCGTCGTGGTCCTCGCCTACTACGGGGGGGTGTTCTTTCTGGGCAATCTGACCGGCGACGAGAAGCGGCGGCTCGGCGCGCTGTTCCTCGTCTGCCTGGCCTCGATCTGCTTCTGGTCGGGCTTCGAGCAGGCCGGATCTTCGCTGAACCTCTTCGGGCGTGACTACACCGAGCGCATGATCGGCGCCTTCGAGATTCCGCCGGCCTGGTTCCAGTCGGCGAATTCGTTCTTCATCATTATCCTGTCGCCCTTCTTCGCTGCGTTGTGGATCAATCTCGGGAAACGCATGCTCCAGCCCTCCTATGGGCTCAAGTGCGCCCTGGGTCTCATCATCATGGCGACGGGCTTCATCGTGATGTTCTTCGCCGCCCAGATCGCCGCAAGCGGCCTGAAGGCCGCGCCGTACTGGCTCGTTGCAACCTATTTCCTGCACACGGTCGGAGAGCTGTGCCTGAGCCCCGTCGCGCTGAGTGCTGTGAGCAAGCTGTCCCCACGGCGCTTCTCGGGGCAGATGATGGGCGTCTTCGTACTGACCTACTCGATCGGCAACGTGGTCGCTGGATTGCTGGCCGGCAATTTCGATCCGAACGAGCTCCAGGACCTGCCTAACCTCTTCCTACAGATCAGCATCTTCAGCATCATCATCGGCGTCATCGTGGCGATCCTGAGCATCAAGACCAGGGCCTGGGAGAAGCTCGCAGAGGTTCACGAAAACCCCGCCGCCGCGCAGGACCGCGGTTCGGAGATGCCGCCGCACACCTCGCCGACCGAAGGGCGGGTCTGAGGAGCATCCCGGGTGCCCGTCTACCAGTATCGCGTGGTCGCCGACGCCGAAGGGTGCGACCAGTGCCGCGAGACGTTCGAGCTCCGCCAGCGGATCAGTGACGATTCGCTGCGCCACTGCGAGGCCTGCGGGAGTCCCGTGGAGCGCATCATCTCCGCACCCTACGTCCGCGGCGGCGACGCCCATCGCCTGGGCGAGAGTCACCTCGAGAAGCACGGCTTCACCCAGTACAAACGGTCAGGCAAGGGCGTCTACGAGAAGACCGCGGGTAAGGGACCGGACCTCATCGCCGACGACGGAAAGTAAGGGGCGCAGCGGAACCAGCCACAGACTGACGGCACATGCCGTCGACGTTTGCCGTCGTATCATGCGACGCCCATGGACCCGAGTCCCGCCTACGATTTCCACTTCACCCGGCTCGTCTACGAGTCGGGGAACTGGGATGTCGACGAGCGCATGCCGTCGAACGTGCTCAACAGCCTGATCGAGTACACCCACCTGCGCGTCGATCCGGTGGAACGCGTCGTGCCGCTGGCCGACTCGGCGATGCTGTCCGCGCCGTTCTGCTACCTCGCCGGCCACCGGCTGGTCCAGTTCTCGCCGCCCGAGAAGCGGAATTTCGAGACCTACGTGCGTAACGGCGGCTTCGTCTTCGTCGACGACTGCAACCATGACATCGATGCGCTTTTCGCCCGGTCCTTCGAGAGCCAGATGGGCGAGATCTTCGGTGCCGACGCGCTGCGGAAGATTCCGAACGACCACGCGATCTATTCGAGCTTCTTCGAATTCGACGGGCCGCCCACGACCTCCATGGAACTCAACGGCTGGGGCGATGACCTGGTCCACGATTACCTGAAGGCCATCCAGATCGACGGTCGGATCGGCGTGCTGTACAGCAACAAGGACTACGGCTGCGAGTGGGACTACGACTTTCGCAACAAGCGCTGGCTCTCGATCGACAACACCCGCTTCGCCGTGAACATTGTCGTTTACGCAATGACGGCCTGACTTCCGAGGAGCCCCCATGCCCAGCACCGCACCCGCCGCAGTTGATGACGTCGATCTTCTGCTCGAGCGCCTCCAGGCCGTCGAGGGACAGATCGAGCGCGTCATCGTCGGTCAGACCGACGCGGTCAGGCTTCTGGTCATCGGCCTTCTCGCAGGTGGTCACTGCCTGCTCGAGGGCGTTCCCGGTGTCGCCAAGACCCTGATGGCGCGGACGCTGTCCGACGCCCTCGACCTGCAGTTCAAGCGGGTTCAGTTCACGCCCGACCTGATGCCTAGCGATATCATCGGCACCGAGATCCTCCAGCCGGGCG
>JBCCZC010000351.1:0-6221 GCA_039188505.1 Pseudomonadota bacterium | reverse complement strand
GGCGGCACAGCCGGCGAATGCCGAGGCGGATCAGCGGGTCAGGCAGGCGTCCGTGCTCTGCGAGGTCGATCAGGCTCATGGTGTCGGTCTCCGGTGGCTCAGAGCGTCGAGAGGTCGGGGAGGATCTCAGCGTGCTGGCTGCGCGGCTTGGCAAAGACCAGCTGGGCGTCGCCGATGGAGCGCTCGAGGAATCCGCCCTCGCAGTAGCACAGATAGAAGATCCACATGCGGATGAAGCTCTCCGGGTAATCCAGCCGCTTCACGTCTTCGAGGCGATTCACGAAGCGCCGGCGCCACTCGCGCAGCGTCAGTGCGTAGCTCACACCGATATCCTCGAGATGATGCAGGCGCATGTCGCCGGTCCTCGTGGCCGCGGACTGGATCGCGTTGACGCTCGGGATGAAGCTACCGGGGAAGATGAAGCGCTTGATGAAGTCGATGTCCGTCAGCGCGCGCTCGTAGCGATGATCCTCGATGGTGATCGCCTGGATCAGCGCCATGCCGTCGGGCTTCAGCAGGCTGCTGATCTTGCCCATGTAGTTGTCGAGGAAGTGGTGGCCCACGGCCTCGATCATCTCGATCGAAACGACACGGTCGTAGGTGCCGGTGAGGTCGCGGTAGTCCTCGAGCAGAATCTCGACGCGGTCCTCGAGACCCTCGGCCTGCACCCGTGCCGTGGCCAGGGCATGCTGCTCCTGCGAGATCGTGGTCGTGCTGACCCGCGCGCCGTAGTGCCTGGCCGCGTGGATGGCGAAGCCACCCCAGCCAGTCCCGATCTCCATCACGTGCGTATCCGGGCCAAGGCGCAGCTTGCGGCAGATGCGATCCAGCTTTTCGAACTGCGCTTCCTCGAGGGTCTCCTTGCCGGTCCGATAGGCAGCGGCGGAATACATCATGGACTCATCGAGGAAGAGCTCGAACAGATCGTTGCCGAGGTCGTAGTGTGCCGCGATATTGCGCCTGCTGCCTTCGCGGGTATTGCGGTTGCGGGCGTGGAACAGCCGCAGGATCGGTGCGCTCAGGCGCGCCAGGCCTGTCTCCATGCCGTCGAGCACATCCCGGTTGCGCACGAAGATCTGCATGAGCTGCGTCAGGTCGTCGCAGTCCCAGTGGCCAAGGATGTAGGACTCGCCTGCCCCGACACTGCCGCCGAGAGCGATATGGCGTTAGAAGGCCGGATCGTGGACCTGGACGGTCGCCTGGAGCTCGCTGCGATCGTTGCCGATCGACCAGTCCTGCTCCGGATCGCGGATGATGAGCTGACTTTCCTCGAGGACCTCGAACGCCCGGAAAAGCTGCTTTCGCAGCAGGCGTTCGAGGGGGCCAGCGCGCGGCGGTGACAGGGAGAGGGACTGTTCGCTCATGGGGACCCCGTGGTCGTTCGCTTGGACGGATGATCGTAGACCGGGTTGCGCTTGAGCCAGAGCTTCAGCGCCTCCCAGTGGATGCCTGCCGTGACCTTCAGGGTCAGCAGCGGGAAGCGCCAGAGCGCTGCATTCAGCGCGCCTGCGGTGGCTGGCTGCCGGTCGAGGACCAGCGTCGCGTCGAAAGCCCTGGCGCGACCGGCGGTCCAGTTCTCCATGTGCACGAGCAGGCGCTCGTCCGGCTCCGCAAAGCGCCAACGATAGGCCATATCCATATCGAGGAACGGTGACACGTGGAAGGCCTTGTCGAAGGCAAAGGCATGGGAGCCGGCGCTGGCCTGGCCGTCGTCGACGGCGAACACATAGCGATGGCGCTCCTGCCAGGGCGTGTTGGTGATCTCGGCGACGATGGCGTGGAACGCCCCGTCGTGCCAGGTGTAGTAGAAGGTGACCGGGTTGAAGCAATAGCCGAAGTAGCGCCCGTGGGTGAGCATCCGGACGGCGCCGTTGGAGCGGACGCCGAGTTCGCTCTCGACGCAATCAAGGACCGCGTCCTTGAGCGGCTGCTCAGCCGCCCCGAGATAGTCGCTGCGGCGAAATTCGGCCACGTTGCGCCGATCGACGGACCAGAAGCGGCTCTGGTCGAAGAGGGTGTCGATCTCGTCGAGATCGATGTAGAGCATGAAGAGCTTGTAGCGAAAATCGTGGGCGCGTGGCGCGTATCGCCGGTGGCGGACCCAGCCGGTGTAGACGGCGCTGGCCAGCGGTCCGTCAGGCGGCACGTTCGCACCAGGCGCCGTCAAGCTTTTCGGCCACGCGAACGGCGCTGCGCACACCGTCCTCGTGAAAGCCCCAGCCCCAGTAGGCGCCGCAGAAATGCAGCCGGTCGGCGCCGTCGATCTCGTCGAACCGTTGCTGGGCCAGCACCGACGCCGTCGTGTAGACCGGGTGGTGGTAGACGCGCTGTTTGAGCACCTTGGCCGGGTCGATGTCGGCATCCTGGTTCAGCGTCACGAGGAACTCAACCGGGGCGTCGAGCGACTGCAGGATATTCATGTCGTAGGTCACCGTGCAGGGCCGGTTCGGGTCCTCGGGCACCCGGGCATTCCAGGCCGCCCAGGCCGCACGGCGCCGGGGGAGGACGCTCGTGTCCGTATGGATCAGCGTATCGTTGCGCTGATAGGCGATGGCCCCGAGAACTTCCCGTTCGGCGCCGGTGGGCGCCTCGATCATCGCCAGGGCCTGATCGCTATGGCAGGCGAAGATGACGCGGTCGAAGCTCGATGCGCCATCGTCCGTCTGGACTTCGACGCGGTCGGGCAGGCGGCGCACCTGCGAGACTGGTGTATCGAGGCGCACCCGGTCTGCGCCCAGGCCGGCGACCAGGGGCCCGATGTAGCTGTTCGAGCCGTTCTGGATCACGCGCCACTCGGGCCGGTCGTCAGTCTGCAGCATGCGGTGGTTGGCGAAGAACCGAACCATGTACTTCATCGGAAAGTCGAGCACCTGCTCGGGTGGGGCGGACCAGAGCGCTGAGGCCATCGGCACGAGGTGATCGTCGATGAAGGTGCGTCCGTAGCCATGATCCGAGAGGTATTCGCCTGTCGTCGGACCCGAATCGGGGCCGTCGAGGAGGGCCGGCGCTTCCCGGTAGAAGCGCAGGATGTCCCGGATCATGCCGTAGAAACGGGGTCGCACGAGGTTGCGGCGTTGGCAGAAGAGCGTTGCCAGGCGCGTCGCGTTGTATTCGAGTCCCGTGCGGTCATTGCGGGACGAGAAGCTCATGTCCGAGCCCTGGGATTCGACGCCGAGTTCGGCGAGGAGTCGCGAGAAGAGCGGATAGTTCGCGGGATTGAAGACGATGAAACCCGAATCCACTCGCCAGGATCGGCCGTCGATCTCGAACTCATGGGTGTCCGTGTGGCCACCCGGGTAGTCGTTGGCCTCGAAGATCTCGACGTGGTGCTCGTGGCGCAGGAGCCAGGCTGCGGTCAATCCCGAAATTCCGGCCCCGATGATGGCGATGCGCATTGCGCCGGGCCCTCAGCTCGCCCGTCGCGCCTGGAGCATGCCGCCCGGCACGGGTTTCAGATCCCAGACCAGTCCGAACCAGGACATGACCTTCAGCGCGTAGTACGTGAGGTCGATCTCCCACCAGTAGAAGCCCTGGCGCGCGGAGCCGGGGAAATGGTGGTGATTGTTGTGCCAGCCCTCGCCGAACGTGATCAGGGCGAGCCAGAGGTTATTGCGCGAGTTGTCCCGGGTCGCGAAACGCCGCTTGCCCCAGCGGTGGGCGAGGGAGTTGATCGTCACCGTCGCGTGGAACAGCACCACCGTCGAGATGAAGAAGCCCCAGATGAGCATCTGGCCCGCCGAGGTGCCGAGTCCGGGGTGATTTCGCTCGAGGTAGCCGCCCAGCAGGAACAGGGCGACGGCGAGGCCGATCGGGACGAAGACGTCGAAGCGATCGAGCATCTTGAGTTCCGGGAACCGCGTCAGGTCCTTGATCCGGTCGAAGGTTACGCGATAGCCGTCTTTCGACAGGAACCACCCCATGTGAGAGGTCAGGAACCCCTTCGTAACCGGCGAATGGACGTCCTCGTCCGTATCGCTGTGGCGGTGGTGTTCCCGGTGATGGGCGGCCCACCAGAGCGGCCCGCGCTGCACGGCCGACACGCCGACCAGACCGAACAGGAACTGCACCGGACGCGAGGTCTTGAACGCTTTGTGCGAGAAGTAGCGGTGGTAGAAGCCGGTGATCGCGAACATGCGAACGACGTAAAGCAGGACCGCGGTGGCGACGGCGATCGGGCTCCAACCCACCCAGATGACGCCGAGGCAAGTGACGTGCATCGCGACGAACGGGAAGACCCGCAGCCAGTCGACGCCACCTCCGGCGGTGTCTCGATCTCCGCCGGCGTCGGTGTCGAACCAGCGGACGATAGCAAGCAGCCATGCAGGCAAGGCAATTCCTCCAACCTCGGAGCGCCAGGCGCCCCGCGCATACAAACCCCGAATACCAGAGTGTCTCGATCCGCCGTCGCGCCGCAGTGAAGGCGGCCGGCGACCGGGACTCACCGGATCTCGACTTCCGTGCTCACCGAATTGGCGATGAAGCAGCCGCGGTGCGCGCTCTCGTGGAGCCGCGCCAGGTCGTCCCCGGCGGGCTTCCGTCCGTTGAACTTGATCCGCGGACGCAGGACCACGCGCACCACCGCAGTGCGTCCCCGGGCGTTCCGCCCCAGCGTGCCGACGGCGCGATCCTCATAGCTTTCGACCCGAAGGCCGCGGCGCGCGGCGATCGTGAGGAACGCCAGCATGTGGCACGACGACAGGGCGGCGACGAAGGCTTCCTCGGGATCGACGCACGCCCCGTTACCCTGAAACTCCGGGGCCGCTGAAGCGGGAACCTCGACACCCCCGGGGAAGGTCCAGCGATGATCGCGGGTGAAGGACGATCCGAAAAAATCGCCCGACCCGCGCTCCCACGACACGGTCGCTGTGTGTCCTGCCATCCGGCTTGCCTGTCCCCCAGACTGGTGCGCGGCAGTATCGCCGGGACGATGCCAGGTGTCTAGCTTGCCTGACGTCCAATTATCGGTACAACGCACGCCGGCAGGCGACGATCCCTGGTCTGGCGCGATGTCTGAAATCGTCGTCAAGACGTCATTTCGGCCAGTGAGGGATCGCGCTAGGCTGCGTTATGGCATCTAGAAAAGTGATTGTCCTTCTCTTCGATCGCGTCAACGCCATCGACGTGGCCGGTCCCATCGAGGTGTTCGCGACCGCGCGTAAGGCGTGCGGTGCGGCTCCCTACGAGACGTCGACCTGGTCCCTGGATGGACGCGGCGTCGTCACCGAATCGGGCCTCCAGCTCCTCCCGGACGGTGCGGCCGAACCCGTCGGGCATGCGAGCACGCTGATCGTTCCCGGCGGCGCAGGCGTCAGAGAACCGGAGAGCCTGCGGCGGCTGTCCGCCTGGCTTCGTGCCAATCACGCCAGCTTTGACCGCATCGTTTCGGTCTGCACCGGTGCGTACGCGCTGGCGGAGGCGGGCCTGCTGGATCGCCGCATGATCGCGACCCATTGGGCGCACGCTGAAGATCTGCGGAGAAGGTACCCGAGTATTTGGGTCGACGCCGACGCGCTCTTCCTCGGCGATGCAGGGATCTACACATCGGGCGGGGTGACCTCGGGCATCGACCTCGCGCTCGAGCTCGTTGCCCGGGACCTGGGCCACGCCGCGGCCACGGCCGTCGCCAGGGAGCTCGTCGTGTTCGTGCGGCGGAGCGGTAAGCAATCCCAGTTCTCAGAACCGCTGCGAATGCAGAGTCAGGCGCCGGATCGGCTCGCGGAGGTCTGTACCTGGGCCGCCAATAATCTGGACAAGAATCTATCCGTCGAAACGCTCGCGGAGCGCGCCCGGCTGAGCCAAAGGCAGCTGTCTCGCCGCTTTCATCGAACCTACGGGGCCTCCCCGGCCGCGGTCGTGCGCCGACTACGGATCGATGCGGCCCGCTTGCTCCTGGAGCAGGGGGTGACGGTGCAGCGGGCGGCCGCTGCGGTTGGCTTCGCCAGCGTCGACGGCTTCCGGCGTGCGTTCGACGATGTGCTGGGCCTCAGTCCTCGCCAGTATCGCGATCGTTTTCCCCTTGCTGGCGGTTCGCAATGACGAGGCTTGACCGAAGGGGTTTCATGCTGGCGACCGGCGCTGCCGCCGTTTGTGCGGCAAGCTGCCGTTCGGTGGCGGACCAGGACGGCTTCCGCTGTCCGCCCTGTGGCTGCACCCAGGTTCGATTCCTGCGCTGGTGCAAGCGTCATGTCGCAGTCTGGGCAGACGCCAGGCGCCTCGAACAT
>JBCCZC010000350.1:0-6232 GCA_039188505.1 Pseudomonadota bacterium | reverse complement strand
TCGGGAGATGAGCAGGTCCGCGACGCGGCGCCGGAACGGGACCGCTCCACCGCGGCCACAGGAGCCGGCGCGTCCAGGAAGCATCATGGCGCCGGACACCACGCCAGACGGCGTGCCGCACCGTTTCATCGCTGCGGGTTGCCGTTCGCATGCCTGCTGGCGGCGATCCTATTTGCCGGGCGCGCGGCGCTGGCGCAGGGGGTGGTGACGGACCTGGTCTCAAGCGGCATGCCGGCCGAGGAACTCTCAGAGATCCAGCTTCTCCGCTTCGCCGTGATCGGCGCGGCGGTGCCGATTGCGCGAGGCATGCAGCTCGACCCGGGGGACATCATCGAAAGCGCGGAAACGGGCAAGGGCATCGAGCTCACCTGCCCTCCCGACACCAACAGCCAATACCGTTTCGAGGGGCTATTCCGCGTCATGATGGCCGGCGTGACCGATGACGGTGGCTGTGCCTTTGAGCTCCTCGCCGGCCGCGTCGACGTGTTGACGGATGCGGATACCCAGGTCGATTCCGGCGGCGTGGTGCTCGGCACCGAGGGTACCCAGTACGCACTCTCAGTAGCTCGGGCCGCCGGCGGCGAAGTTTCGCGAGAAGTGGTCGTCTTCGACGGCACGGTGACGATACGCACGCCGGCCGTGGATTCGCGGCTGCAAGCCGGCAACGCGGTGGTGCTCGCCTCGCTGCGCGCGACACCACAGGAGCGGCCGGTGGCCCGCATGGACGTCGCCCGGGCCACACGGATGCTGGTGAACTTCGATACCAGCCGGGCACTTCGGGCAGACCCGAGCCTCGACCCAAACACCGTGCGGCGCTCGCTGGCCTCTAGCCACAGTCGGGTGCTGACCGCATCGGATGCGCAGGCGTCAGCTGCGAGGCTCGATCTGGCCCAGACGCAGCAAGGCTATCAGCTCAATGATGCCGCCGTGTCCAACTTCAACAAGGCCGGTGTCCTCAATCAGCAGGGCATCCAGGAACATGCCATCGACCTGAGCACCCTGAACCAGGGCCTCAACCCACGCAATTACGAGATCCTTCGCCAGAAGTTGCCGAATCAGATCGAAGAGCGTCGAACGATCCGTGATCTCCGGATCGACCCCGGGCGCCTTGATCGGGTGGATCCCGACGGCGGCGCTGGCCTAGTGCCGCTAGCGCCCGGCGCCATTCCCGCGGCCAACCCGGAGATCATCAGCACGCTGAACGCCCGCGTCTCGGACGGCACAGCGACTTCGCTCGATCTGTTCGAGCTCTCCGAGGCCTACCGTGCACTCAACGACGTGCAGCGCGCCGATGATCTGGCCGTGCGGGCCCAGGCGGTCAACGCGGTCGACCTCCGCCTGAGCCAGGAACAGCTGCGGCAGCTTCAGACTTCCGACGGCGACAACTGAGCGTCCTAGGGATGCTGAATGCCCGCGAACTGTTCGGCCACCCGGCGGTGCGCATTCTGCTGGTTGGCGTCCCTTTCGTCGCCGTGGGATTCCCCTACCTGGCGGGCTGGCTCGAAACCCTCGACGAGCCGGCGTGGGCTGGCGCGATCGCGTTCGCGCTCTTCGCCATCGCCATCATCGGCTACTTGCGGATCCAGCGGCGTCACGGTCTGCTGATCGGCGCGGGGCCCGCGCTCTTTCTCACCTTGTATTGCCTCGCCTTCACGCTTGCCATGGAATTCGACCTCCTGGCCGGAGAGCGACGCCTGCTCACGGGCTTCGAGGACGATGTTGCGCGATCACCTTTCGGGCTTTCCGGCGTCGGTGACTGGCGCTATCGACTGCTACGGAACCGGGTTTCGCTGGAGGATTTCGTCCAGGTGCAGCTCCCGCCCTACGGCAGCCGGGCCGAGTCTCGGCGGGCCTTTGCCATACTCCTGCGCCTGGCCAACCAGCAGGGCGCAGATGGAATCGCCTTCGACTACTACCTGGAGCAACCGACCGATATTGACGGTCTGCTCTGCGCGTCGGTCAACCAGGCAAGCGCAGCGGGTATCGCGGTGTTCTTCGGCTATCGCCACTGCGAAATCGGCAGCCCGGCCTGCCCCGGGTCCGAGGCCAGCGCTGGAAGCCTACGGCGCGTACCCGTCGCGCCGACACTCTCCTCGTGCCTGCCGGACGAACGTCTGGGAACGCTGGCAGGCTACCTCGAGGCGGACGATGTCATTCGTGTGCTGCCGAACCATTTCAAGAACGACCAGCAGCTGCCGTCGCTGAGTCGGCGCATCGTGACCGGCCTCGGAGCACGCCCTGCCAGCGCGCCGCTGACGCAGTTCGTGCCGCCGGACGATGCGCGGGGATCGATCGTCTTGGGCCCCGAGGTGCTGACCGATCCGGACGCATCACTCGCCTTCCAGGACCGCTTCGTGATGGTTGGATCGAACCGTCGCGGCGACCGCTACGCGACGCCGTTCGGAGAGCGTCTGGGCAGTGAGATTCATCTGCTGGCCGCCGCCTGTCAGCTGCAGGATCGGTGCGTGCAGAGGGGGCCCGGGTGGCTTGCGTATCCCGTTATCTATCTGATGTGCTTCGCCTTGGTTGTGGCCCAGGTGCGGGGCGCATCGGTGATCGCCCTTGGCGCCATCACCCTTGCCTTGTCGGGAATCATTGCGCTCATGGCTGCGCTCGCCATGCTGCTCTGGAACCTCTGGGTCGACGTCGCCTTCTCCTCCCTGGCGCTCCTCATGCTCGTGCCGTTCCTGATCCCCGGTGCGGCCCGTGCCAGGCGCGAACGGCAGCTGAACACGATCGACGGCGAGGTTTTCGACGTGTTCCTGAGCTACAACGGCAAGGATCGCCCGCTGGCCAGGGACATCCAGCAGCAGCTCGAGCGTATGGGATTCAGCACCTGGATCGATGAACGCCGGCTACTGCCCGGTGGCGAGTGGCAGATCGACCTCGAAGACGCCATCAAGCGCTCGCGCTCGTGCGCGATCCTGATTGGTCCGAACGTCCTGGGTCCCTGGCAGGAGGAGGAACTCGCGATGGCGAAGCTCCTCAACAAGGAACAGGGGCTACCGGTGATCCCCGTGCTGATGCCCGGAGCACCGACCGATCAGGACCGGATTCCCCTGCGCCTCCGAATCCGTACGTGGAGCGACTGCCGCGGCGGCATCGCGGAGAAACCGCTGAGCGCGTTCAAGCGGATCCTGGGCCAGCCGTTGCCCGCCGGTGAGACCCGGGCTCCGGTAGCCTGAGCCCGGCATGTTCCGATGGCCTCCGGCGCCGTTTGGCGTCCGCCGGCTACCTCGAGGACGTCGCGAAGTCGAGGCAGCCGCGCGCCTCCCACTGCGCATCGGAAAGGGCCGGGAGATCGTAGGCCTCACGTTCATCCGGCGAAAGACAGCTGCGCTGCCAGGGCAGTTGCGCAATCGCCTCTTCGACGCTGACCTGCCGTGGCATGTCCATTTCGAGCAGCGTACCGCTCCAGGTCACCGTCACGAGACGGTCGTCGATCAGGGAGAAGAGCAGATTCCGTTCCTCGACGTCGATCTGGTCGACATCGACGCCGTCCTGTCGAATCGTGAGCACGCCATCGATGACGGTGAACCACCGTGATCCGTCCGGGCTGAGGCCGTAGTGCTTCGGCTCGGCGTCAACCGACAGCGAATCGATGATCTTTCCCGTAGACGTGTCCCAAACAACGAGCTCCGAGCCAGAGCAGATCAGCAGGCGCTGCCCGAGGTCGTCGAATTGCGCGACCAGCGCTTCGGGATCGACCGTCGATGCCAGCTTCTCGAGAGGGACAGCGGTTGCTGCGTCCAGATCGTGGAGCATCAGCTCCCGATCCGAGAGCGTCAGCAGCTTCGATCCTCGCCACGAACCGGCCAGCAGACGCTCGCCCTCAACGGTCCGGGTCAGCCGGCCGCTGTCCGCATCCCAGATCGAGAACGACAGCTTCCGCTCCGTTGCTGCGGTGACGATGCGATCGCCGACGTAGATGGATTGGTTGACGCCGCTCGGACGCCCCCGAGTGGCGGGTGACGTCTCATCGCTCGCGAAATCCAGGCGATCGGCGGCCGCCTGATCTTCGCCGAGCACCTGCGCCATCGGGCTCGACGCCAGCACCTCTGGGCCGTTCGCGTTGAAGCTGGTCGGCGAGAGCGGCCGCACGGTCCGGTTAACGCTGGAGAGCTGCTCGCCCGTGCGCGCATCCCAAATGGTCAGCGTGCTCTGCCGCTCGTTGTACTTACTGACCCAGCGACCATCGCGGGAGAGGACCGCAGAGGGCTGCCAATCCTGTCCCCATTCGTCCAGCGCGGTCTTACGCGCAGGCAGCTTGGCGATCGTCAGGGTTCGATCCTCACCGAGCGACACGGCCGTATCGTCACCGGCGAAGCCGACGAAGACGACGCGTTCATCATGACCCGGCATCGCCCAGCCCTCGGCCTCCAGCCAGAGGCTGCCGAAGTAGTCCGTGTCCCAGAGATGCACCTCGCCGGTCGCCTTGCCAGCGACGAGATACTCACCGTCGTCAGAAACCGCCAGGCTGGAGATGTTGCCGCCGCGGAAATGCTCCTGAAGGTCCGTCTTCTCCGGATCCCAGACCAGCACGCCGGCGCTCGTGCCGCCGGCAACCACACCCGGACCGGTCGAGATCAGCGTGCTGGCACGGAGTGAGCCCCGGGCGTCCGGTCCGTCATCGGCGTCCGGCAGGAAGCTCCGCGTCCTGATCTCGGTGGTCCGCTCGCCCAGCGCATTGAAGAGAATCAGATGGCCATTCTCGACGCCGCCCAAGCGGGCGTCGTCCGCACCGCTCAGGGTCCTCGTGACCGTCAGATCGCCCGCGAGCCGCTCGACGTCACCTGTGCTGCTGTCCACGGCGAAGAATTCATCGTTATCCCGGTCCATGGCCATGACCCGGGTTCCGTCGTCATCGAAGTACAGGAACTTGGGATCAAGGTCGGCCCGATGCAGCACCTCGCCATTCGCGACGCGACGCACCTCGAGGTTCCCGTCTCCCGCGAAGGCAACGACCGTTCCGTCGGGACTGAAGGCCACCAGCGGCCGCTGGCCATCCCGATCGCCGGCGCCACCGAGCGTCGGCAGATCGACGGACTGACTGGATAGCGCGGCAAACACCGAGGAAAGCGACTCACCCGAATCGATCTTCTCGCTGCCAGTGGGCTCGTCCTGAACGCGCCAGTCAAAGTGTGCAACCGCCTCATCTTTCGCCGGATTCCAGAGCCGCAGACCATCATCGCCCAGCGTTGCGAGCAGCGCGCTATCGCCTGAAAAGGCCGCGTGCAGCGCAACGCTCTCATGCTCGGCAACCAGCACACGCTCTGCCGTGCCGATCTCGAAGACCTCGATGATGTCCGAGTCCTCCGGTACGACGGCCACAAAACGACCGTCCGGGCTGATGACACCAAACAGCGGATCCTCTTCGACCTCGACCCGGTTCAGTCGCCCGCTTTCGTGCAGGGCGCGATTGAGGGCCATGTGGGCGGTGGGCACGACCGGCCGGTCGCCTCCGTAGACTCCCGGCAGCGCGTTGAGGGCCAGGAGCAACGCCTTGTCCGGCGCCCAGCCTTCAAGTGCCTGCTCGGCCGCAAGGGCCAGGAAGCGCGACTGACCTCGAAGTGCCTGCTCCGCGGCGTCGTCGCTCTGCTCGGCAGCAGGAAGGGACGTCGGCGCGACGCACGCGACGACGAGCGCCAGCGCCGTGAGGGGACGCCGCGCGATGGTTGCCAGCGTACCGCTGGGGCGGTTCTTGGGGAACATCCGTTTACTCTCCAGGCGGCCGAATGGCCGGTCGCGTGTCCGGCGGACGGGGCATCCTGCGGGAAGAGACCGCCCCATACAAGCGGCGCAGAGGGTGACTTGTCTAGCGTAAACGGAGCGTCGAAGGGCCCCGCTGACTGACGGGGCGTCGTCCTGCAATCCAGCCGACCAGACGGCGTCCACGGAGAGGCTCTAGGCGCCTTGCAACTACCACACAAAGATCGAAACCCGAGCGCTCCAGATGGCGCGCGAACCGTTGTTTCCGCAGGCGAACTCATCGATGCTGCCTTGATGCCAGACTGTTTCTGGCGCGATGTTCGAACACACGAGGGGATTGGCGGCGATGAATTCCGGAACAGGCCTCGGATCCTGGCCACGGGCGATAGCCCTGCTCATGCTCCTATCGATACTGTGCGTGCCGTCTCACGCAGGCGACTGCGCCGGCCCCGAGAGCGTTCAGGACGCAACCGTCGACCAGATCGTCGACTTCTTCACCGCGCAGAACAGTACGGTGAAGAAG
>JBCCZC010000349.1:0-6248 GCA_039188505.1 Pseudomonadota bacterium | reverse complement strand
GGACCACGATGTTGCTGGTTTCGATAAACCGGAAGGCCGAGGTCCCCTTGAGGTGAGGTTCGTCTGTCGCGCCACCGTTCTCTTCATCCCAGAAGAACGTCTCGAGTGCCGGGGTCATGTCGATCCTCGCGCACAGTTCGAGGATGAACTCGCCGATGCCCGCGCGTGTGAATTTTTCCGTCGAACATCCGCTGACGTCGATGATCGCCTCAACACCGTATTTGCTTGCCGCCATGTTTGGATTTCCGATGCTGTGAAAATTGAGAGCCGGAGCCCACGGCACCTGGGCGCAGCGCGGCTACCGATGTTGCGGATGTGACCGGTCGCTCACGGATTCGCGTGCGTGCCCCGATCAAGAACCCAGAGCCCGGGCGATTTTTACCCGCCCTACGGTCAAGCTGAAGTGCAGACCGCCGGTGCCCGGGGCGCCCCGAAATGGTCAGCGCGCCCGCTCCGGGAACGGTGGCCGCGCGGGCTTCGCGGGCGGGGCGTCCTCGAGGCCCTCGAGCGCGATCTCGATGGCCTTCTCCAGCTGCGGATCGCCGCCGGCGTTGACCGCCTTTGGCCACTGGAACACCTCGACATCCGGCGGCACGCCGACGTTCTCGACGATCCAGCCGTCCTCGTTCCAGATGGCGAGGTTCGGCGCGGTGACGCTGCCGCCGTCCATGAGCGTCGGGAAACCCAGGATGCCGACGAGTCCGCCCCAGGTCCGCGTGCCGACCACGGGACCGAGCTCGTATTTCTGGAACATCCACGGCAGCAGGTCGCCGCCGGAGCCGGCGTTTTCGTCCGCGATCATCACCTTGGGACCGTAGATGGCGCCGCGCGGGCTGATGAGGTCGTCGCCGTAGCGCATCGCCCACCAGGCGCCGAAGGGCCGGCGCAGGATGTCGATGTAGTAGTCCGCGTAGAGACCGCCGCCGTTGTAGCGCTCGTCGACGATGATCCCGTCCATGTGGGACTGCGGGAAGAAGTAGCGCTTGAAGTACTCGTGGCCGGCGCCGGCGGTGTTGGGCACGTGGACGTAGGCGATGCGCCCGTCCGTGGCCTCGTGCACCTTGCGCATGTTCGATTCCACCCAGTCACGGATGCGCAGGCCCGCCTCGTTGCCGATCGGCAACACCGTGATCTCGCGACTGTCCCGGCCGTTCGCGCGCGGTCCGACGGTGAGCCGAAGCTGCCGGCCCACCGTGTTCTCGAAGTGGCGGAACAGGCTGTCGTCGTCGCTGACGTCGACGCCGTCGACGGCGAGGAGGAAGTCGCCCTCGTTCACGTCAATACCCGGCTGGCGCAGCGGGGCCACGAGCTCCGGCGTCCAGTTGAGCTCGCCGAAGATCTTCGCGAACCGGTAGCGGCCGCGGACGACCTCGTAGTCGGCACCCAGCAGCCCCACGCTGACCTCGGTCGGCTCGTCGATGGTGTCGCCATCGCCGGAATAGCTGTGACCGACGGCCAGCTCGCTGGCCATCCAGCGGATGAGCCGGAACACGTCGCCCCGGTTCGCCGCGTGCGCGACGAGCGGCGCGTACTTCGCGCGCACCGCGTCCCAGTCCGCGCCGTGGAAATTGGTCGCATAGAAGTAGTCGCGATTGATGCGCCAGGCCTCGTCGAAGATCTGTGCCCACTCGGCCCGCGGCTCGACCCGGACGCTGATCGCGTCGAGGGCAACCTTGCCCTCGCCCGCCTTGAGCTCGCCGCCCGCGTCCGACAGGAACCAGTTCTCGCCTTTCTGGTAGAAGAGCTTCGCCCCGTCGCCGCTGAGCATGAAGGCGCCGATGCCGGTACCGAGCGACTTCGTCTCGCGGTCCTCGAGGGTGAAGCGTTTGAGCTCGCCGGCGCCGCCGAAGGCGCTGAAGGACGTCTGACCCACGGTCTCGATCCAGTAAAGCTCACCGCTCTTGCCCACGGTCAGGCCGTGCATCGTCGCCGCGTCACCGGGAATGACCTGGATCCGGCCGGCCAGGCCGTCGAAGTCGACCCGCGTTTCGGGCGGCTCGTCACCCTTGCTGTCCTCCGGGTCGCTCTCCTCGTCGTCGCCGCTGTCGTCCGTGGCCACGGCCACCTCGTCGCTCTGGGGCGGCAGCGGGCCAGGACCGTCCGCCGCCAGCGTCGCCGCGTAGATGCGGTGGTGAATTGCCATGTCGATGCTCGACTGGGCGAACCAGTCCTTGGCCGGGCCGGCGTCCGTCGAGCCGAGCATGTAGAGGAACTGGCCGTTCGGATCGAACTGCGGCCGGCTCATCTCCGCCATGCCGTCGGTGACCGGCCGCGACTCGCCGGAGCCGACGGACCAGAGGTGGACCGTCTGCATCAGGCCCTCGTTGTTGACCGTGTAGGCGAGCCAGCGGGAGTCCGGGCTCCAGTCGTAGCTCATCGTGATGATCGGCGTGTAGACCGGCTCCGCAGCGATGGGCGTCACGGCGCCGCTCTCGAGCTCGACGACGTGCAGCGCCAGCGCGTTGTCGCGGAAGGCGATGCGCGCCCCGTCCGGCGACCAGGCCGGGTCGTGGTAGAAGCCCGCACCGTCGAGTTCGTAGCGGCGCGGTTCGCCGGTCCCGTCCTGGGCGCCGACCCAGAGCGCATATTCGCCGCCGTTGTCGGAGAACCAGGCGACCTGTGCGCCGTCCGGCGACCAGGCGGGGCTGCGGTCGTGGGCGCCGGTGGAGCGCGTCAGATTGCGGGGATCACCCTTCTCGGCGGGGAGCGTCACGATCTCGCCGCGGAATTCGAGGGCGACGCGCTTGCCGTCCGGCGAGACGTCCGCGTCCCGCACCCACTCGGCGCCCGATGCCCAGCGCGGCCGCGCCTCGCGCAGGTCGGAACCCGCACCGATCACGATGTCCTCGATGGCGCCGCTCCGCGGATCGAAGGTCTGCAGCTGACCGGCGCGCTCGAAGATGATCACGCCCCCGCCGGCCCTGGCGTTCATGACCGGAAAGTCCTCGAAGTCCGTCAGCGCATCGACGGTCCCGTCGGCATAGCGGTAGAGGTTGAACTCGCCGTCGCGGTCCGAGGCGAAGTAGAGCGTATCGCCGATCCACATCGGATCCGTATCGTTCGACCCGCCCTCCGGCATGGGCACCTCGACGACGTCATGGTCGTCGAGATCCATGATCCACAGGCGGCTGATACGGCCGCCACGGTAGTTCTTCCACTGCACCCAGGCCGGGGCGTGCGGGTTGTAGGCGATCTTCGACCCGTCCGGGGACAGCGCGGCGCGAATGCCGGTCGGGACCGGCAATCGCTCGGGGCGACCGCCCTCGACTGCGACCGTATACAGATGGCGATGGCGCGTCGTGTGCACGGTGCGCGGCGTGTAGAACAGCACGCGCTCGCTGTCGCCCGAGAAGCCCACGACGAAGTCATTGCTCGGATGCCAGGTCAAGCGCCGGACCTCGCCACCGGCCGCGGGCATGACGTAGGCATCCAGGTTGCCGTCGTAGTTGCCCGTGAAGGCCAGCCATCGACCGTCCGGCGAGAGAATCGGGTTGAATTCGGTGCCCTCGGCAGTGGTCACCCGGCGCGCGTAACCGCCGTCACGATCGGCGATCCACAGGTCGTTGTCGTAGGCGAACGCGATGTTGCGCTCGCTGATCGTCGGCATCTGTAGCAGCCGCGTGTCCTTCGGATCCACGGCGTGGGCAGCGCCGATGAGGAGCGCGAGGAGGAGCGATGCGAGAAGGCGCATGGACCTGGTTCCTGTCGGGGGCCGGGGTCCGAAGCGTAGCGACTGGGCGGGTCACAGGCCAGTCGTTTTTGCCGCACGAGGTGGCCGGGGAAAACCCTAGTGCTTGGCAGCGGCCTGGCGCACCTTGCGGCGGCGCTTGTTCGCGACCCAGGCGAGCCCCTGCGCGTTGAGATCGATGTCGTTGGCCAGCCAGTCCCAGGCGGCCGGGTCGGCGCTGAGGTGACCGCGGGCGTCAAGGAGGCCCCGGTAGTAGTCCGACAGGCGGCCCTGGAGGTATCGCTGCAACGCGTCGTCGGGGAGGTCGCTGGCCTCGGCTTCCAGCATCACCGCCTCCGAAAACTCGAGGTGCCGGATGAGCTGTCCGGCTGCCACATCGATGTCGGTGACCGCGCCGAAGTGCGTCGGATACACCGTCTGCGGGCGCTCGTCGACGATGCGCAGGATGGACTCCCGGGCCAGGGGTCCGTCGAAGTCGGTCGGGCTGGTCGACGGAATGACGAAGGTGCCGTCACGCTGCAGGAACGGGTAGCGCAGGCCGAACGCGTCGCCGGTGAAGACGTTGGGACCGTCGACGATGCAGAAGTGGTGATTCGCGTGGCCGCGAGTGTGTATGAACCGGAGCGGTCGCCTTCCCAGGGCGACCGTCTCGTCGTCCGCCATGACGCGCACCCGCTGCTCCGGCACCGGTTGGATGTCGCCGTACATGGCCCGGAAACGGTCTTCGCCGTAGACGGCCATGGAACTCGCGACGAGCCGCGAGGGATCGATGATGTGCCGGGCGGCGCGAGGATGGGCCAGGATGGTGGCGTTCGGGCACGCGGACGCGAGCGCCGAGGTGCCGCCGGCGTGGTCCAGGTGCACGTGCGTGATGATGATGAATTCGACCTGCTCCGGCATCAGCCCGGTCCCTGCCAGGGCTTCGAGCATGCGCGGGACCGCGAAGGCCGTGTTGTTGTCGATGAAAGCCGCGCGATCGCCGTCGGTGATGAGGTAGGTGGCCGCGAACTCGTCCCGCTCGAGATAGCCGCAGTCGATCGTGATGACGTCTGCCATGGCGCGCCCTGCCGTCGCTGATGCCTGAGGTGCGCCGGATGCTAGCACGTGCATCCCATGGGATGAGAGGCCGTACACGAAGGTCGAATGACACCCTGAGCGCGAATCCGAACGGAGACCGTCCCGTGAACCGACTGCTCATGCCCGCCCTGCTGCTCGCCGCGTCCGCCACCGTCGCCCAGAACGAGCCACCGCCGTTCGCGCCGCCCTGCGAAGGCAAGGTCTGGTGGGCGGACTCGAACGCGGCCCGGGAGGACTTCGACTTCTGGGTGGGGGAGTGGCAGGTCTACGACCGCGAGAGTGGCCTCATGGTCGGCTTCGACGACGTCGAGAAGGCCTTCGGGGGCTGCGCCCTGCGCCAGCACTGGCGGCACATGAACGACGTCTACACGCTACCCGGCGCGCCCTGGCGCATGCAGGGAGGTAGTCACACCACGCTCGGCGCCGACGGCCGATGGCACCAGACCTGGATCGACAACAACGGCTCGGTGATTCCCCTCGCCGGCGCGCTCGACAGCGACGGGGTCATGGTGCTGCAGTCCGACTGGATCGAGTACCGCACGCGCCAGGGTCAGCCGGTCAAGATCCGGCACCGCTGGCACTGGCATCCGCAGGCCGACGGCACGATCCACAACTGGGGCTTTCAGCAGCTGGCGCAACCCCGGGAGACCGACTGGGTGAAATACTACGACATCGTCTATCGTCGCAATGCGCCCGGCGGCCCGTCCGCCCGCTACGGCGCCCCGGGAGGCTGACTGGAAAGGCATGACGACGCTCCTGCTCCTGCTGATGCTCCACGGCACCTTCCTGGCCGTGCTGCTGGGAACGGCGGGGCGTCGTCACGATGCCGCCAACACGACCCTCGCGGCGCTCGTCCTGGCCGCGACCGTGCTGCTGCTCGAGCTCTATCTGGGCGTGGCCGGAATCATCGCCAACCGCCCGCACCTCGCCGGCGTCCTCACGCCGATCTGGTTCCTGATCGGGCCCCTGGCGCTCCGCTACGTCCAGCAGTTCCTGCGCCGGCCCCGTCCGCTCGGCGTCCGCTGGCTGGTGCTGCCGCCATTCGCAGCGTTTGCCTGGCTGCTGCCGTTCTATGGCCTGAGCGGTGCGGAGAAGCTGGCGGCCCGGGCCGATCCGAACCGGACCCTGCTTCTCTTCTCCGGTTTCTGGCTGCTGACGGGCTGGTGCGCCCACCGGGCGTGGCTGGCGATCCGCGACGCGCAGCGCACGGCGCCCGAGCGCCTCGACCGCGGCGCCTGGCAGGCGGCCTGGCTCCGGTTCCTCATGGGCGGGCTGGTGTTCTACGCGATCTTCGATTTCCTGCTGACGGTCTCCATGCTCGCGACCGGTCGCTTTCCGCCCGCCGCCGGATTTGTTCAGGAACTGGATCAGGCGGATATGGCTGTCGGGCGTGTCGGCCCCGGGGTCGATCTGAGAGTGCAGATAGGCTTCGGAGGCATCGAAATTCTCGTTTGTCAGATACCAGTTAAGCAGCAGGGAATCG
>JBCCZC010000348.1:0-6253 GCA_039188505.1 Pseudomonadota bacterium | reverse complement strand
CTTGCGGCACGGTCCGGAGGAGAAGTTGGGGTTCTCGGGGCGAGCGTCGGGAAGTGTGGTCATGGGGAGCCCGGGTTGGTTGACTGGCGGATTGTGCCTGCTGCTTGCGCGGGTTGAAACGGGTGTTCAGCCCGGCGTCGCGCGCGCCGCCCGCGGTGACTGGCCGGTCCAGCCGCGGAAGGCTCGCGAGAAGGAACTCGGCTCGGAAAATCCGAGCAGGTAGGAGATCTCCGTCAGCGTCAGGGAATCATCGCGGATGTAGTGAAGCGCTCGCTCGCGTCGCAGGTCCCCGAGGATCTCGCGGAAGCTCACACCTTCGTCCTCGAGTCGCCGGCGCAGCGTCCGCGGACTCATGTTGAGGCGCTCGGCGATGCGCTCTGCCGAAACCTCGCCTTCCGGCATGAGCTCGACCAGGACCGCTTTGATCTGGCTGACGATATCCCGGCTCGACCGATCCGCCAGGTACTTCACCACCAGGTCGTCGCTTGCCTGCTCCAGCGCCCCGTGCGCTGTCGGTAGCACCCGGTTGACCACATCGGCCGCGATGAAGACCCGCGTCTGCGGGCAGCCGAATTCGATCGGACAACGGAAGCGGCTCTCGAAGGGCGAGATGTCGGCTGGCGCGTCCGGTCGGTACTCGATGCGCAGCGGCGTGAAGGCAAGTCCGACTAGGAGTCGAATCAGCCTGACCAGCACCGCGGAGGCGGTGAAATGCTGGATCGGGTAAAGGGCGCGCAGGTTCGGCCAGTCGAACGTGACGACGACCTCCATGCTGTCGGCCTCGATCTCGACGGACACCGAATCCGAGGTCACCGCCGAGTAGCGCTCGATCTTGCGCAGGGCGGCCTCGACGCTGGTGCTGGTGAGCCACGCATAGCCGAGCGGTCCCAGGTGCGACGGATGCAGATTCTCGACGGACCGCACGCCGAGCGTCGTGTCGCCGGTGCGTTCCGCAATGAGGCTGAGGAGCGCTTCCTGCTGCACCATCGGGATCCTCGCTCCAGCATCGCCGCGCAGCGCCGGATCGATGCCGGCTTCCTCGAAGAGCGGCCGGGGATCGTGGCCGCCGGACTCGATCGCCCGCCAGGTGAAGTCCATCGATGGTGCGTAGATCGACATCTGCGTCCGCTTCCTCGCCGTTGCCGTAAAAGCTACCGCAGGCGGCCGTTTCGGGCCAGCGATTGGCCATCGTCGTCAAGTATGGGGCCGCAGAACCCGGACACTCTGAGCCCGCGAAATCGTGATGTCGGAAAAGCCCACCATGCCCATCGATCCAGAAGCGCTGGAATCGGAAATAGCCTTCTGGCGCGAACTGATCAGGAACGCTTCCAGGCAGGAACGGCCGGAGACGGTCCTCCGCATGGAGCTGGCCCTCGCCCTGGCTCAGCGGAAACTCGACGAGTGTCGCGGCCAACGGCGTCAACACTGACCGGAGCGTACCGGTGGGGCAAGGGCCCTGGCGCTTCCCTCCCGATCGGTTCGTCTGCTGCGCTGCTACGGCCGGCGCTGGCCGTGGAACAGCCCCCCCGCGGCGTCCAGGCGCGCCAGCCAGCCGTCGATCGACGGGCGCTCCGCGAGCGAGAACCCGGCATCCTCGGCCAGACACGTATAGGCGCTGAGCGCGATGTCGGCCAGGGTCAGCGCGTCACCGACGAGCCAGTCGCGCCCCGTCAGCAGCGCCTCCAGATGATCGAGTGCCTGTTCGCCCCGTTCCATGCGCCAGGGATCCGGGTCGCGCTGCTGGTAGAGCCGCTGAAATCGCGGCGTCGCCACGTAGGGCTCGTGCGAGTACTGCTCCCAGAAGAGCCACTCCAGCATGCGGGCGCGCGCGTACGCGTCCGCGGGGATCAGCGCGCTCCCCTTGGCGAGATACAGCATGATGGCGTTCGACTGCGCCAGCGGGCGTCCATCCTCGAGGACCACCGTCGGGACCTGACCCGCCGGATTCATCGCCAGGAAGTCGACGGTGCGCGTCGCGCCGGCCATGATATCGACCTCCACCCAGTCGAACTCCCGGCCGAGCAGGCGGCAGGTCACGGCCACCTTGTGGCAGTTGCCGCTCCGCGTATCTCCGTGAATCGTCAGCATCGCTTCAGTTGCTCCTGTCGGTGCCCGGGGAAGCCGGATGGCGCGCCATCCAGTCCGCCAGGCGCTCGCTATTGCCGATTTCCATGGCGTGGGTCAGGGGATGGTCGTCCCGACCCAGCGCCGTGGAAACGAGAATCTTCGGATTGGCATCGTGCTGGCCCGCCGAGAAGGCGTCCTCGGACGAGCCCCGATGGGTGCAGCGAATGTCCATGATGACGATGTCACCTGCCTGGACGCCGACCGAGAGGATCTCGTCCGTCGGGCCAGGCTCGGCGTGCTGATCCGTGTCCAGTGGAATCGGCGCCAGATGCGAGCCACGCACGATCTGCAGACTGTCTCCGGGCTGCAGGTAGACCAGTACCTTGTAGACACCGGCGCCGGCGCCGTCCCAGGCCAGGGCGGATTCACCGAGGTGCCGGCGAAAGCGTCCGCGTAGAAGATCCTTGTGCCAGGGCTGAGAGCGGTTGATGGTGATATCGCTCAGCCCGATGCTCCGCATCGCATGCCCGCCGAACGCGGCCGAGAGGAACTCGCGAACGGAAGGATTCGCCGTGATCAGCTGATGGAGCTCCTCGAGCTCGGGGTAGCGGTGAAATCCCGCCAGGTGGCCCGCGGAGCGCGTCGGCCGCGTGTTGCGCAGAAGATCGCGATGATCGAGGACAAGGCGCCGGGCACGCCGGACCGAAGCGCCATCGATGGCGCCGCGCAGCACCGCATGGCCATCGCGACGGACGGCCTCGAGCGTCAGGTTGGTCCGGGCCTGCCTCACGACCGCGCGCCGCCTCGCAATCATGGGCGAAGCAATCACCGCGCTCGGCGATTTCTGCAGCTTGTGCGGCTCCCGCTCGTAGGGGTGGCGCTGCTGCAGCTGCGCCGCGTCGCCTTCGAAGGGCGGATGCTCGACGAGCAGGCGCGTGACGCAGCGGCTGACCAGCTCGCCCTCATCGCGCAGCCGCGGCGGAAACCAGTCAACCGGCTTGTCCATGTGGCGCGCGCAGGCCAGGAGCTTCTCCGCGCCGGACCGGCTCACGTAGTAGGCGGCGAAGCCGTAGGGTGCCGGGTCGTCGACGAGCAGCGGTCCGGCGTCGGCGAACAGCTGCTCCCGGAGGTGCTTCTGCACGTGCAGACGAACGAACTCGAGATCGCTCCGCTCGCGGATCGCAGCCACGGTCGCCAGCAATGCTTCCGCGTCATGGACGTAGAGGTCGTCTTCGAAGATCAAGGCACCGGCGTGGTCGCTCGCGAGGAGCCGACGCCAGAGGCTGATGTGGCTGAGCGTGGCCGCAAGCTGGCCCATGGACAGCGAACCGAGCGCCTCTTCGGAGAAGGTGTGCTCCGGATAGCGCGCGAGGTAATCGAGCACCCGCTGCTCCTCGCGCCAGTAGATGGCCGGAACGACGGCCGCCTCCGCCGCGACCTGCATGCGATCGAGCACCTCGAGGAGCGCGGCGGCCTCCCGCTTGCGATCGGGCAAGGCCTCGATCGTCAGGATGTAGGCGGCAAGGGTCTCGTCCATGGTTTCCGAGGTTTTCCGGCGATGGCTGTGGAAGGCGGAGCGTGACAGAATCCACTCGCGTGTGCGAGCCGCCGATCCGATACCCGCTAGTGCGGTGCGTCTCGGCAGAGGGAGGATTCCGTTGCAAGCGCCGAGCCACCCGTCGCGACCGGGCAAGCGAACCCGGGTGATCGCCTTCTACCTGCCCCAGTTCCATCCGATTCCCGAGAACGACGCCTTCTGGGAAAAGGGCTTCACTGAGTGGACCAACGTGCGGCGCGCCCGGCCGCTCTTTCGCGGCCACCGGCAGCCGCTGGAGCCTGGCGAGCTTGGCTACTACGATCTGCGCGACCCCGCCATCCGAGAGCAGCAGGCTCGACTCGCCCGGAACCACGGCGTGGATGCTTTCTGCTACTACCACTATTGGTTCGCCGGCAGACGGGTCCTCGAACGTCCCTTCGAGGAGGTGCTGGCGTCAGGGCGCCCGGATTTCCCGTTCTGCCTCTGCTGGGCCAACCAGTCCTGGTCGGGCGTTTGGCACGGGGCGCCGGACCGCGTCCTGATCGAGCAGACCTACCCCGGCCCCGCCGACGACCAGCGTCATTTCGAGTCGCTCCTGCCGGCCTTCGAGGATCCGCGCTACATCCGCGTCGACGATCGGCCGCTGTTCGTCGTCTTCGAACCCCTGGACCTGCCCGATCGGCGGGCGTTTGTCGATCGCTGGCAAGCCATGGCCCGGGAAGCAGGGCTGCCGGGACTTTTCCTGGCGGCGGTCTGGCGGCGTAGCCAGACCTGGTGGAACAAGCATCATGGCCTCGACGCACGCATCGCCCAGCTCGCGCCGCCGCTGCGCTCTGCCGGCGCCACCGCCGCGGTGCTGCCCTACGCCAATATCGCGCGGCACCTGGTGCCCAGTTTTGCCCCGGATGGACGCACCATCGCCTGCGTCTATCCGAACTGGGACAACACGCCGCGGTGCGGCGACCGCGGACGGGTCTGGACGGGAGCCACACCCGCACTGTTCGCCCGCCAGGTCAGGCGGGCGCTGCGCTGGCTGCGGACCGGGGACGACGGCCCCGACCTGCTTTTCGTTAAATCCTGGAACGAATGGGCGGAGGGCAACTACCTCGAGCCGGACGCGCGCTACGGGCGGGGCTGGCTCGAGTCCCTGTCCGCCGAGCTGGAGCGTGTCGTCTGACGCGGCGCCCGGCAAGCCGGCGTCGTTGACCGACGCCGGCGCGCATGGGTCAGAAGAGCCCTTTCAGCAGCCCCATTGCCGCGTCGCCCGCGGAGGACTGCACGTAATCGTAGACGACGGGCAGGAACTGCCGCGCCATGTCGGCGTCCAGACCGAGCGCCTCGAAGCTGTCCGCCAAGGCGGCAATGGCCGCGGCGGAGCCACCCTTGTCGCCGAGCATGCCGCCGAGCTGGCCCATGGTGCTCTTCTTCTCGACTTTCGGTGCGGCCCCCAGGAGATCGTCCATCTCGGGCACGCCGTCGGCAATTTCCGAGAACTCTTCGGGTTCGAGGTTCTTCTTCGCGTAGTCGAAGATAGCGCCGGAGCCACCCGCAGCCTGCTTCTTGGTAATGCCCAGTTGGTCGACCAGCGTGTCGACCAGTCCCGCAGATGCGGGCGTCGCAAACGCGGCCAGCACGAACAGCAGCATGAGGTGGCGAGCAAACGAATATCCCTTCACGTCGATTTCCTCCCTTTCGAATCGATGGTGGCGCGGGCCCGAGAGCTTAACCCGAATTGCGCATCGGTTTCGCGGGCAACGACGATTTCATCCGTCGGATCATCGACTTAGGTCCGCAGAGGGCGGATGAGATGACCCCGGCGTCCGAACGGCGCCCCCGGGCAACGGCGAGCCCCGGACGCGGCGCTATACTGGCGCACATGCGTTTCCTGGGACCGATCCTGCTCTTCGCGGTGCTCGGCGGCCCGGTCGGCTGCGCAACCACCCCCGCGCCGATCGCCGTCCCCGCCTTCGACGGGCCGGTGCCCACGGTACCCGAACGGGACATCCTCGCGCTCACCCCGGGCATGACGCGCGCGGTCAACGGCTGGCCTGACGCGCCGGGCCGGGTGCAGGTCGATCACCTCAACCGCCTCCTGCTCCACGGCGGGAGCGGCGGTTTCAGCTACGACGCCGAGGCCACGCTGACCGCGGCGCAGGCGTTCGAGCGTCGCGAAGGCAACTGCCTGGCCTTTGCCAATCTCGCCGTGGCGCTGGGCCGCGCCGGCGGCCTGCGCGTCTTCTTCCAGGAGGCAACGACCCTGCCGAGCTGGGACGCGACCGACGACACCGTGATCGTGAATCACCACGTCAACGCGGGCATCGACCTGGGTCGGTCGACGGTCACTCTCGACGTTTCCGTCGAGTTCGCCGAACGCACCACCGGCGTCCGGCGCATCGACGATGCCCTGGCCGCGGCCCACTTCTACAGCAATATCGGCGCCGAAGCGCTGCTGCAGGAGGATCTGCCCTACGCCTACGCAGCCCTGCACCGGGCAATCGAGGCGGCGCCGGCGGCCTCCTTTGCCTGGTCGAATCTTGGTCTCGTGCTCGCCCGCAACGGCCAGGCGGAATCGGCGAAGGCGGCCTACGAGCAGGCCATCGCCCTCAAACCGGACAACTACTCCGCGCTCAACAATCTGGCCGCACTGCT
>JBCCZC010000347.1:0-6267 GCA_039188505.1 Pseudomonadota bacterium | reverse complement strand
CGGTGAACAGGTAGGTACCCGGATCGAGCGCTACGGTCAGCTCCGAACCGGCGGGTAGCTGGCCTATCGGCCGACCGTCCTGCTCGATGTTGAAGCGCACGGCACGGGCTTTCAGGACGTTGGCGCGATGAAAGACCAGCAGCGCCTGATCCGTACCGGCCTCGTCCTGCGCCAGGACGGGCACCGGCACAGCCAGTAGCAGTAGGGCGATGACGACGACAAGCCTTCCCATGGTCATGAGCGAGCTCCGTGCGGCGTTGCAGAGCGCGAAAGCTACAGGTCAGCGCGGGAGGAACGCAAGCGACGCGGTGAAATCGGAGCGCGAGTCGTCGTTCAGCGACCCGCCATCCGGAACTGGAGCGTCTCCCCGAAGCTGCGCATGCGGGCACAGCGAAACGTCGAACTGATCATGTCGCGAACGGAGCCGTGCACGCCATCTCCAAGCGACGGGTGAGCGATCAGCTCCTCCGCGCCGACCACGACTGGTCCGGGCCGGTCATCGTCAAGACCGACGACAACTACGGCGATATGCCCGAGAAGCTCCGCAGGCAGCGACGGGGCGGTCGAAGCCTACGATTCGCAGCTGCGGGACATGGCCTTGGGGCTCGGCGATGTCGTTCCCGGCGGCCTCGTCATGTGACGTAGGCGCGTTCGCGGAATTCAGCCGCCAGAAAGACCTGCTCGTCCATGACGGCAACGAGCTGATCCACGGCATCCCAGAGGTCGACGTAGCGCAGGTAGAGCGGCGTGATGCCGAAACGGAGAATGCCCGGCTCCCGATAGTCACCGACAACGCCCCGGGCGATGAGCGCCTGGCAGATCGCGAAGGCCTCGCCGTGCAGCAGGCTCACCTGGCTGCCGCGCGCGGCCGGGTCCGGCGGCGTTTCGATCGAGAAGCCGCGGCCATCGAGGCGCTCGACGATGAGGCGCAGCATCAGGTCGATCTGCGCCTGACATTTCGCGCGCAGATCCGCCATGGGCACGTCGTCGAAGACCGCCAGAGCCTCATCGAGCGCCGCCATGCTGAGTACGGGCGGCGTGCCGCAGAGGTGGCGGTCGACGCCCGGAGCCGGCTCGTAGGTCGGGTCGAAGTCGAACGGCCGGGCGTGGCCCAGCCAGCCTTGCAGCGGCTGCCGCATGTCGGGCTGGAGGCGCGGCGAGACGTAGAGGAAGCCCGGAGCGCCGGGTCCGCCGTTCAGGAACTTGTAGCCGCAGCCGATCGCCAGATCCGCACCGCAGCCCGCGAGGTCCAGCTCGACTGCCCCAGCGCTGTGCGCGAGGTCCCAGAGCACCAGCGCGCCGACGGCGTGCGCTTTCGCCGTTAGATCGCGCATGTCGTGCATGGCGCCGGTGCGGTAGTTCACCTGCGTGATGCAGAGGAGCGCGACGTCGTCGCCGAGTGCCGCGGCGAGCTCATCGGGCTCGACCGCCCGGATCTCGATGTCGGCCGCGGCGAACTCAGCGAGCCCCTGCATCATGTAGAGGTCCGACGGGAAATTGCCGGCTTCGGTCAGGATGACCCGTCGCCCAGGCCTAAGCCGCAGGGCCCCGCTAAGGAGCTTGAAAAGGTTGACCGAGGTCGAGTCCGCGACGACGACGCTGTGCGGTTCGGCGCCGATGAGGCGTCCGATCTTCGCGCCGGCCGTGCGCGGTAGGTGGATCCAGCCGGCGTCATTCCAGGAACCGATCAGCCCGCGGCCCCATTCCTCGGTCACGACGCCGGCGACGCGGTCGGCGACAGCGCGCGGCAGGATCCCGAGGGAATTGCCGTCGAGGTAGATGGATTCGGGCAGGACGAAGCGCTCGCGCAGACTGGCCAACGGGTCGGCGGCATCGAGGGCCTCGCAGGCCGAACGGGTCAGAGGGGGCGTGGCGGGCTGAAGCACGGAGACGCATCCGTAACGAAACAGCGCGTTTTTACCAGCGAGCGGTCGACAGGGCGTGATGGGTCACACGCCTCTGACGGCATGTCAACCACCTGCAGCCCCATGCGTTAGCCTTGGGACACACTCATAGGGAGGTGGGTTATGCGACGCAACGTCATCCATCGCGGGGCCCGGATGCTGGCCACAATGGCGCTGCTGCTCGGACTCGAAGCAACAGCCGGGACGGACAACGGCCTGGTCTTCGCAGACGGCTTCGAGCCGCAGGCGCTCGACGAGACCGAGGCAGCACGGTTCCTCACCCAGGCCACCTTCGGCCCGACACGTGCCGACATCGATGCCGTCGTCGCCGACGGCCTGGAAGCGTGGATCGACGACCAGCTGGCGCTGCCAGCGACGCTGACCCGGCCAGCCCTCGAGGAGATCACGGTCAACGAGAACCTCGCCGGCCGCTCCGTCACGAACGGTTACCGGGTGCAGCGCTGGATCGACGTCGCCGTACGCGGGCCGGACCAGCTCCGCCAGAAGATGGCCTATGCGCTGAGCCAGATTATCGTGGTATCCGACCGCGATCCGGGGCTGAACGACCAGCCGATCATGATGGCGGAGTGGGGCGACCTGCTGGTACGCAACGCACTGGGCAACTACCGCACGCTTCTAGGAGAGGTTGCCCGCAGTCCCATGATGGGCATCTACCTTTCACACCTGCGCAACCGTCGCTTCGAGCTGTTCCCGCGATGCGCGGACAAGCTTGCGCCCATCGACGACAACGGCGGCGCGCACTATGACTGCGACTCGGCCGATGCGACCAATAACGGTCTCGAGGAACCCACGATCGTCCGCTACGACCTCCCGGCCGGCGGCCTCGTGGCGCCGGACGAGAACTTCGCCCGAGAGGTGATGCAGCTGTTTTCGATCGGCCTCGTGGAGCGGGAACTCGATTTCACCCCGATCGAGCTCGGCGGCGAGCCGGTGCCCACCTATGACCAGATGATGATCGGCACGATGGCGCGGGTTCTGACGGGCCTGGGCTTCGCCTGCTCCGGCGACCGAGTGGTCGAGGGCCAGGCGATCAACCGCATCTGCGGCTGCACCGGCATCGACTGCAACTTCTCGATCGGGGCCTTCGCCAGCCAGCCCCCGGAACTCACCCTCAACGGCCAGACCGGTCTCGTGCATCCGGACCGCTACGAGCCGCTGCAGTGCTATCCGCTCTTCCACGACACCGGACGGGATCGCGGCGGCTTCCAGTATCCCGGCACGGCGGGCATCGAGCCCGTCGGCGCGACGATCGATCTCCTCGACGGCGAGACGATTCCGGCCGTGACGCCCGATGCCGAGAAGTCCCTCGTGCTCGGCGGCGCCGAGCTCGCGCGCATCGACGAAATCGCGGCCGGCGAGGCGGCCAGCTTCGCCAACCGCTGCCGCTTCAGTTTCGGAAATACCGCCGAAAAGCAGGCCTGCCTGGACTACTGCGATACCAGCCTCGAGACCGCGCTCGATATGCTCTTCGAGCATCCGAACACGGCGGCCATGGTCGCGCGCCAGCTGATCCAGCGGCTGGTGTCGAGCAACCCGTCGCCGGAATACATCCAGCGCGTGGCCGAAGTCTTCGTCGACAATGGCGCGGGCGTCCGCGGCGATCTCGCCGCAGTCGCGAGGGCGATTCTCCTCGACGACGAGGCGCGGCCCGCGCTGGCGAAGGGCTTCGCGGCAGGCGACGGCAAGCCGCGCGAGCCGTTCCTGAAGCTGATCCAGCTGTGGCGCTCGCTCGAGGCCGTTCCTGGTGACGGCGACCGCAGCGATGAATTCGCCCGCTGGGGTGCATTCGTCAACTGTCGCCCCCAGCAGTGGCCCAGCTGCAACTACCTGCAGCGGCCGCTCGGCGCGCCCACGGTCTTCAACTTCTACGAGCCGGATTACCAGCAGCCCGGCGAGATCGCCGACGCCGGCCTGTTCTCGCCCGAGCTCCAGATCGTCAATGAGTCCTCGGCAATCCTCGCCGCCAACGATCTCTACGGGCAGATCTGCTCGGGCTACGGCGGTTTCACCGGCGACTGCCACGGCCCCTTCCGCGGCGGCTCGGATACCGCCTACTTCCCGCCCGAAGTCCTCGACGGATTGCCGGGCGGCAGCTGCGGCGCCTCCTGCTCCGCGACCGACGACCTGGCGCTTATCGACGAGCTCGACCTCCTGCTCACGGCCGGTGCCATGACCGGCGCCGTGACCGCTCCCGAAGATCCCGGCTCGTCCGCCAATACGGGTACGCGCGGCACCCTGTTCGAGCTGCTGCAGACGGAACTGGCCGGCGATCTCGGGGAAGGCAATCCCCAGGACGGTCGCCGACGGGCCATCCTCTATCTGCTGCACCTCATCGCCATCTCGCCCGACTACGCGACCCAGCGCTGACAAGGACATCACCATGAGCAGAAGGAATCTCTCTCGCCGTCGTTTTCTCCAGGCCGCAACGGGTCTCGTCGCATGCGGCGGCACCCAGGCGCTCCTGCCCCAGCTCGACCTGCTGGGCACCGCCCTGGCCGGCACGACAACCTCCGACTACCGCGCCCTCGTCTGCGTCTTCCTCGCAGGGGGTAACGATTCGTGGAACATGCTGCTCCCTGCGGACAGCGAGCGGCACGCGATCTACACCGCGACGCGGAACGGTCTCTACAACGGCGTCAGCAACACGTCCGGGCTGGCGGTGCCACGGCCGGGCGATCCGAACACGGTGCCCGGGCAGACGCTGCCGGAGGCGCTGGCATTGACCGGTACCGATCTCGCAGTGAACCCGTTCATGCCCGAGGTCGCCCAGCTCTTCGACGAGGGTTCGCTGGCCTTCACGGCCAACGTCGGCACCCTCATCGAGCCGGTGACCCGCGCGGACTTCAACGGCCGCGCAACGCCGCCGCAGCTCTTCTCCCACAACGACCAGAGCGACCTCTGGCGTGCGGGCACCGGGGACGGCTCGGTCGTGAGCGAAGGCTGGGGCGGCCGCATCGCCGGCTCCGTCGCGCTGCCGTCGACGCAGACCGCGGGCCTGCCGCCGGCGATCTCCATCAGCGGGCAGACGCGCTTCCTGGTGGGTACCGCGTCGAACGGGGCGCCGATCGTGCCGTACACACTGACGACCTCCGACACCCAGCCTGCCGCGGCGCTCGCCTTCTACGGCGCCGACAATCCGCCGGGCCAGTTCCAGCCGGCACGCCGGGCCGCGCTCGAGGAACTGCTCGCGGCATCCAGCGAGCATCTATTCGCCGGGGGCTATCGCGACGTGCTCGGCCGGGCGATCGATCTCGCGGAAACGGTGGTCAACCCGTCGATCCTGGCCATTCCCGCCGATGATCCGGTGAACGGCGGTGGCGACACCGGCTTCGACTGGCCCGATTCGAACATTGCCGCCCAGCTCCAGCAGGTCGCGCGCATGATCCGGATCAGCCGCCCCGGAACGGGACCGTCGGTTCCGATCGACGCGAACCGCCAGGTGTTCTACGTCACCCTCGGCGGCTTCGACACCCATGCCGCGCAGATCACTTCCGCGAGCAACGCCACCGGGCATCACGCCCTCCTCGAGCAGCTGTCCCAGGGCGTCAACGCCTTCCAGCGGGCCATGGAGGCGCTGGGCATCACCGACGAGGTGACCCTGTTCTCGATGAGCGACTTCGCCCGCACTCTGAACTCGAACGGCAACGGGACGGACCACGCCTGGGGCAGCGTTCAGTTCGCGGTCGGCGGCGCGGTCAACGGCGGCCAGGTCTACGGGCGGTACCCGAGCGTCACGCTCGATAACGCCATTGGCGGGGCGGGCGCGATCAGTCCGGACCTCGGCGAGTCGCTCAGCCGCGGCCAGTTCCTGCCGACCACCGCCGTCGACCAGTACGCGGCAACCTTCGCCCGCTGGATGGGCGTCGCCGATGCTGACCTTCCCGCCATCTTCCCGAACATCGACAACTTCGTTTCCGGGCCGTTTGCTGACGCCGCGGTCACCCCCACGTTCGCCAGCTTCACGCGAACCGTGCCCGGGCTCGTTGCCGGCGTATGAGGCGCCCCCTGGCGCTGGCGCTGGTCGCGGGGCTCGCCGCCGCAGGGGCGGCGGCGGGCGGCGGAGGCTGTGACGATCTGGGCGGCACGCCGATCGTCTTCGGCGTCGACTGGTCGACGGACATCAAGCCGCTGTTCAACGAGCTGGTGAGCCCGGAAGGTCGCTGCACGAGCTGCCACAACGCGGGCCAGCCGGCAGGCGGCCTCGACCTCAGCGACACGGGCTTCGATGCGATCTACAAGCTGGTGAACCTTTATGTGATCCCCGGCGAACCGGAAGCCAGCGTGCTGTTCACGAAGATCAACTGCGCGATGCCCCCGACCGGCCAGAGGATGCCGCTCGGGG
>JBCCZC010000346.1:0-6303 GCA_039188505.1 Pseudomonadota bacterium | reverse complement strand
GGCGTCTCCAAGCGCCTGGTCTCCCGCGATGCAGCGGAAGTCGAAGAAGATCGAGGTGTACATGAGCGGTTTGGGCTCGGGCGTATCGATCCACTTGCCGAACTGGCGCTTCCACCCGTCGAGCGGCATGCGCCAGTCGGGCGTCTTCGCCATGATGCCCCCGGGGCAGTGGACGTAGCCCGCCTGCGCGAGTCCGTCGCAGACCCGGGTCGTGAAGCGCTCGAACCACTCGGCCTGCGCCGCGTCGGGCTCGGCGCCGAGGATCAGGCCATTGTCCTGGTCCGTACGCACCGTCTGCTCGCGGCGCGCCTGCGAGCCGAAGGCGAGCCAGGCCCAGGGCAGCGGTGGCTCACCCAGTTCCGCGATCGCGAGGTCGATGCAGCGGCGCGTTGTCGCGTCCGTGATCGCGCTCATGAGCTGGCCGATCTGCGTGCTGCTCGCATCCTGGCGGACGAGGTTGATGAACAGCTCGCGGCGCCGACCCGCCGCCCGCGCTACGCCCGCGAAGTCGGTCTTACGGCGGATGTTCCGCACGCAGAAGACCGGCTGGTTGTTGTCCGCGCGGAAGAGGTCGCTCGCGGACAGCAGGCCGACCGGACGACCATCGTCCCCGTTGACCGGAAGGTGGTGAATGTCCGTGTCGGTCATCTGGAGCATGGCGTCCATGACCGTGGCGCCAGCCCGCACGGCCGTGGGATCACGGGTTGTGATCTGCCCGATCGGTCCACTGATCGGGAGACCCGGGGCCACGGCGCGCGAGCGCAGGTCCCGGTCCGTCACGATGCCGTAGGAGCCGTCGGGGAAGTCGACCAGGAGCGAGGAGATGCGGCGCTCCGCCATGTGCTGGGCGGCCTGCTGGATCGACGTGTCGGCCGGCACGAGGACCGGCGGGGCGGACATGAGGTCCGAGACCTTGAGGCGGGCATGGGCCATGGCGCCACGATCATCGACGGCGCGATGCACCCGGTCGATGACCGCGGCGGAGAAGAAGTGGTCGAAGGCCGGCGCCTCGGCGCAGACGGCGCGGAAGACCGAGTCCGGAAAGCGGTAGACGAGCAGGTCCTCGTCCGCCCGGACCTCGAAGGCGGCGGGCCGTCCGGTCAGGAGCGACGGCACGCCGAACGCCTCCCGCTCGGCGCGCTTCTCGATGAACTCGCCGTCCGCAGTCCAGATGCCGACGGCACCGCGGCGGACGAGGCAGAGCTCGTCGTTGGGTGCGTTGTGGGCGAGCACGACCTGGCCGGCGGGGTGGTAGCTGATCTCCCCCGCTTGGCAGAGGCGCTCCAGGAGCGGCGCCGGCAGGGCGTCGAAGGGCGGGCAGCCGCCGACGAAATCAACTATGTCCTTCAGTTCGTTCAACGCTGCGCTCCTTCACGCATTGGCGGATCATCGACCAGCCGCCGAAGCGGGGCAAGGCAAGCCCGTACCCCAGCGGCCTTTTTGCTGGCCGCCTTAGCGGCCTGTCGGGCTTATGGAATCGTCGCGTGCCTCCCGGTGGCGCAGTAGATTCGCTAAGCCCGACAGGCCGCTCACAAAAATAGGGCCGGACGAGCCGGCCCATTGGAGGGGTGGAACGATGAAACTCAGTGGGCGTGCGCTGCACCTGAGCCGCGCGGGACGCGGATGTCCTCGACCAGCTGCTGGATCTCTTTCGGCGGCGCTGCCGTAACGCGGCTGACGATGTTGGCAACCAGGAAGTTGAGCAGCATGCCGACGACGCCGATGCCTTCCGGTGAGATGCCGAAGAGCCAGTTGGCCGGGATGTTCTCGGCCAGCGGCGCGATGAAGACGCCCTTGAAGAAGATGATGTAGCCGCCCGTGAACAGCAGGCCCGTCAGCATCCCCGCGATCGCGCCTTCCTTGTTGATGCGCTTGGAGAAGATGCCCATCAGGATGACCGGGAAGAGGGACGCTGCGGCCAGTCCGAACGCGAAGGCGACCACCTGTCCGACGAAGCCCGGCGGGTTGTAGCCCAGGTAGCCGGCGACCACCACGGCGACGGCGGCAGCGATGCGGCCGGTGAGGAGCTCGTTCTTCTCGCTCATGTCCTTGAAGAAGACACTCTTGCAGAGGTCGTGAGACACGCCGGCCGAGATCACCAGGAGCAGGCCCGCTGCGGTCGACAGGGCAGCGGCGATACCACCGGCGGCGACCAGGGCGATGACCCAGTTCGGCAGGTTGGCGATTTCCGGGTTGGCCAGGACCATGATGTCGCGGTCGACAGAGAGTTCGTTGCCCTGCCAGCCGTAGCCGGCGGCGGTGGCGGCGAATTCCGCGTTGCCGTCGTTGTAATACTGGATGCGGCCGTCGCCGTTCTTGTCCTCGAACTTCAGGAGGCCCGTGTTCTCCCAGGTCTTGAACCATTCCGGGCGATCCTCGTAGACGAGAAACTCCGGCGGAACGGACTGCTCGTTGGTCTGGACCGTGTCGATCAGGTTCAGGCGAGCCATGGAGCCGACGGCCGGTGCCGTCGTGTAGAGGATGGCGATGAACGCCAGCGCCCAGCCGGCGGACTTCCGTGCGTCGCGCACCTTGGGGACGGTGAAGAAGCGGACGATGACGTGCGGCAGGCCGGCCGTACCAACCATCAGTGCCAGCGTGATACAGAAGACGTCGATGGTCGATTTCGTCCCTTCCGTATACGCGGTGAACCCGAGGTCCTGGACCACCTGATCGAGCTTGGCGAGCAGTGGCATGCCGGAATCGAGATATTCCGAACCGAACGCGAGCTGCGGTACCGGGTTGCCCGTCAGCTGGAAGCTGATGAAGACCGCCGGCACGGTGTAGGCGAAGATCAGGACGCAGTACTGGGCCACCTGGGTGTAGGTGATGCCCTTCATGCCCCCGAGCACGGCGTAGAAGAAGACGATGCCCATGCCGATCAGCAGACCGGTGAGGATGTCGACCTCGAGGAAGCGTGAGAAGACGATCCCGACGCCCCGCATCTGGCCGGCGACGTAGGTGAAGGAGATGAAGATCAGGCAGACGACGGCGACGATGCGCGCGGTCTGCGAGTAGTAGCGGTCACCGATGAACTCGGGCACCGTGAAGCGGCCGAACTTCCGTAGGTAGGGCGCAAGCAGCAGTGCCAGGAGCACGTAGCCGCCGGTCCAGCCCATCAGATAGACCGAGCCGCCGTAGCCGAGGAAGGCGATCAGGCCCGCCATCGAGATGAACGAGGCGGCCGACATCCAGTCAGCGGCCGTCGCCATGCCGTTGGCGACCGGGTGGACGCCCTTGCCGGCGACGTAGAAGTCGCCTGTGCTGGACGCCTTGGCCCAGATTGCGATGCCGATGTAGAGGGCGAAGCTGCCCAGGACGGCGATATAGATCAGAGTCTGCAGTTCCATGGTGCTCCCCTCACTCCTCGTCGAAGTCGTATTTGCGGTCGAGCTGATTCATCTTCGCCGCGTACACGAAGATCAGAATCAGGAAGACGAAGATCGAACCCTGCTGGGCGAACCAGAACCCGAGCTGGAATCCGAAGAACTGAACGGTGTCGAGCGCATCCTTGAGCAGGATGCCGAAGCCGTAGGACACCACGAACCAGATCGACAGGAGGATCCCCACGAGGCGGATGTTCTCCTTCCAGTAATTCTCACGCTTTTGCTGCTCGGTCATCACCGACCCCTCCATTGCACTTTAAGGCGGGACCGAAGCTAGCAGCTTCATTACCCGGTGCCCGTTCGACCAAAGTCGAGGGCAGGGCGCTTGCCAGACGGTGGATCTGCGGCGTTAGGGGAAATTAAGTCAATAAAAACAATTGAATAAAGAAACAACCTATTTTTTGATCTAGCCCCCTGGCGCATTTGTTCCGGGGGTTAGACCATGGTATTAGTCGAGTCATCGCGGGGCGCGAGGGGCGCCTTTCGCGGGCGAACGGGGAAACGCCGTGATTGCAGCTTGGTTGCTACCACTGCTGGCGCTTGGCTACGTCGGGCTGCTCTTTGCGGTGGCCTACAAGGGTGACCGCCGCGGACAGGCAGCGAGCGCTGGTCGGCTGCAGCCGTTCATCTATGCGCTCTCCCTCGGCGTCTACTGCACATCCTGGACCTTCTACGGGGCCGTCGGCACCGCGGCGACTGGCGGCTTCGCGTTCCTGCCGATCTATCTCGGGCCAATTCTCGTGTTCACCGTCGGCTTCGATTTTCTCCAGCGGGTCGTGCGGATCAGCAAGGCACGCAATGCGACCTCCATCGCCGATTTGCTCGCGCTCCGCTATGGCAAGTCCCGCGCCGTCGCGGTCCTCGTCACGCTCCTGGCCGTGGCCGGTGGGGTGCCATACATCGCCCTGCAGCTGAAGGCCGTTACGGTCTCGATGGAAGTACTGGGCGCCGCACCTGTCACGAGCGAGCCCTTCGTCGCGCTGCTGGTCGCGGGCGGGCTGGCGCTGTTCGCGATTCTCTTCGGTACCCGGGAGCTGGATGCGACCGAGCACCACCGCGGCATGATGTGGGCCATTGCCCTCGAGTCGGTAGTGAAGCTCGTCGCCTTCGTGGCCATCGGGATCTTCGCGCTCGCTACCCTTGGTGGCCTCGCGAAGACCGGGGAGGTGATTGCCGAGTCCCAGGACCTGACGCGGCGCATGGCGCTACTGCCGCTGCCCGACGGGTTCATCACCAGCACCCTCCTGGCCATGGCGGCGATCATCTGCCTGCCGCGGCAGTTCCACGTGGCGGCGGTCGAGTATCGGGATCGGCGCGACCTGCGCACGGCGCGCTGGCTGTTCCCGCTCTATCTCGTGATCTTCTCGATGTTCGTCATTCCGATCGCCGTGGCCGGACTCTCCGTCCTCCCCGAGAACGTGAGTCCGGATACCTTCGTGCTCGCGCTGCCCGCGGCTGGAGATCACCAGGTCCTGAGCCTGCTGGCCTTCATCGGTGGTTTCTCCGCCGCGACCAGCATGGTCATCGTGGCCACCGTGGCCCTGGCCACAATGGTCAGCAACGATATCGTGCTGCCGGTCCTGCTCCGTCGGAGAACCCGTGAGCGGGCGGACGTCGCAGGCCCCCTGCTGCAGGCGCGTCGTACCGTCATCGTGCTGATCGCACTCGCCTCCTGGGGGTACTTCCTGATCGGCGGCACCTCAGCGGCGCTGGCGTCGATCGGACTGCTGGCCTTCGCGGCAGTGGCCCAGTTCGCCCCGGCGCTGGTGCTCGGCGTCTACTGGTCCGGGGCGACGCGCAACGGGGCGCTGGCCGGGCTGATCGGCGGCGGCGTGGTCTGGCTCTATGCGCTGCTGCTGCCTGTGCTGGTGGGCGCGGACAGCCGCTTCGTGGTCGATGGGCTCCTCGGCATCAGCTGGCTCCGGCCGCAGGCATTGTTCGGCTTCGACGGGCTGTCGCCGCTGTCTCACGGTGCGTTGTGGTCGCTTGGGCTCAACATCGTCCTGATTGTTCTCGTATCGCGCCTCGGCGGGCAGTCGCTGGGCGAGCGGATGGAAGCCCTGGCCTTCACCGATCGCGCCCAGCTCTCCCAGGCCAGGGCAGCAACCCAGGCGCCAGCGACGCTGTCGGACCTGCAGGAGCTGGCCGCGCGCTTCGTCGGTCGCAGCCACGCCCGGACCGCGTTTGCGGAACACGCCGACGAAATTGGCTGGGGTGGGGACGCCGAAGCCACGGCGAACGCGCAGTCCCTCCAGTTCACCGAACGGCTGCTGTCAGGCTCGATCGGTGCGGCTTCGGCGCGCAGCGTCCTGTCCGGAGCGCTTCAGCGTGTCGGCGTTGGCACCGTGGATGCCGCCAGGCTCCTGAACGCAACCTCCCAGGTGGTTCGCTTCAATCGGCAGCTCCTCGAGTCGACGCTCAATAGCATCTCGCAAGCTGTCAGTGTTGTTGATGAAAATCTGGATCTCGTCGGGTGGAACCAGGCGTATGTCGATCTCTTCGACTACCCGACGGGCATGGTTCACCTCGGCCAGCCGATCGACGTGCTGCTCGAGGAAAACGGTCGGCGCGGGCTCCTGGGGGAAGGCGATACGGATGCACTCATTTCGCTCCGGCTTAAGGCCATGGACCGGGGCGAGGCCCACACGGAGCAGCGGGTGTGGCCTGATGGTCGGGTCATCGAGGTTCAGGGGCGGCCCATGCCGGGCGGCGGCTACGTCACCACCTACACGGACGTGACCCCCTACAAGCGCGCCGAGGAGGCCGTCCGGGCCAGCGAGGAGCAGGTCCGGCTCTATACGGACAACGCGCCGGCCATGCTGACCTATATCGATGCGGACCGACGGCTGCGTTTCGCGAACCGCGCCTACCTCGAGTTCGTGGGCAGTGATCGGGATGCGGTGCTCGGTCAGCAGCT
>JBCCZC010000345.1:0-6305 GCA_039188505.1 Pseudomonadota bacterium | reverse complement strand
CGTACCGATCGTCGCGCCGGTAAATTCGAAGCGGAGGTAGCGTCGCGTTCCATTTGGCGCCGAGAACCCGAGGTTGAAATTCAGCTCGGCCGCACCGCCGTTCGGCAGCGCGATCGACGTCCCGGTAGCGACCTGGTCGGCGTACTTGAGCTGTGCCAGGGCCGGCGCGGCAGCGAAGGCCAGGAGGGCCGTAAACGCTCTGAGTCTGATCATCGAATCTCTTTCCCCGTCCATCGCCGCCATGCCTGGCGATCACCCATCCCCTTACCGGACCGGTAGCCTAACCGGTCACAACAGTATCGAGCCAGCGACACGCGCACGTCTGCGTTCCCGGTCACGTCTCCGGTTATAATCGGGTCCCCCCTGGCGCAGCAGAACACCATGCCCCACGCAGACGCATCCTTCCGGCCCCTCCGGGTTGCCGTATTGACCGTATCCGACACCCGCACGCTCGAAACCGACACCTCCGGTGGCTTTCTCGCGGAAGCTCTCGGTGACGCCGGCCACATCGTCGCCAAGCGGGAGCTCGTCATCGACGATCGCTACCTCATCCGGGCGCTGGTTGCCGCGTGGATCGCCGATGCCGAGGTCGAGGTCGTGCTGATCACCGGGGGCACGGGCTTCCGCGACCGCGACGTCACTCCGGAAGCCGTGGTGCCCCTGCTCGATCGCGAAATTCCCGGCTTCGGCGAGCTGTTCCGGTCGGTCTCGGCGGAGGAGATCGGGTCTTCCACCGTCCAGTCCCGTGCCGTCGCCGGTCTCGCCAATCGCACGTTCGTGGCCTGCCTGCCAGGCTCGACCGGGGCATGCCGGACGGCGTGGACCCGCCTGCTGGCCGAACAGCTGGACTCGCGCCACCGCCCCTGCAACTTCGTCGAGCTGCTCGGTCCTCCGGCGTGACCGGCAGCTTCGCCATGGCGGACGTGTCCGGCAAGCCGGTGACACGCCGCCGAGCGTTGGCCGCCGGTCGTATCGTGCTTGGCGCCGAGGCCTTCGAACTGGTCAGCCGCGGCGCCTTGCCCAAGGGGGACGCGCTGACCCTGGCGCAGTTCGCCGCGGTGAACGCCGCCAAGCTGACGTCGCAGCTCATCCCGCTCTGTCACCCGATCAGCCTCAACCGGGTGCTGGTCCGGCACGCGCTGCGGCCCGAGGCGCACGCCGTGGACATCTACTGCGTCGCGGAGATCGCGGAGCGGACCGGGGTCGAGATGGAGGCCCTGACGGCGGTGAGCGTTGCGCTACTGACCGTCTGGGACCTGTCCAAGCCAATCAATCCCGCCCTGCGGATCGAGGCGGTTCGGCTGCTGTACAAGTCCGGCGGCAAGTCCGGTGTCTGGCAGGCGGATGAGGGTCTCGATCCCGAGGCAGCGGCCTTCCTCGGGACCCTCGATGGCTGATCGCGGCCTGCCCCGACTCCTGGCGGCGGCGCGCGCACGTCTGGCAAGCGACGAGCAGGCCGTGCTGGCGACGGTTGTGGACACCGCCGGCAGCACCTATCGCAAGGCCGGCGCCCGCATGCTGATTGCCGCCGACGGCAGCCTGGCGGGTATGCTCGGCGGGGGTTGCTTCGACACGGACCTGGCCGTGCAGGCCCGGTCGGTGCTGGACACGGGCCTCCCGCGGCAGGTCGAGTACGACATGCGGTCGCCGGATGATGCGATCTGGGGCCTGGGCCTGGGCTGCGAAGGTCTCGTCCGGATCTTCCTCCAGCGCATCGACCGGGAGAGCCCGCTCCTGGCCCGTCTGGGAAATCTCGTCGAGACCGGTGGCGGCCCGCTCGTAACCATCATCGCCGCCCCCGACGACACCGTGATCGGCACCAGCTGGCGGCCCGGCGAGGAGAACGCGCCAGGGGGCGTCGACGCCGTCGAGGCCGCAACGCCAGGCGTTCAAACCCGGGACGGCGCGACGGTCTTCGTCGAGCATGTCGCGCCCGCGCCCTTGCTCTGTATCTGCGGCGCCGGGGCGGATGCCGTGCCGGTCGTCGACCAGGCCGCGGCGGTCGGTTGGCGGGTCGTCGTACTCGACCGTCGACCAGGCCACGTCCGGCCGGATCGCTTCCCGAACGCGCATGCGGTCCGCGCCTTCGCGCCGGACGATCCAGACCTGCTCGAAGCGGATGCCGTGCTGGTGATGAGTCACAGCCTCGACGGCGATCTGGGCTATCTGCGCACCGTCGCGGGCCAGGCTCAACCCTGGGTCGGCGTCCTGGGTCCGACGGCCCGACGGCAGCGGCTGCTGGAACTGCTGGCGGGTGACGGTCTCGACCTGACCCACCGGCTGCGCGGGCCGGTGGGTCTCGATCTCGGCGGCGAGCTGCCGGAGGAAGTCGGCCTTTCGATCGTCGCCGAACTGCAGGCCGCCACCTACGGCCGGGACGCGGCCGTCCTGACCGGTAGCGGCCGCAAGTGACGCGAGCCCCGGCGCCGCGCGATGTTCCGCTCGTCGCCCTGCCCGACTTCGGCCCCGATGCGCCGGCCCGCCTGGCGGCTTCCCGCGTGCTACTCGTGGGCGCCGGCGGCCTGGGCTGCCCGATCGCCCAGTACCTGGTCGCGGCGGGGATCGGGGCCCTCACGCTGGTCGACTTCGATACCGTCGCCGCCGGCAACCTCGGACGGCAGGTGCTGTATTCACCGAAGGATGTTGGCCAGAGAAAGGTCGATGTCGCTCGGGCCTCGCTCGCGCGTCAGAATCCCAACGTCGCCATCACCGTACGGCCTGAGCGGGCCGACGCGGCCAGCCTTCCAGGCCTGCTGGAAGACGTTGATCTGGCCATCGACGCCAGTGACAACTTTGGCACGCGCCTGGCGATGAACGACGCCTGCCTCGCAGCCGGGCAGGACTGGATCATGGGCGCGGCGACCCGCAGCGAGGGGCAGTTCGTCTTCCTGCCCGCGTCCGACGCTCGCGCGCCCTGCTATCGCTGTATCTACGGCGAGGCCGCCGATGTGCTCGAGGACTGCGCCGGCGGCGGCGTCCTGGGCCCCGTGACCGGCCTGGTCGGCAGCGCCGTGGCCGCCCTGGCGCTGCAGGTGCTCGCGGGTCAGGTCCCCCGCCCTGCCCTGCATCTCGTGGATGCAAACGGGTGGGAGTGGCGATCCCTCGGCGTCTCGCGACGCGTGGACTGTACGGCCTGCGGTGGACGCTGAACACCGCCCCTGGACCATCCTGCTCGCGGCCGGTGGCTCGACCCGGCTCGGGCGACCCAAGCAGCTCGTGAAGATCGACGGCACGCCTCTGGTCCGACGCGCCTGCGCGAGGCTCGGCGCCGCCTGTGGATCACGGGTGATCTGTGTCCTGGGCGCCCATGCCGACGCGGTCCGAGAGGCCCTTCGCGGCCTGGCCGTACGCTGTATCGTCAACGGGACCTGGGAGGCGGGCATGGCGTCCTCCGTCGCCTGCGGCGTTGCGGCCGTGCCCAAGGACGCGGCCAGCGTGCTCGTCGCGACCTGTGATCAGTACCGGTTGGAGGTGGCGGACTTCCATCGATTGCTTGACGTCGCCGGGCAGTACCCCGACCGCCTCGTGGCGTCGGCCTATGGCGGGGTGATCGGCGTTCCGGCCGTTTTTCCGCGACGTCTGTTTCCGGCTCTCCGCGCGCTTACCGGTGACCGGGGCGCGCGGGCCGTCATCCGTGACGAGCCCGATGCAATCGCCGTTCCGATGCCAGGCGCGTCGGTGGATCTCGATACGGCGGACGACCTGGCGGCGGCTCAGGAGTGAGCGTGGCCGTGGTTCGCGCAGCGCTCGCAGTTGACCCATCCCGAGTCGCCGTCGAGGTAGTGCTCCTTCTTCCAGATGGGCAGCCGCACTTTGATCTGGTCGATGACCATCCGCGCAGCCAGGAAGGATTCGTCCCGATGCGGGGACGACACGCCGACCCAGACGGCGAGATCGCCGAGCTCGAGATGGCCCTCGCGGTGGACGCACAGGGCGTGCGTCACCGGATGGCGCGCCCGAGCCTCGGCGATCACCCGCTCTCCCTCGCTGACCGCCAGGGGATGATAGACCTCGTACTCGAGGGAGCGAACCTCGCGTCCGTCCTGGTGGTTCCGGACCCAGCCCTCGAAGGTGACGCACGCGCCGCAGCTGTGGTCCTGGAGCTGGGCGTAGCATGCCACCGGGTCGATGGCGTCGGCAGTGATGACCATGATGCTCATCCGCCGGCCACCGGCGGAAAGACCAGCACGGTGTCGCCATCGGCGATCGCATCGGGCCAGCCGGCCATCGCGTCGTTGATCGCCACCCGCATGGCCTCGAATCGCTCCAGCGACGGGTGCATGGCCTGGAGCTGCTCGAACAGCGCGTCGGCCGTCGCGGCCGTTGTTTCAACCTGTTCTTCGGCATGCCCGACCGCCTCGCGGTAGGCAGCAAAGTACTGCACGGTCACCGTCTTCATCATCCACCCATCCGGTACATTTCGACTTTCTCCATTCCTTCGGTAGCCTCGCCGCGCTCCTCGCTGTAGCGATCTGATCGTTGGCGCCAGGTGCCATGAACCAGCGACAGGAGCTCGGCATCGCTGACGCCGTCGCGTAGCGCGGAACGCAGGGGCGTGCCGCGACTCGCGAACAGACACGTGAACAGCTCGCCGTCGCACGATAGGCGCGCCCGCGTGCAGCCACCGCAAAAGGGCTGGCTCACCGAGCTGATGAACCCCACCTCGCCGCCGCCGTCCTGATAGGCGTAGCGGCTGGCGACCTCCCCGGGATAGGCCGGGGCCACCGGCTTCAGCGCCCAGCGCTCACTGATCCGGTCGATCCATTCGCGGCTGGAAACGACCTGCGAGAGGTCCCAGTCATTCCGGGTGCCGACGTCCATGAACTCGATGAGCCGCACGATGTGGCCCGTGTGCCGGAAGTGGTCCAGCAGATCGAGGATCGTATGATCGTTCACGCCCCGCTGCACGACCGCATTGAGCTTCAGGTGCTCGAAGCCGGCCGCTTCCGCCGCGCCGATGCCGGCGAGCACCTCGCTGACCTTCCCGCGATGGCCGCTCATGCGCTCGAAGACCACCGGATCCAACGAGTCGAGGCTGATGGTGAGCCGGTGGAGCCCAGCCTCGCGCAGGGCCGGCGCCACGCGCGGCAGGAGCACGCCGTTGGTCGTCAGCGCGAGATCCTCGACGCCTGGCAATGCCGTCAGCCGCTCGATGAGGCTCGGCAAGCCGGGGCGCAGCAGCGGTTCGCCGCCGGTGATACGGATCTTGATGGCCCCGCTTGCGGTGAACAGGCGCACGACGCGCTCGATCTCCTCGAAATCGAGCCAGTGGAGGCGCGGCACGAACCGGTAATCCTCGGTGAAGAGCTCGGCGGGCATGCAGTACGGACAGCGAAAATTGCACCGGTCCAGTACCGAGATTCGCAGGTCTCGCAGGGGGCGCCGCAGGCGGTCGCGCACGGCCTCTACCATGGATGGAAGGGCACCGCGGTGCCGGCGCGCCAGTGTCCCTGATCGCCGTCCAGCTCGACGAAGCCCTGCGTCCCCGCCAGCCCGAAGAAGTCGCCGGACGTATTGAGCTCCCGGGGCACCGCAACGGGTGCACCTCCGGCATCGGGAGTCACGATCACCGGCACGAATCGCGTGAGATCACCACGGAACGCGAGGTCGGCGCCGAGGACCGCGCGGCCGAAGCGTGGGGTGCCCCCGGCACCCAGCGCGAGTGCGGGCAGTACGTAGCGGTGGAGGCATACCAGAGCCGAAACCGGATTCCCCGGGAGCGCGAAGACCAGCTTCTCCCCGAGGGTTCCGAACCACATGGGCTTGCCCGGGCGCTGGCGGACCCGGTGGAACGCCTTCACCACGCCCAGCTCGTCGAGAATGCCCGGCAGGTAGTCGAAACGGCCCTTGGAGACGCCGCCGCTGAGCACGAGGACGTCGGTCGCGTCGAGGAGCTCGGCGACCGCCGCACGCATGGCTTCGGGATCGTCGCGGAGGTGCACCGCCGCTGGCGTGCCCACGCCGCGCTGACGCAGCGCGGCGGCGATCGCATAATCGTTGGCGCGCCGGATCTGGTGCGGAAGGACAGGATCTTCCGCGGCGACCAGTTCATCGCCCGTGGAAACTACGGCGACGCGTGGGACGCCGCCAACCCGGACGTGTCCTTGCCCGACCGAAGACAGCACCGCGACTTCGGGCGCCGCGAGTGGCGTTCCCGGGGCCAGCAGCGCGTCCCCGGACGCATAATCGGTGCCCTGCCGGTGGACGAATTGGCCAGGATCGATGCCGGCCGGGGCCGTCAGCGTCGCCGTGCCGTCAGCGCTAGCGATTTCCTCGACGGGCACGACCGTGTCGGCCCCGGTCGG
>JBCCZC010000344.1:0-6306 GCA_039188505.1 Pseudomonadota bacterium | reverse complement strand
GGCTGCCGCGACGCAAAGGATTCGGTTGATGCCATGGATCCGCGTTCCCGATGCAGTGGCACCCGCTGGAAATGCGGGAGGCCAGGGTCCAAAACCGCCGGAGTTTAGCGGTTCGGATGATGCTTTGCCTATGCCAAAGGGTGAGTCACCGTTCGTGGTGACCGCGTGGTGACGGGAGGCGGAGCAGAGTAAAAGGAGCCGCGCCCGCAGCGGGGCGCCCAAAAAACGACGGGCCGGCGTCGTGCCGGCCCGTCTCGAGCGGTGGAACAGCCTCGCGCCTAGCGGAAGCGGGCGGTGCAGGCCTTGTCGCGGTTCATCAGGAGTTCGACGCGCAGCAGCGGGAACCCGTCGATGTCAACGGCGCGCTGGCACTCCTCCGAGCCGGACCAGCCCAGGAAGCAACCCTGGACCTCTTCGTTCTCGTCGATCTCACCATCCATGTTGTCGTCGATCTCGACTTCGGCACAGAAGGGCACGCGCGGACGTCCCGATCCCCCGATACCGGGAATGGACAGGGTCACGCGGGTATCGCGCGGATAGGTCGGCGTCGCGCAGTCCGTCGGCGTGTCCGAGTTCTCGACGTCGTACTCGCAGGCGATCAGACCATCGTCACTGAAGACGATCACGGAATCGTACGGCGGCGTGCCGCGGTTACCGCCATCCGTCGGATTCATCGGATCCGTCGGCGGCGGATCGTTGACCTCGAAGAAATTCACGGTCAGCGTGAACTCGTCAACTTCACCGGCACACAGGGGATCGTCCGGCAGCAGGAAGCCCTCGCGGCCGACGATGGAGAGCTCTTCCCCGTTCGCCGTGACCGCCGTCGTATCGATGAGGCAGATGCCGTCGCCCGGCGTGTCGCCCGGACACAGCGCATCGAGGCCGGCGATGCCGAGCCGGATGCTGGTCAGGCCGTTCGCGTCGGTGACGCCCGGGAACTGGAGCGGGGTGACGGCGCCCTGGTTGGACGTACAGTCGATGCGGATCTGCTCACCCGGAATCGGGTTGCCGTTCACGTCGACGAGGCGCACAAGGATGTCCGTACCCGGCGTGTTACCGATGATCGCCTCGGGCAGGATGTCGATCTGATTGATGGGGTTCTGATCGGTGACCGAGCCATCGATCGCGACCGGTGCGATCACGCCGCCGAGTTCGAAGTTCAGCAGGAAGTCGAAATCGCCCGAACCCGTGATCGGCACGCTAATCGTCTCCACGAGCACGTCCGTGCAGCCGTCGAAGCCGGTCGGCGTGCTCACCACGCCGATGTCTTCCTGGCCGTCCGCGATCGCGGTGCCCACGTGGGTGCTGAAGGCGAAGGACGGCCGCACACCCGGAATGGGCACGCCGGCGGCGTCGAAGGCGCAGAGCTCCACCGTTCTCGTCTTGTTCGCGAACATGTCGTTCGGCGATGCGACGAGGATGACCGGGGCAAGGGCCGAGAAGCTGCCCTGGGTGACGTCGCCGATCGTGCCGGCGTCGCTCACGGTCGCGACCTGTCCATGCACGATCACGGAGCGGCCGACGGCCGACACCGGATAGGTCAGCACCGCGGCAGCGACCCCGAACTCGTCGGTGACGGCGGACGTCAGGATATTGCCATTCTCGGGCCGGCCGATCGCGTACGGGATCACCGGTCCGCGATCGACGGCGGGCACGTTGGCGTCGAAGGGCCGCGTGACCGTCAGCTGGGTATTCGAGATCACCCCGTCGATGGAGCGCGCGCCCTCGAGGTCGGAGTTGCCAACCGAATCCCGGCCGAAGAGCACCAGCGTGTCGCCGGGGGCGGCACCACCACCGGCGAGGTTGAACGCGCCGCCCGGTGCCGTGAAGAGATTCCCGCTTTCCTGCGGGTCGCCGTCGCCACCGCTGATCGCGAAGGAACCCGGCCCCGTTGCCGGGAAGCCTTGCAGCGGCGCATCGATGAGCCCGAACTGCACCGTCACCGGTCGCGCCGGCGGATTGCCGTTCCGATCGGTGACGACGGCAACCACAGGAAGCTGGTAGGCGCCGCCGGTCGGAGCGGGCACGGGCTGCGTCGGATCGGTATTGACGAGACGCACGCCGTCGTTGACGGGGTTGATGCCCTGCTGGCCGAGCTGGAAGGCCGACAGCGAGACGGCGAACGGTTCGCCGTCGGTGATCTCGAGCTCGAAGACGTCCGTCACCGGCGCCTGGATGCCGTTGTCGACGTTGTTATCGGCCGCATCGGCAATGGCGCGAATCCTGACGGTACCGCCGCTGGCGCCGGTCCGCAGATTCGCGCTGGTGATTCCGGCGGTCGTGCCGACATTGATGGCGCGCCCGGAGACCTGCGCACCCGAGACATCGGTCGCGGTCAGGACCGCATCACCGGCACCGATGGTGTCGATCTCGACGCGGACGTTGTTCGACGCAGTCGCGTCAGCCACGGGCTCGTTGGCGCCGTCGAACACGATGATCTCGACATTGGTGGCCGTCCTGCCACCCGAATCCTGGATAAAGAGCAGGGAGGCCGGCACCGTCAGGATGACGTTGGCCGGTATGCCGTCCGACGCCGGCTCGACGACCACGAAGTCCAACGTCTCCTCGAAGAGATCGCCGGTCACGGGATCCTGCGCCACGACCCGGAGCGTCGCGTTGCCGGGAATGTCGAAGGAGTGCACGAACACGGTGCCGCTGCCGGCCGCCATGCCCACGGTGCCGTTACCGAGCAGGTTGAGGAATTCGTTGACGTCCTCGGTCGACGGATCGTCGAGGGTCGAGAACGCCCCGATGGTGACCGGATCGACCGAGGCTGCCGCCTCACCCTCTTCGGGCGCGCCCAGATTGCCGAAGCGATCGAGGAAGGTGATCGTGACCTCGGAGAGATACGGTGAGCCGAGGAACGGCTGGACGAAGAAGGCATTCGCCGGCAGGCGCGTCCTGGAGGTTTCCAGGGTCAGGCGCTGCGGCGGCGCGACCGCGTTGTCGATCGTGATGTCGACGGTCGCGGAGCGCGTGATGTCGTCGCCGGGGTCTGCCTTACCGCGATCGTCCAGGGTGCTGACGGTCACGGTGTTGACGCCGGTCGTGCCGCGGGCATGGTAGACAGCGGTGGCGTCGCCGTTGACCGCGTTCAGCTCGAGCGACTGTGACTGCGTGACGAGATCGCCGTCGGTGGACAGGACGCCGCGCTCCGCGTTGGAAACGGAGAACGATACCGTCTGGTTGGTCGCAAACGGCCCCGACAGGTTGACGTTCAGCTGTGTGGCGAAGTCCGTTCCGGGTGCAAAGATGATCGTGCCCGGATTCGCGGACAGGGTCTGATCCTGCGCCGCAATCTCGATACTGATGTTGACGCGTGGCGGCGGATCGGCCATCGGCGGCGACGCGGCACCGCCGTCGCTGCTGCTACCCCCGCCACACGCAGCGAGGACCAGGGTACTCGCTGAGAGAAAGATCGCTGGACGCCAGAGTCCCTTGGTAATCATCGTTCGCAACCCACCGTAGATTTAGTTATGTAGTACGCGCGTTCAGTAGGCGCCGACGCCGTCATTGAGGATGGTCGGCGTGACGAAAATCAGCAGTTCTGCCTTGTCGTCCTGGTTGGAGCGCTGCCGGAACAGCGTCCCCAGGGCCGGAATGTCACCGAGCACCGGGACCTTGTCGGTCTCGAAGCGCCGAGTCTGTTCGAAGATGCCGCCGAGCACGACGGTCTGACCCGAGTCGACCAGCACCTGGGTCTCGATCTCCCGCGTGTCGATACTGGGGACCGCACCGCCGCCCTGCACCGGCACGAACTCGCCGACCGTGTCTTTGGAGACACTCAGATCGAGGATCACCCGATCGTCCGGCGTGATGAGGGGCTGCACGCGCAGCTCCAGCACCGCGTCCTTGAACTGGATCGTCGCGGCACCGCTCGCGGCGGCCTCCTGGTAGGGAATCTCCACGCCCTGGCGGATGAACGATTCCTTCTGGTTGGCGGTGATCAGCCGTGGGCTCGAGACGACCTCACCGCGGCCCTCCTCTTCGAGCGCCGAGAGCTCAAGATCGAGCAGGTAGTCGGCCGTCAGGATCGAAAGTCCCCAGCTCGTCGCGTTCTGCGCCGGTGCCGGCAGGTTGACGTTCAGGCGATTGCCGAGGGCCGGATTCGGGATGCCGAGAATACCGCTAGTGCTCGGATTGAACACCGGGAGCGCGCTGCCGTCGGGAGACGTGAAGCGATTGAACAGCCCCTGGTTGGTCATCTGGTCCGTGGCTTCCAGGGTTCCGGCGGTGGTGATCAGATTGCCGTCACTGTCCTCGTAGCCGCCCGAGAGGCCGAACCGGACCCCGAGCTCGTCGCTGAAGTTGTCGGTCGCGATCACGATCCGCGACTCGATCTGGACCTGGCGCACGGGCCGATCCAGCAGATTGACCAGTTCCCGGATCTCCTCGAGACGGTCGGAGGTGTCGGTCACGAGCAAAACATTGGTCCGCTCGTCGACGGTGGCGCTGCCGCGGGCCGACAGCAGGCCGGCACCGGCCTCGATCTGCGCGGCGCTGGCGGCGGCATTCTGGATCAGGTTCCGCAGGTCTGTCGCCTTGGCATAGTTGACCTGGATGAAGGTCGAGCGCAGCGGCTCGAGCCGCCGCTTCTCCTGCAGGGCGCTGAGCTGCTGCTGCTCGCGGGCAGCGATCTCCGTCGCCGGTGCGATCCAGACGACGTTGCCCACCTGGCGCTTGTCGAGCGACTTGGCTTGCAGAATGATGTCGAGCGCCTGGTCCCAGGGCACGTTCTGCAAGCGCAGGGTGATGTTGCCGTCCACCGTGTCGGCAACGACCACGTTGAGGCTGGACACGTCGGCGATGAGCTGCAGGACGGCTCGTACCGGAATGTCCTGGAAGTTGAAGGTGACCCGGGTGCCCTCGTAGGTCGGCTCCTCGAGGAGCAGTTCCTCGGGGGTGATCTCCGGTTCGGCGTACTCGGTGACTTCGATGACGTAGCGATTGCCCGTCTGGTAAGCGAGGTGCTCGAACTCGCCGGAAACATTCACGACCAGGCGAATCCGGTTCCCGTCCTGGAAGACGTCGATCATGTCGACGGGGGTCGCGAAGTCCATCACGTCGAGCCGCTGCTCGAGCTCGGCCGCGATCGCGGCGTCGTAGATGTTCGCGCTCAGCACCTGTCCTTGCCGGTTCAGATCGATGTTCGCGCCCGGCGCGTTGAAGTCGATGATCACCCGACCTTCGCCCTGCTGCCCGCGGCGGAAGTCGACGGCGGCCACAGCCACATCACCGGAGACGTCCGACTGGACACCCGGAATTGGGCGCGTCGTCTGCTGCGCCGTGGTCAGGCTCCCACCGGAGCCGGAAACGGAGATGATCAGGCGATCTCCTTCGCGACGCGTCTCGAAGGGGACGGAGCGGAACAGGTCGATCACGACGCGCGTCCTGCCGCCGGCCTCGACGGCGGTCACGCTGCGGGTCGCGCCGCTGCCGACCGCAAGCGTGCGGCGCTCGAGGGCGCTGCTGGTGCCGCTCAGGTCCAGCGCGATGCGCGCGGGGTTGTCGGTGGTAAACACCTGGGGATCCGGCACGTCGCCCGATACCTCGAGGATCACGTCCACGTCACCACCGGATCCGGTGTTGAAGGAGACGCCCTCGAGGACGCCCTGTGCGCCAGCCACGCCGGCCCAGCCGACGATGACCAGAGCCAGCAGGCGTCTGACCCATTGCTTACCGCGAAACTCTGCTTCTCGTTTCATGTGCTTAAACCCCCAATCCTGGGCGTCCTCATTGCTCGTCCAGCACCAGCGCTGCATCGCGTTCACTCCAGCCCCCCGCGCCGTCGGCAACGAGTTCTATGACTTCGATCCGGTCGTCGAATACGGCCACGATCCGTCCGTGATTGCGGCCCAGATAGTTCTCGGCGGCGACCCTGTGCAGGAGACCGTCGGGATCCTCGACGAGACCGAAAAACCGCTCCGATTCCTCGGAGAAATAGGTGCCCACCATCTCGAGACTGTCGAGCTCGAAGCCCTCCAGCACTTCCTTGCGGCGATTGAAATCCGGCCGCGGCCCGGCCGCGATCGCGGCGATCTCCTCGTCCTCCGGCAGCGGCTGGCTGACGGCGCCCGCAAAGGGCTCGCGGAGATCCATGGCTTCGTATTCGAAGGTCTCCGGCGTTTCGATGGTCGGCAGCGGTTCGATCTGCTCGCCCGGGGACTGCTTCACGGCGGCGATCTGCTGCCGCAGCTCCGCATGGTCACCCGCGCAGGCGGCCAGCCCGAGCGCCATGAGCAGCAGTAGGAAACGCCTGCTCATGGCGTCCCTCCGATGATCTGCTCATCTTCATCGACGTAGCGG
>JBCCZC010000343.1:0-6315 GCA_039188505.1 Pseudomonadota bacterium | reverse complement strand
CGGAATGCCGGATCGAAGAGCGCGGCGCTGAAGACGAAATCCTCGCCGCGGAATAGCCCCGCAAACATGCCGAAGATATCGCCGGTGCGCGCGTCGAGGAGGTCGTCGAGCGGCGTCCCGGCTTCGGTCTGGACGTTGCCGGCGCTGTCGCCGTGGGCGACCAGCTGGCGCGGTACATCGATCGTGAACCCGCAGCCTGACGGACCCGCCTGCCAGCGTTGCTGATCGACCTGGCTGCCGCCAGCGCGGAACACAAAGTCGACCTCCCCCTCATCCGATTCCAGGCAGGAGCCCGGGAAGCGCTCGTCGTTCAGGAACGGCGGCGGACCGCCACCGGAGTCGTCCACATAGACGACCAGCTGATCGTTCTCGCTCAGCACCGGATCGTTCCCATGATCCCCGGCCAGCCAGAGTCGGCCGTTGCCGTGCGCAAGGTACAGCGGCGACGGATTGGCCTCGATGGCGATATCCGTGAGCAGCGCAAAATCCCACTCTTGGAAGTCGATAAGCCCGTCGATCGTCGGTTCGCGGTCGGTCAGCGGGATGTACAGATCAACGGCGAACTGCTCCTGCTCCTCGCCCTTGCTTGCACCGGGACGCACCGCTGCGCGCGGCGTGGGGGGCTCACTGCCGGCGAAACCGACGGCGAGCGCTCGAATGCCCGGGCCCGACTGCGCGATCGCCGGCGACTCGATAGCGCCGAGGGCGAGGACAGCCAGCGGGATCTGCCACAGCTTGCTCATGCATCAACTCCCCATTCGATTGCGCTGCATCATGGTTCTATTGCCGAGACGGTGCAACGGCAGTCGCGCGCCCATGCTCGTCCCCGTGGCATCATGCGCGCCGGAATCGTTCTCGGAGATCGCCATGAAACCCACGCTCCTTCTCTGGCCTCTAGCGGCGCAGATCCTGCTCACGCTGCTACTGCTCATTCCGCTCGCGAGCCGCAAGAAGGCCGCGGTCCGGGCGGGTGAAGTCGACCTCGAAAGATCGGCCATCGATAACAGCGCGTGGCCCGAGTCGGTGCTCCGGGTCTCGAACAACTTCCAGAATCAGTTCCAGATCCCCGTCCTGTTCTACGCCATCATTCTGGCGCTCGTCGTCCTTCAGCAGGTCTCCGTGGCCGCCGTCGTGCTCGCCTGGGTTTTCGTCGCGTCCCGGATCGCTCACAGCCTCGTCCACATCCGCACCAACTACGTGCCCCATCGAATGCGGATCTTCATCGTCGGCTTCCTGACGCTCCTCGGCCTCTGCGGCGTGCTGATCTGGGAGCTGGTTCAGGCGTGACCCCACGACGGCGCAGTAGACTTGGCTGAGTCCGACAGGCTGCTAGGCTGACCGCATGCAATCGATACTCCTGATACTGGCCCTCACGGCCACCCTCGAAGAGACCTCGCAGCAGCTCATCGAGCGTCTCGAGGCGGGCTACCCAGCCCACTACGAACGCGCCACCGGCGTCGCGATCAGCGGCATCGACTGCGCGACCGTCCACACGTCGGACTACGGCGCCGAACTGGCCTGCGAGATCGAGGACGCGGAAGGCGTTCGCACCCGCTACCTCGTGCAGATGGGCAGCAGCAAGACGTTCGAGTACCTGGTCACGGACTTCGCCGCTCAGTCTGCGGATGCGAAGCGCTATACCAGCGCACCGATCAATGCGCTTGCGGCCGCGTTCCAGGATCGCGACTGGAGCGCGTTGTACCGGTCCGAACACATTGCCGAATCGCTTCGGTCACAGACCCCCGAGGATCAGTTTGCGCAGATCGACAGCTTCGCCAATCTCGTCGGCGCGGTGCAGTCCATTCGGGTCCGTGAATCGACGCCGCTGACGGCGGGTGATGCCGATTACCTGCTGGTCCGCTTCGAGCTGGAAGGCGAGCGCGGCAGGCTCATCGGCATGGTCACGCTCGGACCGACCGAATCGGGGCAGCTGGCGATTTTCCAGTACTCGCTCCTGCCGCCTTTCGACGCGGAGATCTACGTGGACGAGCTGAGCAATCTGGTCGCTGCCGACCTCGCGCCGCACCTCGACGGACCCGTGCGCAGCGTCACCGCGGACTGGGCCAGGCTTGGCGGGTTCGCGACGCCGGCGAAGGGCACCGTGGAAACCGAGAGCGGCCAGCGCGTCGAATTCGAACTGGTGAATGTTGCGGGTCGCTTCGAGTACGCCCCCGATCTCCGGATCTTCAGCGAGTTCGATCCCTGAAACCGCGACGTACCGCTGACCCGAACCCCTCAGCGCAGCGGCGTTGCCGGATCCCCCAGCAGGGTCATGATCCGCGCTCCGGCCATGTTCTCGGGAGCGTACTGTCGCTGCGTCCGTCTGAGGGCATCGCCCAGGGTCGGCTGGCGACCGAACTGGCGAAAGAAGACCTCGCCGAATTCCTGGAGCAGGCCAAGATCGGTCAGTGCCGACGCGCCGAGGACGGCCGCAGCACCGGACTGCTGCAGCAGAAAGCCGTTGGCCATGGTGTCCTGGCGCGGATTGACGAAGTAGGTGTTCCAGCAGCCCCATTGGGTGACGAGGTGTGGCCACGCGTTGCCGAGCGCACGCGCGTCGTCAGCTTGGAGCATGATGCCGCTGGCCGGATTGAGCCCCCAGATTCTGAAGCTCGAATGGCCGACGAAGCTGACCACGGCGCCGGGTTGGACCAGCGCCTGGAACAGGCCTGCGCTGGCGCTGGCGACGCCCAGATCGTCGGCGTGGAATCGCTCCGGCGTCAGCAATCCATCGAGCCTTGCCGCATAACCATCGCTGATTTCTGCAAAGCGCCGCCCCGAATCGCTCGGTCCCGCAGCGAGGACGAGCCGCTGCGGCGGCGCGTAGGCGTACAGCTTTGCGACCAGTAGCTCCAGCTCGGAAACGGTCCGCACGGGCAGTCGACCGACCGCCGCCTGCGGCAGCCCGTCCCCGTTGAAATCGCCGAACGGTATGTCCGACGGTGCATAGGTCACGAGCTGGTCCGTGGCGACGTAGAAGGTCGGCACGAAGCTCTCCGAGCCGAGGCCGAGCGCATCCTTGTAGTCGTAGGAGTCTCCACCAAGAAGCAGCAGATAGGCTGGTCTGACATCGGCCACGAACGCCGCGATCGCGACGGGCGAGGTCTCGTGGTCGCTGTAGCTGGCGTAGATCGCATCGGTGCGAACCACCGCAGTCCGATAGCCCCGCGCTTCCTGCAGCGCCACGAGATCGGCCAGCGCGACCGAACCGGCGAACTGCGGATGGGTCACGATCAGGTAGTCAGCCTCGATGTCCGCACCGTCCACCGGCAGCACCGGGTCCGGAACGACTCCCGGCGCCGTCAGGCGCGCCTCCTCTGCCGCGGTCCAGGTGCCGGCGCCTTTCACGATCAGCGCGGTGTCGCCTTCGCGACGCTTGCGGTCGTTCCAGGCCACCGACGCCCCCTGGAAGCCCGTGATCGACACCTTGTCGTCGTGGACGATCTCGCCCTGCCAGGCACCCGCCTCGGCGACGCTGAGGCGGTCGTAGGACACGCTGAAGCGATCGAGCGCCGTGATGTCGTAAGCGAATCCCGTGTCGCCGGGCGCCAGCAGCCGCAGCGTGTTCTGACGCTCGAGCATCTCGCCCTCGAGGACCACGTCCACGACGACCTCCCTGGCGCCGTCGAAGCGCAGCTCCCGAACGGGCACGCCGTTGACCTCGATCTGCACGTGGTGGTCCGGTTCGATGCCCGGGAAATCGGTGACGCCCCAGAGGACGAGCTCCAGCGAGACCGGTCCGGTGCCCGCATAACCCGGCAGATCGAAGCTGCGCTCGATGACGTCCGGTCGACCGTCCCGGGCGAAAAGCCACTCGTCGTAAAACGGATCGTCCCCGGGCGCCGTGAAGGAATAGCTCCCGGCTTGATCGCTTGCCGCGAGGCCCTCCACGACATCCGTGATCGCACCGCGAGAGCCGAGACGCCGGTTGGCCGCCGTCCTGACGGCAGCCGTACTCGGATCCACGAAGAGCCGGTAGGCATTGCGAGCGCTGTAGAGCGTCTCATTCACGGTACCGACGAATTCGATCGCGTCCGTGGCGTCGAGGAAACCGTCCTCACCCGAGTCGATGATGTGACGGGGCACCCGTTGCCCCTCATCGGTGATGGCAACCGTCGAGATGGCAACGCCCAGGAAGGATGTAGGAAGCGATGCCACGCTCAGCCGCTGGATGCCCGGCGACTCGACCCACAGCAGCACGTCGGGGTCCGAGGTGCTCTTGGCCAACGGACGGACGGACCTGACCCTGGTGTTCTCCCGCCTGATCGCGCGCCAGTCGATCGGCGTCGAAGCCGCGACCGCATCGAGACCGTGCAGGCGGCCGACGAGGTAGGGACCGTTCCAGGTCGGCTGCCCGCGCGTATCCCAGTCCTCGATGGCGATCTCGTCGAAGCCTGCGGCGTTAGGGATGGTCACCTCGTAGGCGAGCGGTTCGTGCGAATCGATGCGGTGCGAGGGCACGAGTTCGTCGGTCAGAACCTGCCATCTTTCCTTGCCGGTCACCCTGCCATGGACCATGAAGCCCGCGTTCGCCGTTTCCGTCTCCGTCGTCCACCGGATCTGGAGATCATCGCCATGCCCGCGCGCATGGACGCTCGCCAGCGTCACCGGCAGCGTGGTGATCGACACGGTGTAGTCTTCGACTTCGCCGATCCCCGCCAGGCCGGTCGGAGTCTCCACGAGGGTCGCGTTTGCGGCGGTGCCGAGGCGGAAGCGTGCGGAGAACGTGCCGCTATTGCTGCGGTCGGCGACAGGCACGGTGAAGGACAGCGCCGTCGTGAGCGCGCCCGAGCCGACGTTCGCGCAGCTGCGCTCGTCGCTGTCGAAAGCGCCGTCCTGGTCGAAATCGACCCAGCCGCAGAGGCGAGCCGTTGCGCCTGTCCCGTTCTCCGTAGCGACGCTGGCGGTATAGATCCCGTCCGACGTGGAACTCGAAGGCAGGCTCACCCCTTCCTCGTCGTCGACGTCCGTGACGTTGTCGACCGTGGCCGCAGCGGAACTCAGCGCCGACTCGGGCAGGCTATCGCCATCTGGCGAGACCGCGCCGATCCTCAGATCGCTCGGGTCCGCCGCCAGCTGGTGCCGGGCAGAACCGTAGCTGCTGTCCGCGTCGCCATAGTCGATGCACCGGAAGCCGGCGTTGGGGACGGGATCACTCGCCAGACCGAGCAGCGTGTCGCTGCCTGCCGCGCCGGGGCGCGCCCCGTGGTTCTGACCGTCCGGACCGTTGTCGCTGTTCTCGGTCAGACCGTTACCGCCACCCGCGACGTTCACGGTCGCCGTGATGCTGCGGAGGACGACACCGCCCGCACCACCGCCTCCGGGGCCGTGGGCATTGCGGTTGATGGCGCCCCCGTCGAAGTGGGCGTTGCCACCCCGACCGCCGCGCGCGTCGATCGTGACGCTGGCGCCACCCGCCAGTTCCGCGGCCAGCAGCGCGACGCTGCCACCGGCCCCGCCGCCACCACCGCCGTCGTTGCGGGGATTGTCAGTCGCCCGAGCGCCGCGGACGCGTATCGTCCCGGCCCCCTCGATCCGCCGGGCTCGGACGAGAACGATGCCGCCGCCTGCCGCGCCGGCGGAGAAATCCGGCGACGTGCTGTTGCCGTTGTTGTCGCCCGCTCCACCACCACCGCCAAACACGAGGCGGCTCAGGCTGGCGCCGGCGAACGCGGCGCCGCCGAAGGCCCATTTCTTCTCGGGATGGTTGGAGAAGGTCGCGTTGATGGGATTGCCGTCGGTACCGGTGCCCGGGCCGTAGCCGCCGCTACGCCAGCCTGCCCCGCCCCGCCCGCCGGCACCGCCATTGCCACCACCGCCACCGCCGCCGTTGTCGCTCGATCCATTCCAGAAGTTGCCGCCGCCGCCCGCGTTCCCTGGCGCGCCACGGGCGAAGTTGCCGCTGGTCGTCGTGCCGTCCTGGTAGCCGGGCCACGCGCCGCCGAGGTCGGTAGACCCGCCGGCTCCATTGCCCGCGAAGTCCCGCTTGTTGCTCACGTAGCGCGGCGTGCCCGCGATGCCCTCGCCCTTGACCGCGTGCACCAGATCGTCACTTCGCACATAGCGCAGGTTTGCGTCACCGGTGCTTCGGGCCCGGCCGTGCGCACCCCGGAAGCCCGCCCCGTCTGCGTCGATGAGCTGGCCGCCGAGATCGAGCGTGGACGCCACATCCAGCACGATCACGCCGCCGCTGTCTCCGTTCCAGTTCGCGGCCGTCACGGTGCCCGTAAGCGTCAGATCGTCGTACTGCGGGACGCGAATCACCTGGAAGGTCCGCCGCCCGGTCGTCGCCGTGCTGTCCGCCCGGACATAGGT
>JBCCZC010000342.1:0-6315 GCA_039188505.1 Pseudomonadota bacterium | reverse complement strand
GGCGGTGAGAAGAAGCGCAACGTGATCTTCCAGATGACGGTGCTCGAGCCCAAGCTCGCGGTCCTCGACGAAACCGATTCGGGCCTCGACATCGACGCGCTGAAGATCGTGGCCGACGGCGTCAATCAGCTGCGCGACGAGCAGCGCTCCTTCGTGGTCGTCACACACTACCAGCGGCTGCTCGATCACATCGTCCCCGACTCGGTGCACGTGCTGGCGAACGGCCGCATCGTGAAGAGCGGCGGGCGCGACCTGGCGCTGAAGCTCGAGCAGGAAGGCTACGGTTGGATCGAGGACGACGCCGCATGACCGAGGCAGCCCTTGCGAGCACCGAAGCCTGGCCCGCCTGGTTCTCGACCTGGCGGGAAGGGCAGGCTGCACTTGCCAGCTGGCCGAACCGGCGGCAGGAGAACTGGAAGTACACGGATCTGCGCCGCTTTGAGTCCCTGGGTCCGGTGGCCACGGGCGCCGATGCGGTGCAGCCCGAGGACCTGGTGGAGCTGGGTCTTCCGGCGGGACCGCGGCTTGTTTTCATCGATGGCGTCTTCCGTGACGAGCTGAGTGCGCTCGACGGCCTTGGCGACGGCGTGACCGTCCGCTCGCTGGCGGCGGCCGGAGCCGCTGAACTCGAGCCGCTGCGGACGGCGCTCGCTTCGCGCGGCGATGCCCCGGACCTCGGCCTCGCGGCGCGGGCCGGGGGCACGGCTCTCGATGGCCCTGTGATCGCCGTGGCGTCGGGCGCCGTCATCGACACGCCGCTGCAGCTCGTCTTCATCGCGCTGCAGCACGACCGACCGGGCACCGTGGACCTGCACGGGCTCGTGCACGTCGGCGCGGGCGCGAGGGTCGGCATCGTCGAGCATCAGCTGAGCCTGGGTGATCCGGAGTCCTTCAGCAATCTCCTCGTTGACGTCCAGGTCGACGCCGGCGCGGCGATCGACTACTACCGCATCCAGCAGGTCGGTGCGCGCGCCGGGCTCGTGACGCGCCTCGCCGTGGTCCAGGCTGCGGACAGCGCATTCACCTACCGCGGCTTCGATTTCGGCGGTGGCACGGTGCGGCACGACGTCGACGTGCGTCTCGTCGGCGAAGGTGCGCGCACCGCGCTGAATGGCATCTATGCCCTGGCGGAGACCCGGCACGTGGACAACCACACGCGGGTCGATCACATCGCACCGCAGACGGCGAGCGACGAGTTTTTCAAGGGCGTTCTCGACGGGCGATCGCGCGGAGTCTTCAACGGCAAGGTCGTCGTCCACGAAGGCGCTGTAAAGATCGAGGCGAACCAGTCGAACCGGAATCTGCTCCTGTCGCGGGAGGCCGAGATCGACACCAAGCCCGAGCTCGAGATCTACGCCGACGATGTCCAGTGTTCACACGGCGCGACGGTCGGTCAGCTCGACGAGACGCAGCTTTTCTACCTCCGTTCCCGCGGAATCGGCGAAGAGGCTGCTCGACAGATGCTCATCGACGCCTTCTGCCAGGAGATCGTGGACCAGTTGGCGGACGAGGCGCTACGGACCTATGTCGGCGGGCTCCTCGATCAGGCGCTCCCCCATACGAACGAGAAGGCGACAGCATGATGGAAGCGGTGCAGGCGCAGCGCGAGTCCGTGGTGGACTACCGCGCGGATTTCCCGATCTTCGACCGGCAGGTGCACGGCAAGCCGCTGGTGTATCTCGACAACGCTGCAACGGCGCAGCGGCCGCGGGCGGTCATCGACGCCACCCGCGATTACTACGAGCGCCTGAACGCGAACATCCACCGCGGCGTCCATACGTTGAGCGAGGAGGCGACCGAACGTTTCGAGCAGGCCCGCGAGCGCATGCGCTCGTTCCTGAACGCAAGGAGCACCCGGGAGGTCATTTTCACGCGCGGCGCCACCGAGGGCATCAACCTGGTGGCGCAAGCCTTCGCGCGCCCGCGCCTGAAGCCCGGCGACGAGGTGGTGATCACCCACATGGAGCACCACTCCAATATCGTGCCCTGGCAGCTGCTGTGCGAACAGACCGGGGCGTCGCTCAAGGTCGCGCCCATCAATGATCGTGGCGAGCTGATCCAGGAGGATTTCCTGGCGCTGCTCGGGCCCCAGGTGAAGATGGTCGGCATGATCCACGTCTCGAACGCGTTGGGCACGATCAATCCGATCAAGCGGTTAATTGCCGCGTCGCACGAGCACGACATCCCGGTGATCATCGACGGCGCCCAGTCGACGCCGCACATGCAGGTGGACGTCCAGGATCTCGGGGCAGATTTCTACTCGGTCGCAGGCCACAAGATGTTCGGCCCGACCGGGATCGGCGTGCTCTACGGCAAGGAGACGCTGCTGGACGCGATGCCGCCCTGGCACGGTGGCGGCGAGATGATCAAGCACGTCACCTTCGAGGAGACGATCTACAACGATCTGCCAGCCAAGTTCGAGGCGGGCACGCCGAATATCGCCGGCGGCATCGGCCTCGGGGCCGCGGCGGCGTATATCGAAGGCATCGGCATGGATCGGATTCATGGGCACGAGGAGGAACTGCTCGCCTACGCCACCGAGCGCTTCGAGGCGATCGACGGTCTGCGCATCATCGGGACGGCCCGGAACAAGGCCTCCGTGGTGTCGTTCACGCTGGACGGCGTGCATCCGCACGACCTCGGCACGATTCTGGATCACGACGGCATCGCGATCCGTACCGGACATCACTGCGCCATGCCGGCCATGCAGTTCTTCGGCGTGTCGGCCACGGCGCGAGTGTCGATGGCGTTCTACAACACCCGCGAGGAGATCGATTTCTTCCTCGAGGCACTGGTACGGGCCCGCAAGCTGCTGGCATGAGCCTCGACCAGCTCTACCGGTCGGCGATCCTCGAGCACAATCGTAATCTCCGCAACTTCGGTCGGCTCGACGCGCCGACGCACTCCGCGCGCGGGCTCAACGCCCTCTGCGGCGATGACCTCATCGTCGACCTGGCCGTCGCAAGCGGCGGCATGATCGAGGACGTGGCCTTCCATGGCGAAGCCGGTGCCATCACCCTTTCGTCCGGATCGATGATGACCGTCGCGATTCGCGGGCGCCCCGTGTCCGAGGCCCTGGCGCTGAAGAGTGCGCTCACCTGCCTCCTGCGCGCCGAGGAGGTCACGGAGGAACTCCGCGTCGAGCTTGGCGAGCTGGCCGCACTCGAGGGCGTTCGACGCTATCCGTCGCGGATCAAGGCCGCGCTTCTGGCGTGGGAAGCGATGCGCGCAGCGCTCGAGGGCGAAGCGCTCGCCACAACGGAATAGGGCAGCTGTCCTGCGCGCGGGCCGGCGGATCGTGGGATGGAAGCGGCACACGCGGCAGCTGCGGGGCAGCGGCAAGATGCCTCTGATTTTTCAGTAGCGGAATCCCGCCTGGCCGGTCGCTACAGCTCGCCGGGCTTGCTGGCGACCAGGAGGACGGTGATGTTGTCGGAACCGCCGCTGTCGAGGGCTGCGAGAATCAGGTGATCGACGCGTTCCTGTGCGGTCATGCCGCCCTGGCTGAGCACGTGTGAGATGTAGTCGTCATCGACCTCTTCGGTGAGGCCATCGCTGCAGAGCAGCAGCATGTCGCCGGTTGCGAGCTCACCCTTGACCGTATCGACCCGCAGGGTCGTCGGCTCGGTGACGCCGAGAGCTTGGGTGACGACATTTCGATGCGGGTGCGTCCGCGCCTGTTCGGCGGTGATGGCGCCCTGGTCCACGAGTTCCTGGACGTAGGAATGGTCGCTGGTCAGCTGCTGGAGCGCGTTCGACCATTGGTAGACACGGCTATCGCCGACCCAGGCCACCTCGTAGTGGGGGTCTTGTATCTGCGCTGCGACGAGTGTCGTGCCCATGGGAAGGTTGGTCTCGCGGGCGCGGGAGTGATCGACGATGCGCTCGGCGGCGCCGCGTATCGCGTCGACCAGGGACTTGCCAGCGCGGATCTCATCGACGACCGTATCTCGCGCAAGTGCGCTCGCTACTTCGCCCTGATCGTGTCCGCCCATGCCGTCCGCCACCAGCCAGAGACCCAGGCCTGCTTCGGCGCAATAGGTGTCTTCGTTGTGGTCGCGTCGGAGACCGACGTGCGTGCCGTGACCGAACTCAATCATCCGGGATCCAATTCCCCTTTGCGCACCAAAAGCGCCCCGAAATACCCTCAGGGCCGAGTCTAGCATGCCCATCTACGCTGCAGGCCACCCCCGGGCGTGCCGCCGTCGTCCGGTGCGGCCCGCCACCCGATCTGCCTGACCGGGATCACGCCGTTATACCGGTCAACGCGAGTGTCCTCAACATGCAATCGTGTCACGAGTGAAAAATCCTGTGGCTTCGACAGGACGCGCGAACGGGAGCGCCGATCGATCAGCTCACTCGCTGCTCGTGTTCACAAGCTGCTGTCGACCGGCTTTCCAGTTGAGAATGTCGTAATAGCTGCGGATGTTGGACACGTAGCGGACGGGCTCTCGACCCCGGGCGTAGCCGAAACGTGTATTGCGATACCAGTCGGGATCACTAAGCAGCGGCAGCCGATCACGGACCGCGCTCCAGCGGTCCGGATCGCCACCCTGCCGCTGGGTGATGATGCGGGCGTCCTCGAGATGCCCCCAGCCGATGTTGTAGGCCGCCAGCGCCATCCAGGTTCGGTCCGGTTCCTCGATGCGAGCCGGGATCTTGTTGCGCATGCGAACCAGGTAGAGGGCTCCCGCGAGGATCGATTCGCGGGGATCTTCACGATCCTCGACGCCGAGCTCCCGCGCGGTTCTCCGCGTCAACATCATCAGGCCGCGCACGCCCGTGGGCGAGACCGCGTCAGCCCGCCAGTGCGACTCCTGGTAGGCCATCGCCGCCAGCAGCTTCCAATCGAGTCCCGTGCGCTGGGCTGCTACCTCGAAGTACGGCAGCAGCGGCCTGAGACGCGTTTCGATGTGGCGCCGGAAATAGTGCGTGTTGACGAGGTCGTAGGTCGGGAGGTGCGAGGTGTGGCGCTGGCGGATGCGCTCGAGCCGACCGGTCGCTTCGATTTCGGCGAAGTATTCAAACACCAGGCCATGGAAAGAGTCGTCGCGATCGGCGGCCAGGGCCCACGCGATCGGCTGCGGTTCCGTGAGCGAAAACGCGGTCCTGAGCTCGGGGAAGAAGCGCTGATGGACCGCGATGATGTTGGAGTCGGCGATCGTCGCGTCGGTCCGCCGATCGACAATGGCGGCGAAGATCGACTCGATGTCCCCCGAAGCCGCAGTGCTCCAGCTGATCTCCGGGTAGGATTCGCCAAGCGCCTCCAGGGTTTCCGCGTAGCTTGATCCCTCGATGACGCTGACCCGGAGACCGGCCAGGTCGGCAATGGTTCGCGGACGTCGGGTCTCGCTCCGGTACACGACCTGCTGGGTAACGGCCTGGTACGGCGGGCCGAAGCGGACGCTCTCTGCTCGGCTCGTCGTGGCTGTGATGCTCGCGGCTGCCACGTCCGCGGCGCCCCTGGTGACGGCCTCGAACAGGTCCGCGAAGCGCTCGACCGGCACCATCTCCAGGGATACGCCGAGCTTTTCCGCGAAGCCGGTGGCCAGATCGTATTCGAGCCCGATCTCGCGGTCCTGGACGTTGAAGTAGGTGACCGGGCTGTTGATCGTCGCCACCCGGAGCGTGCCCCGTTCGAGGATCTCGTCGAGCTGGAACGGACGCTCCGGTTCCGGGGCTTCGAACACCCAGAGCAACCACGCGAGCACGCCGGCGCCGGCCAGGACGAACAGGCCGGTCCAGAGTTGCTCACGCCGCCGCTCGGGTTGCGCCACGGATCAGCCGCGCAGCCTGGAATACTGGCGCTGGGTAAACGAGTCGACTTGGACAACCTCGTTGCGGCACGCGTCGGCTGCAGCGATCTGGTCATATTCCCGCTGCGTGATCTCGCCGGCCTCGAGGCCTGCCTGCGCCAGCGCAAGGCCCGGAGCCTTGTCGAGTCGACCGGCCCGCACGGCATCGCGGAGCCGGCGCTCGACGCCAAGGGCCTCCACGGCTTCGTCGAGCGCCCGCTCGAGAGCGCCGAGACCCGCCTCCGTCTCCTCGGGCACGTGGATGTCTGCGGTCAGGCGCTCCCGCTCCTCGCGATCTTCGAGCAAGGCCCGCGCGACCGCCGATCCCAGGCGGTCGCCGGGTGGGCTCACGCGGGACCCCGGCGGCAGCACGAGGAGGCGGAGCAGGGCGGCAGCCGGTCGATTGTCGAGGTTGTCGCAGATGCCTTCGAGTGCCGTCTGGATCTCGAAGATGGCGTGCCGACAGATCCAGTTGACGAACGGCAGGTCGTCCGCGCGCTGCCAATCGTCGGAATAGCGC
>JBCCZC010000341.1:0-6331 GCA_039188505.1 Pseudomonadota bacterium | reverse complement strand
GCCCACCACCTGCAGGTCCGGGTAGTTCGCCTTGACCCAGCGTACCCGGGCCAGCACCCCTTCGGAGTGCCCGTGCGCCGTATCGACGACGATCACGTCAACCCCCGCATCGACCAGCGCTCCGATGCGTTCCTCCGTGTCGCCACCCACGCCGACGGCCGCGGCGACCCGCAGCGTATCCTCGGAGTCTTTGCAGGCGTTGGGATGCTCTTTCGCCTTCTGGATGTCTTTCACGGTGACCAGTCCGCGCAGGTGGAACTCGTCGTCGACGACCAGCACCTTCTCGATCCGGTGCTTGTGCAGCAGCTCGAGCACGTAATCGCGGTCATAGTCTTCGCCGACCGTCACGAGCCGATCCTTGCGGGTCATGATATTGCGAACGGGATCGTCCAGCTTGCGCTCGAAGCGCATGTCCCGCCCGGTGACGATACCGACCAGCTCCTCACCGTCGACGACCGGCACGCCGGAGATGTTCTTCGCCCGCGTCAGCTCGAGGACCTCCCGAATCGTCGTGTAGGGTCCGACAGTGATCGGATCCTTGATGACACCGGCCTCGAATTTCTTTACTTTCCGGACCTGACGCGCCTGCTCCTCGGGCGACATGTTCTTGTGGATCACGCCGATCCCGCCTTCCTGCGCCATGGCGATGGCCAGTCGGGCTTCGGTCACCGTGTCCATCGCCGCTGACACGAGCGGCATGTTCAGGTCGATTCCTCGCGTGAATTTCGTTTTCAGCGAGACCTGGTGCGGCAGCACGTCCGAATAAGCAGGAACCAGTGATACGTCGTCGAACGTGAGCGCGTCTTGGAGGATTCGCATGGCGAGGATACCGGGCAGGTAAAACCCGCAATTTTAATGAACCAGCCGTCAACTAGACAACCACCTGAAGGCCGAAGGGTCTATTCGCCGAGTCGCCTGAATCGCGAAGTCCGTCTCCATCTCGAGTCGGCGTTTGGCGCCGTGTGGATCGAGGGCGAGATCTCGAACCTCTACCGCGCCCGCTCGGGCCACAGCTATTTCGTCCTCAAGGATGCCCAGGCGCAGGTGAAGTGTGCCCTCTTCCGGCAGCGAAACCCGTACGGTCAGCTGCAGCTGAGCGACGGCCAGCAGGTCCTCGTCCGAGGCCGCCTGAGCCTCTACGAGCCGCGGGGCGAGTACCAGCTCATCGCCGACCACGTCGAGGATGCGGGCGAGGGTCAGCTCCGCCGGGAATTCGAGTGGCTGAAGCAGCAGCTAGCCGCCGAGGGCCTTTTCGCCACCGAGCGGAAGCGCGCGCTCCCAGCCTTTCCGCGACGCATCGCGGCAGTCACCTCGCCCGATGGCGCCGCGATCCGCGACGTCATCAGCGTCATCGCGCGGCGCTACCCCGCCGTTCGGCTGACGATCGTCCCGACACGGGTCCAGGGCGCGGGCGCGGAGGGCGAGATCCGGAAGGCGCTCGCGCGGGCGATCGCAATCGCACCCGACGTCGTCCTCGTTACCCGAGGCGGTGGCTCCCTCGAGGATCTCTGGGCCTTCAACGACGAACGGCTGGCTCGGGACATCGTGGCTGCGCCGATCCCCGTGGTCTGCGCCGTAGGACACGAGGTTGACACGTGCATCGCGGAATTCGCCGCCGACGTGCGGGCGGCCACGCCATCGGCGGCGGCCGAACTCCTCGTTCCGGATGGGGCCGCGCTGCGTCAGCGCCTCGCGCGGCTGAGCGCAGCACTCGATCGCCAGGACCCCCGGCGTAGCGGTGAACGGTCGGAGCAACGGGTCGACGAACTGCAGCGCCGCCTGGCCCGGGTGACAAACGGCCACGTCGATCGGCTGGCGGAACGCCTGACCGCCGCGGGCTACCGGCTTCGGGCCCAGCACCCGGCCCGCCGGCTCGACGAGACTCGTGGACGGGCCCGGGTTCTGGATGATCGCCTCCGGTCTGCCCTGGCGCGGCGTCTTGCCGAGGCCGGCGAACAGCAGCGGGCTCTGGGCATCCGTTTGGCGGCCGTTGCGCCGCGGCCTGGAGATCTCGAAGCCCGGCAGCGCCACGTCGGGGATCTGCGCGCGCGGCTCGCCACGGCCATGCGCGCCGCACAATCACGCTTCAGCGAGCAAGCGCGCGCCGCTGATGGGCGCCTCCGAGCCTTGAGCCCGGCTGCGGTGCTCCAACGCGGCTACTCCATGACGCGGGTGGATGGAACCGGAGAAATCCTTCGGAGCAAGGACCAGGCGCGCCCCGGCGATCGGCTCACGACTCGCGTAGCCGACGGCGAAATCTCGAGCGAGGTCGTCGACGACGGCTGAGCGCCGAGGCTGACGCGGGTCGTCAGTTCTGCAATACTGTACGCCCATACAGTTATTGATTTGACGTGAGTCCAGCCGCTCCCCTACCCGCTTACGCCGAGCTGCACGTGCTCAGCAACTTCTCCTTCCAGCGCGGCGCCTCGAGCGCAGAGGAACTCGTGAGGCGGGCGGCAGAGCTGGACTACACCGCCATCGCCGTCACCGATGAATGCACCATGGCCGGCGTGGTGCGAGCGCTGGAAGCCGCCGAGGCCAACGCCCTCAGGCTGATCATCGGCACCGAGCTGACGCTGGTCTGCGGGCTGCGCGTGGTGCTTCTCGCCGCAGACCAACGGGGCTACACGGCGCTGTGCGACCTCGTTACCCGCGGCCGCCGCGCCGCGTCTAAGGGTGAGTACCGGTTGCTCCGATCGGATCTCCACGACGGCCTGCCGGGCGTCCTCGCCCTCTGGCTGCCCGGTCATACGCCGGACGCGGAAGCCGGGCGCTGGCTGAAGCGCCGCTTCGGCGAGCGCACCTGGATCACCGTCGAACTCGCGCTCGACGGCACCGACCAGGCTCGTCTCGACACGCTCACGGTCCTGGGCCAGGAGCTCGGTCTGCCCCTCGTCGCCGCGGGAGACGTCCAGATGCACCGGCGCTCGCGGCGCCCGCTGCACGATGTGCTGACGGCCATCCGCCGGCGCGAACCGGTCGCGGCCTGTGGCGCCGCGCTACACGCCAACGGCGAGCGCCACCTGCGGACCCGCCGCCGGCTGGCCGCCCTCTATCCGCGCCACCTGCTGGACGAGACGATCCGCATCGCCGACCAGTGTCGCTTTTCGCTGCGCGACCTGCGCTATGAGTATCCGGAAGAGCTGGTGCCGCGGGGGCTGACGCCGACCACCCACCTCCGCCAGCTCACGGAGGCCGGAATCGAGCGGCGCTGGCCCGCCGGGGAACCGACCAACGTCCGCCGCCAGGTCGAGCATGAGCTGACCCTGATCGCCGAACTCGACTACGAGGCCTTCTTCCTCACGGTCTACGACATCGTGGCGTTCGCCCGCTCCCAGGGGATCCTCTGCCAGGGCCGCGGCTCGGCCGCCAACTCGGCCGTTTGCTTCTGCCTCGGGATCACCGAGGTCGACCCGGGGCGCATGAACATGCTGTTCGAGCGCTTCATCTCGAAGGAGCGCAACGAACCGCCGGACATCGATGTCGACTTCGAACACGATCGCCGGGAGGAAGTTCTCCAATACGTCTACCGCAAGTACGGACGCCAGCGCGCAGCGCTCGCGGCCACCGTCATCTGCTATCGCCCCAAGAGCGCGGTCCGGGACGTGGGCAAGGCGCTGGGCCTCGATCTGGAGCAGATCGACCGGCTCACCCGAGCGTTCACCTACTGGGACAGCTTCGAGGTGCTGCAGGAGCGGCTCGTCGAGCGCGGCTTCGACCCCGAGTCACCGGTCATTCGCAAGCTGCTGGCCCTCGTCGAACAGCTGATCGGCTTTCCCCGCCACCTCTCGCAGCACGTCGGCGGTTTCGTCATCTCCCAGCAGCCACTGCATGAGCTGGTCCCGGTCGAGAACGCCGCCATGGCGGACCGGACCATCATCCAGTGGGACAAGGACGACCTTGAGACCCTGGGCCTGCTAAAGGTCGACTGTCTGGCGCTGGGGATGCTCTCGGCGCTGCGGCGCGCCCTCGATCTCATTCACCATTTCCGCGGCCGTCGCTACGGCATGGCTACGATCCCGGCCGAGGATCCGGCCGTCTACGCCATGATCCAGAAGGCGGACACGATCGGTGTCTTTCAGATCGAATCCCGCGCCCAGATGAGCATGCTGCCGCGGCTGCGACCGGCCTGCTATTACGACCTGGTCATCGAGGTCGCCATCGTTCGCCCCGGGCCGATCCAGGGCAAGATGGTCCATCCCTACCTGCGCCGGCGCCAGGGCCTCGAGCCGGTCGAATACCCGAGCGACGATCTGCGCGAGGTCTTCGAGCGCACCCTGGGAGTCCCGATCTTCCAGGAACAGGTCATGCAGCTCGCCATCGTCGCCGCCGGGTTCACGCCCGGCGAGGCCGACCAGCTCCGGCGCTCCATGGCGGCCTGGAAGCGCCGCGGCGGTCTAGGGCACTTCGAACGCCGCATCATCGAGGGCATGCGCGAGCGCGGTTACGACGAGTCGTTCGCACGCCAGGTCTTCGAGCAGATCAAGGGCTTCGGCTCCTACGGATTTCCCGAATCCCACGCCGCCAGCTTCGCCCTGCTGGTTTACGTCTCCGCCTGGATCAAGTGCCACGAACCGGCAATATTCTGCTGCGCGCTGCTCAACAGCCTGCCCATGGGCTTCTATTCGGCCTCCCAGCTCATCCAGGACGCCCGAGCCCACGACGTGGAGGTCCGACCGCCTGATGTCTGCCACAGCGACTGGGACAGTACCCTCGAGCGACGGCCCGACGGCGAACCGGCGCTCCGGCTGGGCCTGCGGGTGGCCAAGGGCGTGCGCGAGGACGCGGGCCGGCGGATCATGGCCGCGCGCGCCGACCGGCCCTTCAACGACGTCGAGGATCTTGTCCGGCGCAGCGATCTCGATCGACACCAGCGCGGCGCCCTCGCCGACGCCGATGCGCTGGCCACGCTGGTCGGCAATCGCCACGCCGCCCGCTGGGCCATCACCGGCGTCGAGCGCCCACCGGGGCTGCTGAAGAAAACCACGGTTCCGGAATCGGACGTCGAGCTCGCGGCGCCCTCGGCCGCATCCGAGGTGCTCGCCGACTACGCTGCCCTCGGTCTGAGCCTGAAGCAGCATCCGCTGTCTCTGCTGCGCAAGGACCTGAACCGCCGCCAGGTCCGTTCGACCGGCCACGCCCGCGGGGTCGTCAGCGGCACCCGCGTGCGCTGCGCGGGGCTCGTCACGCTCCGGCAGCGCCCGGGAACCGCCAGCGGTGTCACCTTCGTCACCCTCGAGGACGAGGACGGCATGCTCAACGTGATCATCTGGCGTGATCTCGCCGACGCCCAGCGGCGCGACCTCCTCGAGACGACCCTCATGGGCGTCGACGGCATCATGGAAAGCCAGCAGGGCGTGCAGCACCTCATCGCCGAGCGCCTTCACAACTACAACGACCTGATCGGTGAACTGCAGATCCGAGCCCGCAACTTCTGTTGATGGGGGCTCCTTCCTGCCCGGTCTGCGGGCCCTACGGCGGCGTGCCCAGCACCATTGCCGCCTGATACTCCTCGTCAAATAGCTTGGGCTATTCTCCTCGGACCATGGACCAGCGCTGGCCCTGCAGGACCTCGCAACGGCCGCGCAGGCCCGGCAGGAACCCATGCTCTTCGTTAGGCGCCATCCATAGTTTCACGATGACGGACAGAGCTTGCCTTCCGTGAGCGCCGGGTTCTTCGGAGTGCGATGGCCTGGACTGACGAGCAGCCTCCGCCTGCCTACGCCCTGCTCTGCCGGATTCCTACCATCATCACTTCCGAACGCCTGCTGTGACCTCGCCGCCCATCACCTAGCATGATCTCCGTCGGCCACGGATGGGCCGGCTCGAGAAACCACATGGAGGATTCAAACGATGCAGATCTTCAAGACCCTGGCCCTGGCCACCGCACTCCTGGCCGGCGCCGCGTTCGCAGGCGAGCCCGTCAACGTCAACACCGCCGACGCACAGCAGCTTGCGCAGGGGCTCGATGGGGTGGGCCTGTCGAAGGCCGAGGCGATCGTCGCCTACCGTGAGGAGAACGGCGCTTTCGCGCACCCGGATGAGCTGGTGAACGTCAAGGGCATCGGCATCCGTACGGTCGATCGCAACCGCGACAACATCCGTCTCGACGACGCCGAACGGTCCGCGAGCAAGCCCGGGCGGTAAGCCCCCGGTGGTCGGCGGCGCGGCACAAGGACGTACCGCGCCGCCGCCCGGTTTTCGCGGCCCGGTAACCGGGGTAGGCTTGCGGTGTGCTCTTCGTCCGACTGGCCTGCCCGATGCGACGCGACCTCGAGTCCCTTGCGAACGAAACCTTCGATCTCGCGGTCATCGGCGGTGGTGCCACGGG
>JBCCZC010000340.1:0-6336 GCA_039188505.1 Pseudomonadota bacterium | reverse complement strand
GTCATGTAGCCGCCGTAGCTGCCGCCGATCACGCCGATGCGCTCGCCGTCGACCCAGTCCAGCGTCTCGAGGTAGGTCCGACCCCAGACGATGTCCTTGAGATCCTCCTCCCCGTGGCGGCGATCGTCCATGTGGAAGAAGGTCTTGCCGTAGCCGCTCGAGCCGCGGTTATTGGCGCCGAGGACCGCGTAGCCGTGATTGACGAGGTGCTGGACGAAGGCGCGGTAGCCCTTGCGGGTCTGGCCGCCGGGCCCACCGTGAACGAGCACGAGCGCTGGCGCGGGGGTCTCTGCGGTGGCCTGCTTCGGTCGATAGAGCACCGAGGGAATCTCGAGCCCGTCGAAGCTCGGGTAGCGCACGATGGTCGCCTCGACGAGATGGGTCGCGTCGATCTCGGGATTGAGTGCCTGGGTGTAGCGGCGGGCGGACGCATCCTCGAGCCCCACCACGTAGAGATCGCTCGGTTGGGTGTCGCCGTTGAGGAAGAACGCCATCGCCGTATCGTCGGCAGAGAAGCGGACGTTCGCCACATTGCCCGCCGGTAATTCAGGCAGCGCCACCGGCTCGCCATTCGTCGTATCGAGGACGGTGAGCTCGGTGACCGCATCGGCGTTGATGCCGCTCACCCGGTAGCGGCCGGTGCTGGAGAAGCCGACGAACTGGACGTCCCAGTCGGCCTCGATCACGGGCTGCTTGTCGCCGGATTCGATGTCGTGGGACCACGCCTGGGCGAACTCGCCGTGCTCGTTCGTCACGTAGTAGAGCGCCGCCGAGTCGGGGGTAAAGGTCAGGACGCCGTGGCTGACGTTGCCGTCGTGCGCCGTGATCAGCTGCGGGGCCTCGTCGCTGGTGAGATCCTTGAGATAGATGTCCGAGTCCGCGCTCGTGCGCGGCTTGTCCAGCGCGAGCCAGCGGCCGTCCGGTGATACCGCGGACAGCTGGAAGCCGTCGTCGTTCTGGAACACCAGCTCACGGTCGTAACCGTCGGTTGCGTAGCGGTAGAGATCGAAGTTGCGTCCGTCGCGCTCCGTGCTGCCGATCCAGAAGCCAGACCCGTCGCCGAGCCAGCCCCAGAAACCGGCCTTGATATTCTCCCCGGGCGTGAGGTCTCGGGTCTCGCCGTCGACCTCGCGCACGTAGACGTGGTTGAGCTCGTTGCCACCCTCGTCGAAGGTGTACAGGACGCGCTCGTCGGCCGGGAAGTAGCCCAGCGAGAAGATCGCGTTGGTCGTGGATTCCGTCAGTGCCGTCGACTCGCCCGTTTCGACGTCGAAGGCGCGGAGGTTGAAGACCCCGGTTTCGTCCGAGCTCACGAGGACACGGCTGCCATCCGGGCTGAACGCCCGGCCCGCGCTGCTCGTCGCCGAGTAGCTCGTGGTCATGAAGAACGTCTCGGCGTCGTAGGTCCGGAATGCGGTCGGGTCGGCGCCAGCGTTGATTCGCAGGGCTTCGTCGTCGGCAGCGTCCGCGACGCGAAGCGCCTCGTCACCGGCGGCGTCCGCGACCTGAAGCGCCTCATCGGCGGCATCGTTGGACGGGGGCGCCGACTCGTCGGAAGAACAGGCGGCAAGCAGCAGGATCAGGCAGGCAGTCAGGGCGCGGTACACGGGTCACTCCGGGAGATCAGACGAACCCTGAAGTCTAACCGGAAACCCGGAACGGTTGCGCCCGGGCGACCGGCGCCGCCTGCGAGCAAGCTGGAGGAATTCAGCCGCGGCCGGGGAGGAAGCGTCGCCAGCCGCGCTTGGTCTTGCTCACGTTGGCCATGATTTCCCGGGGGTTCAGCCCGAACTCTCCATCGGAAACGGCTCGCTTGACCGTTCTGGGCACTTCGGGATCCCGGCTGTTGTAGTCCTTGAGATCAAGGCGCTCCAGCGTCTTGTAGCGCTGCTTCACCCGGTCGAGCACCAGGACGACCTCGGGCTGGGTCCGGTGGTAGTGGTGTTGGGCGGCGACGAGTGCGATCTCCTCCGTCGACAGCTCGACCAGTGTTCCCGTGGGATAGAGGCCGATCGAGCGCACGAAGGCCTCGACGAGCTGATCCTGGAACAGCACGTTGCGCTTGCGGTGCAGGTGGTCGATGGCCTCCGTCGCGCTGAGCACGTTGTCGGTGTAGGGCTTGCTGCTGATCATGGCGTCGAACCAGTCGACGAGCCCCACGACCCGCGCCAGCACCGGGATCTTCTCGCCCCGGATGCCCTGCGGATAACCGCTGCCGTCGAGCCGCTCGTGGTGGTTCTGCACCGTCTCGATGATGGTCTCCGAGATGTTGCCGGCGCCGCGCAGGATCTCGATCCCCTGCGGAATGAAACTCCGGAGACGGATCAGTTCCTCCGAGGTCAGCGGCCCCGGCTTCTCCCGCAGCGCGCGGGGGATCCGCGTCCGCCCGATCTGCGACAGCAGACCGCTCCAGGCCAGTCGCTCCAGGTGGGGTTCAGGGAATCCGAGGGTTCTGCCCAGCACGGGTGCCAGCACCGCACAGCGCTGCGAATGGCCAGTAAGGTAGGACTCGGGGACGTGGAGCCGGGACATCCAGACCATCGGATCCGGATGGCGAACGATGCTCTCGACGACGGCCACCAGCTTCGGATGCACCGGTTTCATTTCCAGGCGCTGACCGGTGCGCACTGCGTCGATCATGATCTTGGACGCGCTCAGGAACTCGAGATACGCCTCCTCGGCGCGCTTCATCTCGCCGTGAGCGTCACCCGGCTCTGGATAGTAGTCGGCGTTCGACGGGATTTCGCGCAGGTCCTCCCCGGCGGCTTCGACCGCCTGGTTGAGCTTTTCCTGGAAGCGAAATTCGCCGGTCCTTCCGACCGGATCCTTTTTGTCGGAATCGGTCATCCCCTGCCCGCGACCAACGGGAAAGCAAGGAGTATAGCGCGCTAGACCGCCGCGCAGCGGCCCACGGATGATTCAGGTTGTTTCCATCCGCGCTCGGCGCGCCCGTTCGAGCTTCAACACCAGCCAGAGCGTGACCGCTCCGGCGAGGAACGTGCCGAAGATCGGTCCGAGGTACCCGGCCACCTGCCAGAAGTAGAGCGTATAGGCGTGGATGATGCCGAAGGTGATCGCGAAGCCGCGCGCCATGCGCAGCTGAAGTCGCGTGCCGGCGAGCAGCAGGCCGACGTTCGCCCCTGCCCAGAGCAGGTTGAAGCCGACAATCTCCACCGCGGACGCCACGCGATAGCTCATGATCTCGCCGTAGTTGCCGAACAGGCTGAGCAGCCACAACGACATCTCGGAGAAGAAGAGCCCCGCCGCGAGCCAGATCCGGAACCAGCTCCGGTACGGCGCCAAGCCGCCACCCTCGGCAAGCCGGTGCAGGGCGGCGATGCCGATCAGCAGCAGGCCGACCGCGAGGAAGCGCAGCGGCAGGTTCATGCCGAACCAGTACATGCCCCAGCCGGACGTGTAGCCGGTCATGCCGCCGAACCAGGAGAAGAAGATCACGATCGCGACGATGAGGCGCCAGGGGTTGCGGCGCGCATACGCGAGCGGCAGCAGGATCAGCCAGTCGATCAGCAGGAGGGCCGGCCAGTTGCCCGAGCCGCTGTCGAAGATCATGCCGAGGGTGAAACTGAGGCCGATGATTGCCGCCGCGCCCAGTAGCTCGAGCCCGCGGCCGGTCCACTCGTAGGCCCGGGCCCGAAGGCGCGCGCCCCCGGCGAAGAGGCCGCCGATGAGCACGGTGAGAAAGATCGCCAGCTTCTCGTAAGTGAAGACGAAGATCTCCTGGAGCAGGATCGTCGCGCCCAGGGCGGCGCTGATCGCGCCGAGGAGGCCGAACCAGCGGCCCAGTGCGGTCCAGTCGTGGCGGGCCGGGTAGCGTGCGAGCAGCTCGTCCGCCTTGGCCTGGTCGAGCAGACCCAGCCGCAGCATCTCGCGCAGCTCGCGCTGCATGGTCCGGTCGAAGGAGAACCCGATCACGACCGGTCTCCGCGATGCTGGCGCTCGAGGATCGCGCCGACGACCAGGGCGGCGACGCCGGCGAGCAGGAAGAAGGACCCCTTCGAGAGCGTGTTCCAGAAGTGTTCGTAGAAGCGCGTATAGATGTCGATGGCCAGGAACACGATGCCGAAGCCGACGAGCCGCCCATCGCGATACACAGCCCCGAGCGCGAGCTGGGCCACGCCCGCGAGCGTGAACAGCACGAGCCAGCCAACACCGCCCGCCCGGATCGAGCCGACCCAGAGCGCGAGGTTCAGGTAGAGCAGGCCGAAGATCAGGTAGAGGGTGCCGAAACCGGCCCAGCGGCCGATTTCGCGCCGTTCGTGGAGATGGCCAAGCAGGGCGACCGCGGTGCCGAGCAGAGCCGTAAGCGGCAGGTCGCCGAGGGCCAGCACGTAGGCGCCGCGGCCGGCGTAGCCGTGGGCGTTCCCGATCGCGTGAAACCCGGCGAGGATGCCGAAGGCCAACGGCCAGCGCAGGCCGTGACTGTAGGCTGTGGCGATAGCGCCGCCTGCGACGAGCGCCAGCAGCCAGAGAATGACATCACCCCAGTCGGCCCCGCCCGCCATGCCGTAGAGCAGGGCCAGCGACGCGAAGCCGGCGAAGAAGCTGGCGGTGACCAGTACGGCTCCGGTGATCGGGTACCGGTTCTCGACAGCGGTGGCGAGGTCGATGCCGTAGCGCCACAGCGCGACCGCGAACGCGCCCACCACGACGGGCGCCGCCCACGCCGCGGCCTCACCCAGCGCCAGCCCGAGGAGGCCGAGGAGCGACGATCCGAGCCAGAACAGCGCGAAGAAGCCAAGCCAGCGGAGCAGGACCTGGCCCATGGTCGCACCGGCCGCATAGCGCGCCCCGAGGCGCTCTGCCGTCGCGGCGTCGATCAGCCCGTCGTGGCACCAGTCGCTGATCTCCCGATTAATGCGTTCGCGTGTGGCCTGCCGCATGGGCCGTCTCCCGTAGTCCTGTGCCCAGCCTGCCCCGGTTTGTGGAAGTCGCAAACCGCCGGCCCCGCGGTCGCGCGTGGTGCGTCATGCAGTGGCGGCAGACGCTACCGCCGGGCGATTCGCACGCAGTTGCGCCCGTCCGCCTTGGCCTCGTAGAGCGCACCGTCAGCTCGCTCGATCATCGCGTCCGGGGACGCGTCGTCAGCGCCCGCCCGCGTTCCCCCGATGCTTGCCGTCACGGGTGAAGCGTCGGCGATTCGTTGGCGCAACGCTTCGGCCACGTCGCGCAGCTCGTTCCGGTCGTCGACGGCGAGAATCACCGCGAACTCTTCGCCTCCGTAGCGCGCGGCTTCGCCGTCGACGGTCGCCGCGAACGTGTTGATCTCGGTCGCCAGTAGCCGCAGCAGCTCGTCGCCGGCGACGTGGCCATGCTCGTCGTTGTAGGCCTTGAAGTGGTCGGCATCGACCATCAGCAGAGCGAGCCGCTCGCGCCCGTCGCGCCAGGCCTCGGCCAGCCGGGACTCGAAGCGCCGGCGATTGGCGATGCCGGTGAGGCCGTCCCGGTCGGCAAGCGCCGCGAGCCTGCGGTTGGCGGCTTCAAGGTCCCGGGTGCGCGCGCCGACCAGCGCATCGAGCGCCACGTTGCGCCGCTTCAACGCCCGGGTCCGCCAGCGCCCCAGGGCGGCCGCCAGCGCGAAGCCGAGCAGGCTGATGCCCAGGACCCCAAGCGTTCGCCCGAGCCGCGATTCCAGAAAGCCCGGTTCGACCACGAAGGCCCAGGACGCGCCCGGCGTCGCGGCGCCGAGCCCGGTGCGCGCTTCCACCTCGAAGCGATAGGTCCCCGGAGCCAATGCCGGATAGCGTGCCGTGTCGTCGGCGGACCAGTCCCGCCAGCGCTCGTCCTCGTGCCCGAGCAGTCGCGTCCGGTAGCTGCTGGCCGCCGGGATGCTGGCGGTCGGGAGGGCAAAGGCGAAGTCGAGGGTGGGACGGTAGCCCTGGATCCGGGTCACCGCGGTATCGGTCGCGAGCCGCTCGGAGCGATCCTCGGACGTCAGCGCCACCGCGCGCAGCTTGACGCCCGGCGGCGGCGCCTCGATCCCCGAACCCGGATCATGGCGGTAGAGCGCGCCGGTCGCGCCAATCCAGGTCCCGCCGTTCCGGGCCGGCCCGAGCCAGCTGAAGGCGCCACGCCGGAACGCCGCGATCCGCGCGGGATGCCAGCCGTCCTGGCGGCGCTGAGCAACGCCATGGAAGGACGCGGCCCAGGTCGAGCCGTCCTCGCCCACGAGCGTCCGGAAGGTGAAGTCGATGACGGCGACCGGCGGCCGGTCCGCCTCAGGCACGGGCTCGAGTCCGCGCGCCGTGTCCCACCGGAGCAGGTCCCCCTTCGAAGCCAGCCAAGGAGTCGCGTCGACCAGGGCAACAGCTGCCGCGG
>JBCCZC010000339.1:0-6358 GCA_039188505.1 Pseudomonadota bacterium | reverse complement strand
TCGAGCTGTTCCGGCGACGCGAGCTTTGCCAGGGCCTTTTTGCGGAAGAGCTGTTTTTCACCGGCCATGTCCGTACCTCATGGTGAGTGCATGCTGTGATTCCTGATCGCCTGCGGCGCCAGGAGTGGGGCGCGGAGCGTCGAGCTCTGCGCAGGGGGGCGTGGTCGCCCCCTGAAGGCCAACCGCCCGGCCCGTCATCGGGTCGACGATCAGCAGCGAATCGATCTCGTGACGCAGGACCGCAACGGCGATCCAGTAGGCTTCGCGCGTCGCCAGTTCGGCGAGGCGGGAAGCGTGCAGCTGTTCCTGGGCGACGAGGACATCGATCACCGTCGCCCGGGAGTCGCGCAGGCGCAGGCGATCGGCCTGGAGCATCTGGTCGAAGGCCGTGATCGACTGGCGGCGCCACTCTGCCTGGTCAGCGAGCTGGAGTAGCGCGGCCGAGGCGTCAACGACCGCGGTGCCGATGCTGCGATGGGCCTCGAGCCAGCGCGTTTCCGCCTGGCTGGTCGTGGCAACCCGCTGGCGATAGGTCCCGAGCGCGAGGTCGTTCCTCGTCGGCAATTCACCAGAGAGCCCCAGGAAGAGGCTCGGTCCGACGAAGTCACCGAAGGCCGCGCGCCGCAGTCCCCTGACGAAGGGACCACCTTCCTCGAGCGTCGAGTAGGCCACCGTCATGGTGAAGTCGATCCGAGGACGCAGGTCGTAGTCGGCCGCGGCCAGGAGTTCCTCCTGGGCCTCGCGCAGCCGATCCAACGCGGCGAGGTCGGCCCGTCGGCCGAGGGCGAGCGGTACCAGCTGCTCCTCATCGAGAGTGCATGTGTCCGAGGGCACCGCAGGCAAGTTGCCGATCGCGAGCGGCGCTTCCTCCTCGAGTTCGACCGGCAGCCCCATGAGCAGGGAAAGATCGAGCCGCAGGTTTCGCTGCAGGGTGCGCGTCAAGATCAGTGCCGCGGCCGCCTGCTGGCGGCTGGCCTGGGCGAGCTTGACGTCGGCCGCGGGCGACTGGTTGGCCTTCGCCAGGGCGGCGGACAGGCGGACGAGTTCCTGCTGGCGCTGAACCTGCTCGCGCTGGAGGCGGATCCGTTCCTGCGAGGCTGCCAGCCGCCAGTAGGCGATGGTGATGTCGCGGGCGAGCAACGCGGCGGTAAAGCGCGCCTGGAGCTGCCGGGCCGCCAGAGTCCGGTCCGCCGACCGCTCCGCAGCCGCAGCGCTGATGCCGCCCCCGCGACCGAGCGGCACGGTCCAGGTCAAACCCGCCGCCGAGCGGAAGGTCTGCGGTTCGTTCTTGCCGCCCAGTGCGCCTTCGCGCTCCTTGTTGCGGAAGATGTCGTCGACCCCTTCGAGGAGAAACTGCGGTCGCAGCGTCTGGCCGTTGCGCCAGTTGAGCTGGTAGCCAACGTCGAGCAGGAAGCTGTTCTCGACTTCAACGGGCGGAACGCCGCCCAACCGGTCCCGGGAGTTGCGTGCTGCCTGGGCCTGCAGGCGAAAGTCCGCGATGACTCCCTCGATGGCCTGCTCGTTGTTGCTGATGTTGTTCAGCTGGAACTGTTCGAGCGCCTCGCGCCGCTCCGGGTCGAGGTCCTGACCCAGGAGCACCTCGGTGATGTCTGCGATGAAGGCGCGGTTCTGCCGCGTGGCGTCGTCCTCGCAGACGTTCTCGCCGTCGATGATGATGATGTTGCCATCGCCGCAGTCGACCCCGGCAGAGCCCGGATCCTCCTCGAGCTGCCGCTCGAGGTCGTCGGCGATCTCGGTGAACTCCGCCTCGATCATCTCGAACAGCCGGCGGTTACCTTCCTGCTGCCGCCGGCCGGCCGGAATGAGCGGGCCCTGTTCATGGGCGGCCGTGACCGACACGTCGAACACCGAATCGAAGGCGCCACTCGCCTGCTGGAGCAGGGCATCGCTCACGATGACGCCCTGGCGGGCGATGGCGAGTCCGGGCGCATGTTCGATGGCGTAGCCCATGACCTCGTCGAGGGTCATCTCCTCCGTTGCGCCGCTGGCGCCGGAGAGTCCGGCAAGGCAGCAGGCGGCCAGCATTGCGATGGGGCGCCGGGCCGCGGGAACGCCGCGGCTGCCCGCGCCGGTTCGCCTGTCGTTGCGCTCGATCGCTGGCGATTCTCGGCGCAAGGCGAAAGCGTCCTTACGCCCCGAGGCGTGTCGGATGAACGGTGGTGTGGCGGGCCACGATCAGCGCTCCGCCGGCTCGGGGACGCTGACGAGCGCGGGTGCCTCGACCGCGTAGCCCTCTTCCTCCGATGCCACGAGGGTCGCCGTCGCGAAGCGCAGGCCGATGAGCTCGTTGGCATAACGCTGGCGTGCTCCGACCACGCTGAGTTCGGCGATGGTGAGGCGTTCCTCGGTCAGGATGAGGTCGATCACCGTGGCCGTGCCGAGCTCGACCTTGTCCCTTTCGTTGAGGACGGCCTCCTGAAACAGCCGCATCGCTTCGTCAGCAAAGGCGGCCTGCTGGGATGCATCGGCGAGCGCCGCTGAAGACTGGATGACCGAGGTCCGGATCCTCCGGGCAAGGTCCTCCGCCCCGATGACGGACTGCTGCCGCTGCGCCTGCGCCTGCCGGAACTGGCCGACGGCGGCGTCGTTGTTCATGGGGCGGGAGTAGCTGTAGGACAGGCGGGCGCTCGGATAGACGGGATCGTCGAAAAACGCGTCCGCGATCCCCTGCGGTACGTCGCTGGTCTCGGAAACGCCGGTGCCGAAGATCTCTACCGAGACGTCGTGGCGCCGCCGCTGCTCGAGTTTCGCCGCCTCCTCGAGGACGCGAGCCGAATCCACGTCGAGCTCGGCGGCCAGGCGGTCACCCCGATCCTCGAGGGCCTGCACGATCAGATCCGAGACCGGCAGGTCCTTGAGGGATTCGAGCTCCGCCACTGCGGGGAACGCGTCGGCAGCCGCCGGCGCCAGGCTTTCGTCGTCGACCTGGAGACCGATCTGGTCTGCCAGCGCGAGCTTGGCCGCGCGCAGCGTGTTCTCCGCGGCGACGAGCGATGCCTGCGCGTCCGCTTGCTGGGCGAGCGCACGACCGCGCTCGATGGCCGGGAGCAGGTCGGCTTCGATCAGGATATCCACCAGCGAAAGCAGCCGCGCCTGGCGATTGGCCGAGCGGGCGAGGACGTCGCGTCGCATCTGGGCCGCCACCAGGCTCCAGTAGGCGTTGGCCGTCGCCGCGACCACGTTCGATGCCTGCTGGGTAAGCCGGAACTTCGCCGCGTCAAGGCCGAGCGCCGCTGATTCTTCGAACGCTGCCACGGCCGCACGACCGCTGCCCTGGCCGAAGGGGAGGTCCAGCCGCACCCCGACCCGGGACCGATAGAGATCGATGGTGCCCCGACCGCCGAAGGACGGATCGCGCGGCTTGCCCTTGAAGTTGCCGCCGTTCTGCGTCAGTTCGGCGAAGAACGTGGCGACGTTGCCGTTGCGGTAGGGGATCCGATAGGAAACGTCCACGCTTGTGAACAGACTCTCCTCGGTGTCCGGAACGCCGCCGAGCTTCTCCAGACGCTCGCGCTCCGCTGCCTCGTTCGACAGCAGCTCGTCGATCGAGTCCTGAACCTCGTTCCGGCGCCGCTCCAGGAAGTCGGCCCGTAGCGCCTCGAGCTCCGTGCGGGAGGCCGCGTCCGGCGCCGTATCGATCAGCGCGTTGATCAGGTCGATCTGGTTCTGCGCGTTCGGATCGGAGAAGGAGATGTCGTCCGGGTTTTCCTGCGCTTCGATGAGTTCCGCGAGGAAGATGCGCTGGGTCGTCGCCCGCTCCGCGAACGAGTCCGCGGCGGTCTGGATGTTCTGGCGGTTGTCGATCTGACCCTGGCGTGCGGCGTTGGTCAGGGTCTCCTCGCGATATTCTACCGAGGCATTGAAGCCGAGCGCCTGGTCGAACTGACCGCTCTGCTGCTGCAGAAAGCCCGCCTGCACGTCCACGTTGAACTCGGTAATTCTGAGGTTGGGGTTGGCGCGTAGCGAGAGCTCGACCGCCTCCATCAGCGTCAGCGGTGTGCCATCGGCGAGCGGTGGCTGTGCCTCGGCGTTCAGGGCGATCGCCAGGCTGGCCACCATCAAAATTCGTCGCACGGTCACGGTCATCCCTTCCCCCGTAGACTTTCACCTGCGCGCGCCGCGACGGGCGCAAGGATTTCATTGTACGATGCAGCTACCGGCATGCCTACCGAAGAATCGGTCAGGTCGTCCCGAAAATGCAATGAATTTCGCCCAGGTGGACGTGATGCGCGCTCGATGGACCTTGCTGCTGCTCCCGATTGCACTGCTCGCGGTTGCGACTTCGACCGCCGAGGAACTGAACGAAAGCGATCTTCGCGCCCTCGAGAAGGCGGCCGACATCATCCAGAAGGGTTCCGAGAACTCCCCGGATTTTTCGCTGAACACGGTGCCCGAGGGTTGTCTCTCGAATCCGCTGCCGCTGACGCCCGTCGGCCCGACGGCAACACTCGAGATCGAGGGGTTCATGGATTCGGCCGAGCTCACCATCTGGCGCGCACCGTGCCGGCCGGACAATTCGGCGATCATGGTCACGGTCACCCCGCTCGAGGGCGAGATGTTCGTGTGCTCGAGCCGGGTCCAGATCACTCAGCTCGGCGTGGATTACGACACCGCCAGGCTCGTCCGGGATGTCGAAACGGGTGACCGCCTCTGCGCAGACGTCACGGAGCCGGTGACGGTCGTGATCGACCAGCCCCCGGAGGTACTGACCTTCGATCAGAACCTTGGCTTCGATCTGCTCTATCGCGGCTCGGAAAACGTGGCGGTTTCGGTGGAGCATTACCGGCCCGAGGACTTCTTCGCGCCGGAGGACTTCGAGAAGCAGGTTCTGCGGCCCGAGCTGGGCGGTGCCTGGTTCGAGCCCGATGCGCCGGGACAGGGATTCCAGTTCAACTTCGCCGACCGCCAGGGCGAACTGGTCCTCGTGGTCTTCTGGTACGCCTTCGAGGACGGGCAGCAGCGTTACTTCTTCGGCGAGCAGGTCGTAACCGCCGGCCAGCGTGAGATCGAGGTGCCGCTGATGACGAGCACCGGGGCGGACTTCGGCGAGGCCTTCGACCCCGACGATGTGGTGCTCGAGGATTGGGGTACGCTCTTCCTGAGCTTCACCAACTGCAACCAGGGCGAGGCGCGCTACGTCCGCACCAGCGACGGCGCCGAGGGCACTCTGAACATCGAGCGCCTGATCAATCTGGCGGGTCTGATCTGCCGCGAGCTGCCCTAGGCGAAGGCTCGTATCGCTGCTCCACCCGGCTGCGCCGGGCGAAGACCTACCGGAAGGCTCGTATCGCTGCTCCGCCCGGCTGTGCCGGGCGAAGACGCTCACACTCGCTACCTTTGTCTTCAGAAGCGTAGAGGCGGATTGCCCGTGGCAGGCGCTCGTGCGGTCGGTATCGCTCCTCCGCCCGGCACGCCGGGCAAAGACGCTCACATTCGCTAGCCTTGTTTTCAGAAGCGTAGAAGCGGATTGACGGTGGCGGGCGCTCGTGCGGCTTGTATCGCTATTGCTTCTCAGGTGATTGCGCGTTGGAGGCATTGATGCCTTCAGTTCCCTCGACTGCGGCGATAGCTTTATTCTGTGCCAGCTCGCCCTGTTCTTGCGCAAAAGCATCTGCCAGAGTCCGCAAAGATTCTTTGTGCCGTGCCAAAGGTGCATCCTTTGGCGGCGGTGGTTCAACGGGAATGTGAAAAAGTTCGTCTTGCAGCTCCGACGCCTGCTCTGCCTGCTTGAATGCACGGCGTGGTTCATCGGGAATGTCTTGTGACGAAGGGGGTGGCAATGGTGCGTCAGCCTGCTCGGCCTTTGCCGATGCTGCCGGTTTATCAGAATGCAATTCCGCCATGCTGTCCTCTGAAGCGCATTGAGAGTTCAAATCTGGACAAATACGTTGCGGATCAGATTGTTCGCGGGCCAAATCCCACATACCTTCGCCGCGTACTGCCTATTGGCCCCGATGCCGGAACTTTTCTGGGACCACCCACACCCTGAATTATCGATTCGCAGTAAATGCATCCTTAACGAAGTCAAATAATATATTGACATGAGTATCTTTCTCTGGTCCATGCGCTCACAATGGCCCGTGATAGTTTGACTTGCAACTGACTGTGCCAGCACACAGATCGAGCCGTTTTTTATGGGTAAAATGATCACGTGAATGATTGACCGGGCAAGCTCTTGGCCATTGCCTAATCAAGCTTTGCGTGCCTCCCCGTTCTGGTTTTTCGTGCAAAAAGACGTCACGTGCAGGGGCGAGGTGAAATTTGTGTGCAAACGGCTTTGAAGATTTGTTGATGTGGAAGCGCCAACGCGTTGTTTTTAGTTTAGGGTCTTTGTTCC
>JBCCZC010000338.1:0-6372 GCA_039188505.1 Pseudomonadota bacterium | reverse complement strand
TGCGGGAAGGCGAGCTCGACGATCGTGAGATCGAGCTTGAGCTCGCGGCCAACGCCGGCGTCGAGATCATGGCCCCGCCGGGCATGGAGGAGATGACGAGCCAGCTCCAGAACATGTTCAAGAACATCGCCGGCCAGAAGACGCACAAAAATCGCATGCGCATCGCCGACGCGCGGCCCCTCCTCCTCGAGGAAGAGGCCGCGCGGCTCGTGAATGAGGACGAGATCAAGCAGCAGGCGCTCCAGACGGCCGAGCAGAACGGCATCGTGTTCCTCGACGAGCTCGACAAGGTCGCCAAGCGCTCGGAGTACGGGGACGGTGGCGTTTCGCGGGAGGGCGTCCAGCGCGACCTGCTACCGCTTGTGGAGGGCAGCACGGTCTCGACGCGCCACGGCATGATCAAGACCGACCACATCCTCTTCATCGCGTCCGGGGCCTTCCACCTCTCGCGGCCCTCGGATCTGATCCCCGAGCTCCAGGGGCGGCTGCCGATCCGCGTCGAGCTCGATGCGCTGAGCGCCGAGGACTTCGAGCAGATCCTGACCGAGCCCGACTGCTCCCTGACCCAGCAGTACACGGCGCTGATGGCGACCGAGGGCGTCACCCTGGCCTTCGACCCGTCGGGCGTGAAACGGATCGCCGAGGTCGCCTGGCAGGTCAACGAGCGGACCGAAAACATCGGCGCCCGCCGCCTCCATACGGTCATCGAGCGGCTGGTCGAATCCGTGAGCTATGAGGCCCCGGATCGCTCGGGCAGCACCGTGACCATCGACGCCGAATTCGTCGATAGCCACATCGGCGACCTGGTCGAGAACGAGGACCTGAGCCGCTACATCCTCTGAAGCGCCCCCAGCTCCGACGTTCCTCGGAGCTGGGTCCCGGTCAGTTCAATGCCGAACGCGGCAGGGTGAGCAACCGGATCGGTACATCACGAACCCAGCTTCCGCCATTGCGGCCGCCGAAGTTCACGTTGATGTCGGCCCGGTTTCCTGCCGCGGGATCCTGCGAAGGTGCGGTCAGCGTCAGGGTCAGCTCGCCTGCCTCCGTATCCGTCAGATTGCCGTTGGTCCGGGTCCGCGAGTAGCCATTCCGCTGGAACATCGGCATCGTGATCGGGGTCCCCGGCTGAACGCCGTCGCCGACTGCGAAGAACCAGATCGGTTCGCCCGCCGCATCGTAGACGTAGGCCAGGACAAATACGCTGAGGCTACCGTCGGCCTGGGCGATGGTCTCGATCGTGAAGCCCCAGCCGTTGTCCTCCGGCCCGACCCACCAGAGCCCGCCGAAGTCGAGCTCAGGATCCGGGACCGCGGCCGATCCGACAAGCGGTTCGGCACACCACTCGCCCACCTGGTTCGTGATGGCCCATTGGAACGAGCCGCGCGATTCGACGCCGGCGCGGTCGACGTCATCGGTGCAGGCCGTGCTGATTCCGACGTCATTCAGGGAGAGGGCAACCTGTGCGAACGTTCCCGGATCTGCCGACTGTGGGGGCTCTGATGCTGCGTCGTACAGATAGCGCGGCATGCCGTTCCCGTCCGTATTTCGCAGACCCGTGAACGCGCCATCCTGAACGGTTCCGATAGCCTGGAACCACTCAGGCGTCGCTCCGAGCGTCTTGTAGCTGTAGAACGTCAGCACGTAGATGCCCTGGCCGCTCGCGTCGGTCCCGGCGAAACGCAGGTCATAGCCGTGCCCCGGGCGAGAGCGATCGAGGAACAAGCCGGTGTCGAGTTCGGCGGTCGGTGCCTCGACCCAGCCGACTCCGTGCAGAATCTGTCTTGACAGGCCCAGCGTCCGATTCGCCTCGAGCCGGCAAAGCCCGACGGCAGGGCGCATGAGGTCACAGTACGCGCCACTCACGTGACTGACAGAGGATCCACCGCTGAAGTCCGGTGGCGCCTCCATGCGGATGGCGCCAGATTCGAACGTAATCAGCGTGTTGAGGTCCTGAATGCTGGCCTGGTCGTCGATCCAGAGCAGGTCGGTGAAGGAGACGATGGCGGCAGCGCGGTCCTCGTTCGTCACCCCGGGTGCGTCGAAGCGAACCAGATTCTGGTCGTCGTCCAGAAACGCGAGCCGCCGGCTGTAGGCCGAGTGCGTCTGTCCCAGCGACGGCGATTCGAATAGGGACCCGTCCTGGCGAACGAACGCCTGAAAACCGAGGCCGTGGCCGATCTCGTGCATCGCCGTGGTGATGAAGTCGATGCCCGGCTCGCTGTCGGTTCGCGGCTGAAAACCATAATAGAACCGCGGCGCGAGTTCGGTCACGAAAGTCATCACGATCGCTGTCTCGTCGCACTGATCTCCGCCAACGAGGCGGCAGTACTCAGTGCCCGCTAGCCGGAGCGCTGGCGCCTGGCTATAAGCGGTGTCAGGCGGCATGCCCGGGAAATTCGTGAAGACGAAATTGGTCCCCGCAAACGCGACAGCTCCCTCCTGCGGTGTGCCCTCGACTGCCCGCCAGCAGGCGGTGATTCTGATCGGTACGCGGCTTGTCAGTTCGCTCGAGAGCGTGGCGGCTGCCCGAAGCATCGCTTCGCGACGGGCCTGACCCAGAGTCGCCGCATTATTGCCGCCAATCGGTGTGTGAGCGCCACCATCATTCCAGGGTGCGGTGTCGCAGTTGTCGATGCCGGTAACGTTGTCGAAATCGACGATGAATTGAGTCCGTGGTGGGGCATCGCGGTCGAACCTGACGGTCAGGCTGCCTTCGGTTGGCAATCCGTCGAAGGCAATGATCCCGACGTACCACCGGCGACCCTGCACCGGTGGGACTGCGAAATCCTGGAGGTTCACGTATTCGAAGTCGAAGGCCGACACCGAACGGAAATCTGCCTCGTCTTCGATTGCCGTCAGCGGCTCGCTGAAGGGGGTGTCCGCCTTCAGGAAGAGGTCGATGTCACGCGAGTCGAGACTGCCGTCGAGTTCGACAAGCACGTTTCGAACGTCGGCGGGCACGTCGAAGAAGATGTTGCTTGCGCGATTGGCACCGCTCGGAATATCGAAGGTAAGCGTCTCGCCGTCCGAGATCGCGATCGGCTGGGCGAGCGCCGTGCTTGTGAGCGCAACAAGGGCCAAGAGAGCGAGTGCGCGAGTCATCGATCTTCTCCCCTGACCAACTTCGCCCGGGGAGACGGCGGTCCGTGAGAAACGACGGTCGTTCCGTCCTCCAGCTCCCAGAGGCGGAGCGGGTCCGGCGACGGCGGTCTATCGACGACGAACCGCCGATTCTCATTGCTCTTGCGGAGCATCTCCGATTTCGTCATCGGCGATTTGGACGCCTGCCAGTCGAGGACAACCTGGCGAGTTGTCTCCGGGGACTTGGTCGGCTGGCCATCGGGATGGATTGGATCGGCATTCGACGTGAGTGCCGCTAGGAGGAGGCTTAGAGTCGCAGTATTCATCGGACCTCGGTGAAGAAGATCAAAGTTGGCGGAGGGTATCACGACCCGCCTCAAGCCAATTTCACGCGTGAAAGAACGAGGCCACATTTCAGGTCCTTAACACTAAGCGAACAGAAATATGACGCGTGGCGTGGCACGATTCACGCCAGCTTGGAGGGATTGATGCAACGCAGGAATTTCATGCTCGGACTGGCTGGGGCCCTGGGCGCCGGCGGGCTCGCTGCGACCGTTTCGGACGCCGCGCGCTGGGCCTCCTCCGCGGAACTCGCGAAGATGCAGGAGGACTGGAAGAGCCTGGGGCCCCAAGGCTGGGACCCGGATCTCGACCTGTCTCTGGTCGAGAAGTCCGAGGCAGAGTGGCGCGAGCAGTTGGGCAGGCTCGCTTTTGATGTGCTCCGGGAGGAGGGCACCGAGCGGCCCTTCACGCATCCGTACAACGACCTGAAGGACGACGGCGTCTTTCTGTGCGCCGGCTGTGAGCTGCCGCTGTTCACCTCGGCGATGAAGTTCGACAGCGGCACCGGGTGGCCGAGCTTCTACACGGCGATTCCCGGGCACCTCGAGACGAAGAAGGATTACAAGCTCATCTGGCCCCGGACCGAGTACCACTGCGCGCGCTGCGGCGGGCACCAGGGCCACGTCTTCGACGACGGACCGCCGCCGACCGGCCAGCGCTGGTGCAACAACGGTGTAGCGCTGAAATTCCTCGCGCGGGCGGCCTGACCAAACACTCCGTGCGGCGGCCCCAGCGTTGGGCCCGTCGCATTCTCTTCAAAGCGGCCTCAGGCCGCTTTTTCTTTTTTGGGCTCCGGCTTGGCAAGCTCTTCCAGCGCGCGAGTCAGGTTCACCGAGCGGTTGGTCATCAGCTCGTCGTAGGTCCGGCGACAGACCAGCCAGGTGCCTCCGATGATGAAGCCGTAGGCGATCATCAGCAGCAGTGCGTAGCTCAGCTGATCGACGAGGTTTCCGACCCACTCGGGAATCTGGATCCCGGTCAGGGTCTCGATGATGGCGGCGAGGATCGGGCCCAGGATGCCGATCTCGATCAGAACCAGCGCGGTCACCCAGACCAGAATCTTGAACACCAGGAGACGGACTGCAAGGTCGGTTGCGGCCTCCATCCATCGTTCGCTGTAGCACAAGGCGGCTACGGCGATGACCGCGGCTGCCGCCAGGCCGAGGAGGTGCGTTGACCAGAGCAGGACATCGCCGAGGACGCTGCCCTGGAAATAATCGTCGTAGAGGCCGAAGGGGTGGCCGAAGCTGAGCTCGACGATCATCGTTGTGAGCAGCATCGCTGCGAGCGCCGGGACCAGCGAGAGCGCGAGGGCGCGGAAGGGCACATCGTGGTTTGGGTGGCCCTGCAGATACAGGTGTCGCCTGATCAGCAGGCCGAGCAAGATCGCGAGGACGGCCGTGCCCCAGTCGATCTCCTGCTTTAGGGGAAAGCCCGGGCCGAAGCGTGCGAAGAGCTGCCCGAGGAGCGATGCGGCGGCCCCGAGAGCTACGAGGCGCAGCAGGCTAGCCGTCCCGAAGACCCGGTCGAGCAACGCGCGCTCCTCGGGATCTTCGAAGAAAGCGAGGCCCGCGGGAATAAGGTCCCGCAGGCCTTCGAGGCCGATCCTGGCCAGGTGGCGTACGTTGAGCATGGGCGGAATTGTCCGCGTCCCGCCCGCTGCGTCAATCAGCGGCCCTTTTCGATGAGTTCGAACAGATACTCGTCGGCCGCCTCGTCATCCATCATCGCCAGAACCTGCACGAGGCGGCGCTTTCGGGAGGCGTCCTGCTCGAGCTCGATCAGTTCGATGATGGTCTTCGCATCATCGCGCATCATGGCGGCATCGAGGATCGCCTGGCGCTCGCCAGGTGTCGCCTCCTGGTAGCGCTCGATCAGGAGGCGAGCGAGCTGCTCGGAATCGTCGTCCAGCATCGCCATCGACCGGATCGCGTGAGCCCGAAGTTCGGAGTCACTTTCGGTCTGGAGGACCATCTCGAGGCCTCCGGCGTCGTCGGCCATGCCGAATGCCTGGATGATCGAGACCCGTAGCGACGGATCGTCGGTCCGGCCGTAGAGGTCGCGCAGCGCGTCGGTCGCCTCGATCATGGCCAGCACCTGGACCGCGCGCTTCAACAGCGCTGGGTCGGTCTCGTTCTCGGCAACGGTCATGGCGAGATCGAGGCCCGCCTCTTCGTCGAGCATGACCACCGCTTCGAGGACCGCCGATCGATCGCGGGGCGACCGCGGATCGGCATAGATGCGCTTGAGCAGTTCGGCGGCGCGATCGGTGTCCGCGAGGCCGATGCTCCGGATGGCGATCGTCCTCAGCGCCGGATCTGATTCAGACTCGATCACCACTTCCAGGCCGTCGAGGTCGTCGGCAATGGCCAGGGCCTCGAGCACGGCGCGGCGGACGTTGCGCTCATCGATCGACGGGTAGAGTTCGCGCAGCGCAGCGCCGGCCTCGTTCGCTCCCAGGGCGTGAACGGCCTGAATTCGAACCGCCGTGTCGTCGCTCCGGCGAGCGATTTCCAGCAGCAGGCCGTTGGCTTCCATGGTCATGGCCGCGTCGACGATCGCGCGCTGGACGCGCGGATGGTCCGTCTCCTGGGCAAGCATCCGAAGCAGGTCCTCGGCCTCCTCGGAGTCGGAGATGCCGATCGCGTGGATGGCCTCGGCCTGCAGTGCCGGGTCGTCGCTGTCACGGGCAATCCGCGCGATGACCCGCTGGGCCTCTGGATCGTCGCTGACACCGAGGATGAACATGGCGTCGCGGCGAACCCGGTCCGAGTTCGTATTGTTCACCAGCTCCATCACCAGGGGCAGGGCCCGCTCGGGATTGCGGTCCATGAGGGCGCTCAGGGCGTAGAGGCGCAGTTCCTCGTCGAGTGCCTCGTCGGAGGCAGCCTCGCCGTTGCCGCTGTAGAGCAGGGCCTGGGCGTCGTCGAGCCAGGGGCTGTTCTCGTG
>JBCCZC010000337.1:0-6397 GCA_039188505.1 Pseudomonadota bacterium | reverse complement strand
GGTTCGAGCGCTGGTACTTGATGAGGTTGTAGATGTCGACGCCGGGATCATCCGGCCCCGTCTCTGCCTCGTTGACCCGCACCACGATCCGGCCGGCATCGACGGCATCGACGATGCCGCCGCGCAGCGCGACCACGGTCACGCCCGAGTCGGTCGCGACCTCGCGCTCCATGCCGGTGCCCACGAGGGGCTTCTCGGCGCGCAGCGTCGGCACGGCCTGGCGCTGCATGTTCGAGCCCATGAGTGCGCGGTTGGCGTCATCGTGCTCGAGGAACGGGATCAGCGACGCGGCGACGGACACGATCTGCTTCGGCGAGACGTCCATGTACTGCACGTCGCCCGGGGGCATCATCGTGAATTCGCCCTGGTGGCGGCAGGAGACGAGCTCGTCGGAGAAGGACTTGTCCTTGTTGAGCTCCGAGTTGGCCTGGGCGATCACGAACTCGCCCTCCTCGATCGCCGACAGGTACACGACGTCGTCGGTGACCTTGCCGTCCTCGACCTTGCGGTACGGGGTTTCGAGGAACCCGTACTCGTTGGTCCGCGCGTAGCAGGCCAAAGAGTTGATCAGGCCGATGTTCGGACCTTCCGGCGTCTCGATCGGGCAGACCCGGCCGTAGTGCGTCGGGTGCACGTCGCGAACCTCGAAGCCCGCGCGCTCACGCGTCAGACCACCCGGGCCGAGGGCGGAAACGCGACGCTTGTGCGTCACCTCCGACAGCGGGTTGTTCTGATCCATGAACTGCGAGAGCTGCGAGGAGCCGAAGAACTCCTTGACGGCTGCCGCGACGGGCTTCGCGTTGATCAGCTCCTGCGGCGTCAGGCCTTCGCTCTCGGCCAGCGACAGGCGCTCCTTGACCGCGCGCTCGACGCGGACGAGGCCCACGCGGAACACGTTCTCGGCCATCTCGCCGACGCTCCGGACCCGGCGATTGCCGAGGTGATCGATGTCGTCCACCGTCCCGTTGCCGTTCCGGATGTCGATGAGCACCTTCAGGACCGCGAGGATGTCTTCGCTGTCCAGCGTGCCGGCACCGATGACTTCCGAGCGGCCGACGCGGCGGTTGAACTTCATCCGGCCGACGCCCGACAGGTCGTAGCGTTCTTCGGTGAAGAACAGGTTGTTGAACAGGTTCTGGGCCGCTTCCTTCGTCGGCGGCTCACCGGGACGCATCATGCGGTAGATCTCGACCAGCGCTTCGAGCTCCGTGGTGGTCGGGTCGATGCGCAGCGTGTTCGAGATGTAGGGTCCGCGGTCGAGATCGTTGACGTAAAGGACCTCGAAGGTCTTGACGCCGGCCTCGCGCAGCTTCTCGATGTGCTCGGCGGTCAGCTCGTCGTTGGCCGCAGCCAGCAGCTCGCCGCTCTCCTTGTCCATGACGGCGTGCGCCAGGATGCGACCTTCGAGGTACTCATCGGGCACCTTGAGCTTCTTGACGCCGGCCTTCGAAAGCTGGCGCACGTGGCGCGCGGTGATGCGCTTGCCGGCCTCGACGATCACGTCCTTGCCGGACTTGATGTCGAACGCGGCCGTCTCGCCCCGGAGGCGCTCCGGGATGAGCTCGAGCTCGGCGCCGGTCTTCATCAGCTTGAGCTTGTTGGTCTCGAAGAACGTCTGCAGAATATGCTCGTTCTCCATGCCCAGCGCGCGCAGCAGGATCGTCACCGGCAGCTTCCGGCGACGGTCGATCCGGGTGAAGATGCCGTCCTTCGGATCGAACTCGAAGTCGAGCCACGAGCCGCGGTACGGAATCACCCGCGCGCTGTAGAGCAGCTTGCCCGACGAGTGGGTCTTGCCCTTGTCGTGGTCGAAGAACACGCCCGGGGAGCGGTGGAGCTGGGACACGATGACCCGCTCGGTGCCGTTCACGATGAACGTGCCCGTCTCGGTCATCAGGGGCAGCTCGCCCATGTAGACTTCCTGCTCCTTGATGTCCTTGACCTTCTTCTCCTTGCTCTCCTTGTCATAGATGACGAGGCGCACGGTGACGCGCAGAGGCGCGCCATAGCTGAGGCCACGGAGCTTGCACTCCTTGACGTCGAAGGGCGGATCGCCGAGACGGTAGCTGACGTACTGGAGCTCCGCATTGCCGGAGTAGCTCTGAATCGGGAATACCGACGACAGGGCGCCGTGCAGGCCTCGCTCGATGCGATCATCGAGGGCCACTTCCTCCTGGAGGAACTGCTTGTAGGACTCGATCTGGGTCGACAGGAGGAACGGGACGTCGAGCACCGCCTCCCGCTTGCCGAAGTCCTTCCGGATGCGTTTCTTTTCTGTAAACGAATAGCTCATTGTCGCTGACCGCCTCTCGAGCTGAGAATCCTGATGAATCCGTGGGTCTCCCGGCGCTGCTCGATCGATCGAGCGGCTGCCGTGAGCCCTGGCGAAGCCTCGGGACCCGAGGTCCGTGTGCTACGCCGCATTCCTTGCGCCCCCGTCGCGGAGTTGACTATGCTCCGCTTGGCCCCGCCGAACCGGGGGGACGTCTTCACTTGCACCGCCGGAAAACGGGAAAAGGCCGGAGGCAAAAGCCCCCAGCCGATTCCGGTTCCGACTTGCGGGAGGTCGCAGACGATTACTTGACTTCGACCGAAGCGCCGGCTTCTTCCAGCTGCTTCTTGAGCTCTTCAGCTTCGTCCTTGCTCGCACCTTCCTTGACAGGAGCCGGTGCGCCTTCCACGAGTTCCTTGGCTTCCTTGAGGCCCAGGCCCGTGATGCCGCGGACAGCCTTGATGACCGCGACCTTGTTGGACCCGAAGCTCGCGAGAACCACGTCGAACTCGGTCTTTTCTTCAGCAGCAGCGCCGGCGTCGCCGCCAGCAGCCGGGCCAGCAGCAACCGCAACCGGTGCTGCAGCCGTAACGCCGAACTTCTCTTCCATGGCTTCGATGAGGTCGACGACCTCCATCACGCTCATGTTCGAGATGGTTTCCAGAATGTCTTCTTTCGAAACAGCCATTTTCAAATACTCCTAGATACTGATGCGAACGGTCGGTCAGGCCGCTTCCTTCTGATCGCGCACCGCCGCAACGGTACGAACCAGCTTGGTATGCGGCTCTGCCAGAGTCCGAACGAACTTTTCGATGGGTGCCTTCATTACGCCCAGCAGCATCGCAAGGGCCTGTTCCTTCGTCGGCAGGCTCGACAGACGCTCGAGCTCTTCAGCTCCGAACACCTGCCCACCAACGGCAACAACCTTTGCAACGAGCTTCTCGTGGTCCTTTGCGAAATCCTTGACCAGTCGGGCTGCGGCGCCGGGATCTTCGATCGAGAATGCATAGATGAGCGGGCCCGTGAGCTGCTCTCCCATGCACTCGAACTCGGTTCCTTCAACCGCACGGCGCACCAGCGTGTTCTTGGCCACCCGCAGGTAGACCCCCGACTCCCGCGCCTTGACGCGCAGGGCCGTGAGATCTTCCACGGAAAGGCCTCGGTACTCGGCAGCGACGGCAGAGTGGGCATCCGCAACAATTGCGGAGATCTCACTCACGACCGCTTTTTTCTGCTCCAAGTTGAGCGCCATGTTTACCTCCAGTTTCAATCTCCACACGAATGCGGAGACCTGTTTCAACCGGCATCACTGCCGATCGAGGTTTCATGGTGGCCGTCGAAAATATCCTCGGGCTCCACCATCTGCGCAGGCCGTATCCATCCTGGACACTATTGAGCCCCGGTCGGGGCACCTGCGGTCTTTGATGGCGGCCCCTTTCGGGGCTGCCTTCAAATCCTGTTTTCACCGCCCGTCCCGGGCGATGGGTGACCGCCCGGAGGCGGTCGGGTTCGATCAGAGCGTGGCCGAGTCGACCAGGATGCCGGGGCCCATCGTCGTGGACAGCGACACCTTGCGCATGTACTGACCCTTGGCCGCGGCCGGCTTCGCCTTGTTCAGGTCGCCGATCAGGGCTTCGAGGTTCTCCTTCAGCGCGGCGACTTCGAAGTCGACCTTGCCGATGGTCGCGTGGATGATCCCGGCCTTGTCGGTCCGGAAGCTCACCTGGCCCGCCTTGGCGTTCTTGACCGCCGTCTCCACGTCCGCCGAAACGGTGCCGACCTTCGGGTTCGGCATCAGGCCACGGGGGCCGAGCACGCGACCGAGCTTGCCGACGACGCGCATGGCGTCCGGCGTGGCGATGACCACGTCGAAGTTCAGATCACCGCCCTGCATCTGCTCGGCGAGATCGTCCATGCCCACGACGTCTGCACCCGCAGCGGTCGCCTTGTCAGCGTTCTCGCCCTGGGTGAAGACCGCGACCCGTGCGGACTTGCCGGTCCCGTTCGGGAGCACCGTGGAACCGCGAACCACCTGGTCCGATTTCCGCGGGTCGACGCCCAGGATGACCGCCACATCGACGGACTCCTTGAACTTGACCTTGCTCGTCTGCTTCAGCAGATCGAGCGCTTCCTCGACGGAATAGGCCTTGCCGGGCTCGATCTGCTCCTGGATTGCGCGCAGGCGCTTGCTGAGTCGTGCCATGTCAGAGGCCCTCCACGTTCAGGCCCATGCTGCGGGCCGTGCCGGCGATGGTGCGAACCGCGGCGTCCATGCTGGCAGCCGTCAGGTCCGGTTCCTTCGTCTTGGCGATTTCCTCGAGCTGGTCGCGCGTGACCGTGCCCACCTTGTTGGTGTTCGGCTCTCCGCTCCCCTTCGGAATGCCTGCCGCCTTCATGAGCAGCACGGCCGCCGGCGGCGTCTTGGTAATGAACGTGAAGCTGCGATCGGCATAGACCGTGATGACCACGGGTACCGGCAGACCGTTCTCGAGGCTCTGCGTCTGCGCGTTGAACGCCTTGCAGAACTCCATGATGTTGACGCCGTGCTGACCCAGTGCCGGGCCCACGGGTGGGCTCGGGTTGGCCTGGCCAGCCTTCACCTGCAGCTTGATATAAGCTGAAACTTTCTTTGCCATCTTTTCAGACTCCTCGGGTCCAAGCGTCCCGCGACCAGTGGCGCGCAGACTCCCCGCAAGTTTCCAGTTCCAGGACCCTCGGGCCCTGCCTTCGCGGCCGGCTCAAGGCCAGCGGCATTCCTTTCGCAGGCTGGCGCGATACCGCAGCCAACAGCCCACTATGCGGATCCGGATGTCGAGATCAGGTCTTTTCGACCTGCGCGAAATCCAGATCCACGGGCGTCGAGCGCCCGAAAATCAGTACGGCCACTCGCAAGCGGCTCTTCTCGTAGTTGACTTCCTCGACGACGCCGTTGAAGTCGTTGAAGGGGCCGTCGATGACCCGGACCATCTCGCCCGGCTCGAACAGCACCTTCGGCTTGGGCTTGTCCACGCCTTCCTGTACGCGGGCCAGGATCTGGTCCGCCTCGCGTTGACTGATCGGCGCCGGCCGATCCGCCGTGCCGCCGATGAAGCCCATCACCTTCGGCACATCCTTGACGAGGTGCCAGCTTTCGTCGTCGAGCTCCATGTGCACGAGCACGTAGCCCGGGAAGAACTTCCGTTCGCTACGTCGCTTCTGGCCTCCGCGCATCTCGACCACTTCCTCGGTCGGCACCAGGATCTCGCCGAACTTGTCTTCCATTTCCGCGCGGCGGATCCGCTCCTCGAGCGACCGCTTGACGTGGTGCTCGAAGCCCGAATAGGCATGGACGACGTACCAACGCTTCGACATCGGTGCTCCTTAACCGACCAGCAGACTGATCATCTGCGAGAAGATCCAATCGATGACCCAGATCATGATGCCGACGACGACCACGACGATGAGGACGACGATCGTCGTCTGCATGGTCTCCTGGCGCTTCGGCCAGACGACCTTCTGCCGCTCGATGTTGGCCGCCTTCATGAACTGGACAAAGGCGCGGCCCTTATCGGTACCGGCCGCCACGACGCCGGCGACCGCAACCGCGGCCACGACGCCCAGCATCCGCAGCCAGGTGAAGGCCTGACCCTCGAAATAGTAGAAGCCGTAGACGCCGCCGGCGACGATCGCTGCGGCAATTAGCCACTTCACAACGTCGAGCGACGAACTCGGTGTTTCTGCTTTGGCATTCATGCTCTGGTTCTGATTCTTCGGAGGTCGACCGGCAAAATGGCAGGCGAGGAGGGACTCGAACCCCCAACCTGCGGTTTTGGAGACCGCTGCTCTGCCAGTTGAGCTACTCGCCTATCCTTGCCTGCGCCGGGCATCCCCGGCGCCCTGTCGAACTCCAGCCGACGCCGAAGCGCCGCACATCATCACTCGATGATCTTGGCCACGACGCCCGCGCCGACGGTCCGACCGCCTTCACGGATCGCGAAGCGCAGACCCTCTTCCATCGCGATCGGGCAGATCAGCGACACCTTCATCTGGATGTTGTCGCCCGGCATCACCATCTCGACGCCGTCCGGCAGCACCACCTCGCCCGTCACATCCGTCGTCCGGAAGTAGAACTGCGGACGATAGCCC
>JBCCZC010000336.1:0-6416 GCA_039188505.1 Pseudomonadota bacterium | reverse complement strand
GTAGGCTGGCCGCACCCGACCCTGGAGAACACCATGCCGGTTCGCCGCGCAGTCACCGTGTCGATGATCCTGCTCTTCGGCGTGTCCCTGTTCAACTACATGGACCGCTACATGCTCGCCGTCCTCCTGCCGGCCATCAAGGCGGACCTCGATCTGAGCGACACCCAACTCGGGATCATCAGCGGCTTTGCGTTCACGCTCTTCTACGCCACGCTCGGCATCCCGATCGCCCGCCTCGCGGATCGGTATTCCCGACGGAAGATCATCAGCGTGGCCCTGGCAATCTGGAGTGCGATGACCGCGCTCTGCGGGCTCGCGCAGAGCTTCCTCCAGCTGACCATCGCGCGCGTCCTCGTGGGTGTCGGTGAGGCGGGCGCCAGCCCCCCGTCCCACTCGCTGATCGCGGACTACTACCCCGTCGAACAGCGGACCCGGGCCATCTCCATCTACTCGCTCGGCGCGCCGATCGGCATCCTGCTCGGGTTCATCATCGGCAGCCGCCTGGCCGAGGCCTACAGCTGGCGGATCGCGCTCATCGCGGTGGGGCTGCCGGGCATGCTCCTCGCCGTGGCCGTCTGGCGGTCGCTCCACGAGCCGCCGCGCGGCGCGACGGAGCAGCGAACCGCGCCGACGGCGCAGCCGAGCTTCCGCTCGGCCGCAGCGATGCTCGCGCGGTCGCCGGCATTCATCTACCTGTCGGTGGCGACGGGCTTCTACACGGTCGTCTGGCTCGGCGTGGTGCAGTGGCTCCCCTCGTACTTCACCCGCTCCTTCGATCTGACCCTCGGGCACGTCGGCTTTTGGCTCGCGATCGTCCTGGGGTTCTCGCAGATCGCGGGCATGCTGCTGAGCGGCGCCGTCACCGACCGCCTCATCCGGCGGCATCTCCGCTGGTACGCGCTCCTTCCTGCAATCGCGATCCTGGTCTCCACGCCCATCTTTGCGGCCGTCTTCTGGACGACTTCCGCGACCCTCGGGCTGGTGCTCCTGTTCCCGACATTCATGATCAGCGTGATGCAGGGACCGGCCACCTTCGCAGCCGTGCAGGGACTCGTACCACCGCCGATCCGGGCGACGGCCGCAGCCGTGCTCCTGCTGATCACCAACCTCATCGGCGGCGGCATCGGGCCGCCCCTGGTCGGCTGGCTCAGCGACCGCCTGGCCGCCACGCAGGGCGATGAGTCGCTGCGCGTCTCATTGCTGATCGTCGCGACAGGCTTCAGCCTGCTGGCGTCGCTGAGTTATCTGCTCGCGAGCCGCTCGATCGGCCGCGAGTTCCACACCGAGATGCGGACGACCGGGAACTGAGCGGTCAGCCCGCGATGCGCAGGGGCCCCATGAAATCGCGCTTGCCCAGCGGCACACCGCGCATGCGCAGGAGGTCGTAGGTCGTCGTCGCGTGGAAGAACAGGTTCGGATGGGAGAACGACAGGACGAAGTTCTCGGCCGTAAACGGGATACGGCGCTCCCCGAGGACGAATTCGACCGTTGCCCCGGTGCGCGCATTGACCGTCTCCGCGTCGTAGCCCGCGAGGGCGGATCGTGCTTCTGCCACCAGCTGCTCCAGCGCGTCGTAGTCGAGGTCGAAGGGACCCTGCGGTGGCCGGAACTCCCCGCTCATCACCCCCTCGATGGATCCGACCGAGTGGTGCACCGAGCACAGGACCTGAAAACCGAAACCATGCATGCCTTCGATGAGCGTCGAGGCGGCAATCTCGTCGAGGCCGATGTTGTTCTCCTCGCAATGGGCTCTGCCCTTCTCGAGGACGCCGATGAGGCCGTCGATCGTCTGTAGCGAGGTGGCAATGCTGATGTCGTGGAGGGTGAGGCCCATGAATGGTTGGCTCCTGTGTGGCGAATACGTCGGTCACCAGTGTAGCCGCTTGCAGAGCCCCTCGCGCGCAGGCCAGGAGCCCCGGCGCGGTTCGCGCCGGGGCCACCGGGCCGCTACAGGCCGGGAATCCGAAAAGCGCCTTTTCGACTTCTCCCGTTCTCAACGGCTTGCAGCGGCTGAAAACGGCGGCACGCGCTGCTCGCCACGGGCAGCAGCGATTCGGTTCCTGTTCGTTCAGCCCGCGGCGGATACCGCGACCGGTACGCCGTTGAGCACGGCGTTGCCGGACACCGGATCGACCTCGGCCTCGTCCGTGAGGTCATTGCAACTCGCGCCTGCATGCTGGGTCGCGGTGCCGAGCCGGACGCCGCTGCGATCGTGACCGAACCCATGCGGGAGGCTGACCACCCCCGGCATCATCGCGTCGCTGAACTCCACCACTGCCTCCACGGCGCCGACACGTGAGGCCACCTGCGCTCGGGCGCCGTTCGCAAGGCCCCTGCGGACGGCATCCTCGGGATGGATGAGCAGCGTATTGCGGGGTTTCCCTTTCACCAGCCGGTGGTAGTTGTGCATCCAGGAGTTGTTCGAGCGGACGTGGCGCCGGCCGATGAGGAGCAGGCGGTCGTTGTCAACGTCCGCGTCGAGGACTTCGCGGGCCCGGTCGATATCATCGAGCATCCGCGGCTGCGCGCAGGGGATGCGCTTGTCGCCGGTGAACAGACGCTCGGGCAGCATCGACCGCATCGGCCCGAGGTCGATGCCGGACGGATGCTCGGCGAGCTTCTCCAGGCTCAGTTCATGGGACTGGCCGTAGGGGCCGAAGCGCAGGCCCTGGTCGACGATGCGCCGGGGCGGCGGCAGCGTGCGCGGCGCCACGCCGAGGCGCTCGGCCACGCGCTCGCCGAGGCCGTTGAAGATCTCCCAGTCGTCGCGGGCATCAGCGGGTTTCGGCATGACCGGCTCGCTCATGCGCGCGGTGTTGCGGATCGCCAGCGTGTGGAAGGCCAGGTCGTAATGATCGTGCTCGAGCGGCGTGGTCGGCGGCAGGATCACATCGGCATGGCGGGTTGTCTCGTTCAGATAGGGATCGAGGGACACCATGAATTCGAGGGATTCGAGCGCCGTGTCGAGCTGGCGGCCGTTCGGGGTCGATAGCACCGGGTTTCCCGCGCCGGTAAACAAGGCGCGCACCTGCCCTTCGCCCGGTGTCAGGATTTCTTCGGCGAGCGCCGCGACGGGCAGTTCACGGGTGAACTCGGGGAGGCCGCGGACGCGGGAACGCGCCCGGTCGAAGCCACCGGGGTTGCCATTGGCGATCGTGTCCACCGCGGGCAGCGGAAACATCATGCCGCCCTCGCGATCGAGATTGCCGGTCGCGATGTTGATGATCTGGGTGAGCCAGGTATTCAACGCGCCGAAGCGCTGGACCGACAGGCCCATGCGGCCGTAGCAGATGCCATGTTCCGCGCCGGCGAGGTTGCGGGCGATCGTGCGGATCGCCTCGGCGGACACGCCGGTGAAGCCCGCAACACGCTCGGGCCCGAAGGGGCCCACGACGGCTGCGATCTCGTCGAGGCCGTCGACAAACTCCGTGAGGTGGCCCGGATCGGCCAGCCCCTCGTCGAACATCACCTGCAGCAGCGACAGCAGGAAGAGCGCGTCCGTGCCCGGGCGGATGGCGTGCCATTCGCTCGCGACCGCGGCCGTCTCGGTCCGGCGCGGGTCGATGACCACGAGCTTCCCGCCGCGCGCCTTCAGCGCCTTGATGCGCTTCGGGATGCCCGGGACAGTCCAGATGCTGCCGTTCGATGCCATCGGGTTCGCCCCTAGCATCAGCATGTAATCGGCGCGATCGATGTCCGGCACCGGGAGCATGTCCTTGTGGCCGTAGAGCCAAAGCGACACGAGGTGGTGCGGGAGCTGATCGACAGACGTTGCCGAATAGCGGTTGCGCGTTTTCAGATGCCCGAAGAGCGCCTTCTGGTGCGTCAGCATGCCGTAGTTGTGGACGCTCGGATTGCCGAAGTAGACGCCCAGCGCATCGACGCCATGGCGCCTGACCACGTCGACGATGCCGTCAGCGGCCAGGTCGAGCGCCTTGTCCCAACCGATGGTCTCCCAGGTGGCGCCATCGCCCCGGCCGATCCTTCGCGCCGGCTGGCGCAGCCGATCCGGGTCCTGCTGATAGTCCTGGAGCGCCACGGCCTTCGGGCAGATATGTCCCTGACTGAGCGGATCGTCGGGATCGCTCTCGATCTTCACGATCTCACCCTCCCGCAGGTGGAAGCGGAGGCCGCAGATCGCCTCGCAGAGGTTGCAGGCGCGGCGGACGATCGTGGTCTCGGCGGCAGCTGAAGACATGGCTCGACGACTTCCCTGGAAATACGATCGACAGCATAGCCGCAGGCGCGGCGACGGGTCACGCGACCCGCAACCGCTTGGCACGGCGGCGTCCTGCGCCGATGCCGCGTCATCGTTTGCAGATCGTATCGCCGCAGCCCAAGCCGTCAGAGCTTCTTCGCGATTCGCTGCAGGGTGGCCTGGGTCCGCGTCGTGCCGGTGCCGAGCGCCGCCTCGATGGCGCGGACGTCCAGATCGCTCTCGCTGACGCCACCGGACGGCCACCAGAACCACTCGCGGCCGATGACCCGAACCCGATCTTCGCCGCCGTCCAGCGCCTCGGCGGCGGCGATCGCATCGGCGCCGGGCGCTTCGGCCAGCAGCGTCACCTGGAGCTTGCCGCGGGGCTCCACCGCCGGACCGAAGGGTTCGATGGCAGCGAGCGTGCGCACGTCTTCTGCGGTCCGGACGAACGTCGGCACCGGGTAGCCCAGCTCGGGTCCGAGGCCAGAGGCGATCTGCTCACCGCCCATGCCCGAAGAAAAGAGGACATTGCCCGAGGCCTGGAACGCGACCGCGCCCGGAATACCGATCGCGTCGAACGCCGCGACCAGCTCCGGATTGGTAATCCGACGGCGGCCGAGATTCATGCCCCGCAGGAAGGCGACGTGGGTGAACATCGAGAGCGGCTCCGCGCTGACTGACGCGCGCGAGTATGGCATCAGTCGCACTGCCGGTTGACGAAGATGCGCATCGGTCTCCGACCCCGGCGGTCGGACGGAGCCGTTGCTAAGCTGGTGTCATGCGACGCGTGCTGCTCATCGTCTTGCTCGTTCTTGCCGGTCTGGGCATGGCCCGCTGGGCCATCGCGCCCAATTCGCCAGCACCGGTGGAGACTGCTGTCACGCCGTCGCCCATCGACGAAGCACCGGAAGCGCGTGCCCCAGACGAGGGGTCGGCGGTAGCGCCGACTGGGCGGACGCGCCGAGCCACCGCGTCGGCCGGCGATGCGGAAGCGTCGCAAGCGCTTGCGCCCTTCTCCCGGTACACGAGCACCATCGACACCGACGTGTTCGTTGACGAGTGGCTGTCCCAGCGCTATCAGGCCGTGTTCAACGGCGAGCCCGAGGACTACGAGCGCCGGCTTGCGGCCGCCGAAGCAGGTGATGCCGACGCGGCCTTCGACGTCTACATGCTGGTGAATCGGTGCCTCGACAGTCCCCACACGGAATGGCAGCTCCAGCAGTCCGTGGAGCGGCTCGAGAGCCGCCTCCTGCAGATGCCCGAGCATTCGGAAGGCGACGCCGAGCAGCTTCTGAACCGCATCGATGCGGTCCATCGGGCGCAGGACTTCTGCGCCGTCCTCGACGGCGCGAATGTGGATCTCGTGGCCGAGGGCCTGCGCTGGCTGAATCGGGCCGCCGACCTCGGTCACATGGGCGCGCAGCGCATCTACCACGCCCACGCGCGCGATCTCATCGCGGGCCAGGACGGTTCGCTCGCCTTTCGCCAGCCGGGGCTGATCGAGGAGTACAAGTCACGCTGTGACCAGTACGTCCGGGCGCTGCTCGACGCCGGTCATCCGCAGGGGCTGTCCCTGATGTCGCGGATGCTGACGATCGGCGACGTCTACGAGCGGGACCCAATCAGCGCATGGGCCTACGCCCGCGCCCTCGAGCGCGTCGGCGATGGTCGTCTCGTCGCCGAGGCGCAGGCGCGCATGAACTGGGTGAGCCGCTACGTTCCACCCGAGGATCAGCGCGAGGCCGAGAGCATTGCCGACGACATCGTCGACGCGTGGCGGGAACGGGAGCGCGAGCGGCGGCGCTGAGCCTGGTTCGCTCAGCCGTCGACCAGGGCCCGCCAGCGGTCCATCGCATCCTCCAGGCCGGCTTCATAGAGCCGCTTCCCGTGCTCGATCGAAGCCAATCCCGGATTGGATCCGATTCGCCCGTCGGGGAAGGTCGCCCGGTAGTGCCCGGCATCCCGGATCGGACCTGTCGGCGCGATCTCGGGCTCCAGCGCGATCCGGCGCTCGGCCGACGGATACGCATGCCAGGTGAGCGAGACTTCGGACGGCGTGGCGTGGGACCCCTCGGCGTCGCCGAAGAGCGTCTTCGAGAGCGCCCTCACCCGAGGTCCCATGAACCAGTTGACGAGTTCGAGGACGAGCGGCGAGGGCTCGATCGCGAGGCTCGCGTCGGCATAGATCTCGGCGAAGGCCGCCTGCACCGTAGCG
>JBCCZC010000335.1:0-6472 GCA_039188505.1 Pseudomonadota bacterium | reverse complement strand
GAATCGATTGGCGAGCCGTCCGATCGGCTTGAGCCGTTCCACGACGAAGCGTCCGTTTTCCTGGAGCAGCGCCAGCGATTCCTGGGTCTGGGAGGAGATATTGCTGGCGACGAAGACCTGCGATACGCCCGCTAGGACGAGGAGCCCCAGCGACAGCGCGACGAGGATCTCGAGCAGGGAGAGACCGGCCTGTTTCTTCATGTTTCGAATCATCAGAGCTCACTCACCATGTAGAGGCGCGTACATGCATCGGCCGAAAGTGCCGACGCCCCCGCGTTGGCGTTCGCCTGCCCTCCGCAGTCGACGGTGCCCGTCAGCTGCGTCCTGTCGTCCAGCCACGCGATCGACACGAGGACGAAGAACGCCGTCCCGTTGGGATCGATATCGACGTCGATGCCACCGTCGGTCAGTATCGTATCGATTCGGTCGTCCCACTCATCGCTGTAGCCGCCGGGGATTCCCGACTGGATGACCTGTTCGCGATTGGCGCGGAGCGAGTCGATCACCTCGTAGGCCATGGCGACCGCCTGGCTGCGCTGGTAGGCGCTGTAGCTGTTGTTGAGCGAGGCACCCTGGAGCCCCGCGACGCCGAGGAGGCCGACGCTCAGCACGAGCACCGCGATCAGTACCTCCACCAGCGTCACGCCCTGCTGGCGTGTGCGGCAGTTCATATGCATTCCTGTTTCTCCGACGGTCCCATACCGCCGTTGGGCCGGATGGTCATGGCGCGCCGATGCTCGTCGGGCGCCGAGCAGCCATCCGGCTGGAAGCCGATCGAGATCGGTGTAGCGAGCCGCAGGGGCGGCCAGCCGCGCGAGTCGAACTCCAGCTGCAGCAGATCCGTGCCGTTGCGGTCGACCATCGTGAAGTCTGTCGCCGCGACCCCGGCCATGCGGTGAATGATTTCATTCGCATCCAGGGCCCCATCGCCATCCAGGTCGGGGCCCAGACCCCACTCGGTGCTCCAGTCGGCGCCGGTCGGCTCGATCAGAACAGTCTGGCCGCGCTGGAGCGCCTCCGTGCGCGCGAGCCCGACAAAGCTGCTGATGTCACGGGTCCATTGCCCGGTCCGGGCCGCCTCGAACGCCCGCTGGAACGACGGTATCCCGACGCCAAGCAGCACCGCTGCCAGCGCGACCGTGATCAGCAGTTCGAGTAGCGTGAGCCCGCTCTGGTATCGTCTCATCCCTTTCGGCTCCCATGGACCTCAGCGATATACTACGAAGATGCTCGAACCATCTCCAAAGCGTTGCCGACGAACGGAAGGATGGACCGTGTGAGCGGCTCCCGGGCCCTGAGTCAGCCCGTCGCAAGGCCCCTGGCACCGGTCCTACGGGACGGGTTGTGGCGGCGGAACGCCGGCCTGGTCCAGCTCCTCGGTCTCTGTCCGCTGCTGGCCGTATCGAACCAGGTGAGTACGGCACTCGGCCTCGCCATCGCCACGGCCTTCGTGCTCGTGATCTCGAACGGTGCGGCTTCCCTACTGCGGCCAGTGCTGACTCCGGAAACGCGGATCGCGATGTTCGTCGTCGTCATCGCGGGGGCGGTCACGATCGTCGAACTGCTGGTCCGCGCGTATGCGCACGAGCTCCATGGCCGCCTTGGAATCTTCCTGCCGTTGATCGTGACGAACTGCGCCATCCTGGCCCGCGCCGAAGCCTTTGCCTCCCGGTCCCCGCTGGTGCCGTCGCTCGTTGATGGGCTGGCGACCGGGATCGGTTTCTGGCTGGTGCTCGTGGTCCTCGGCGCCTGCCGCGAGCTGATCGGTCAGGGCACGCTTTTTGCCAACCTCGATCTCGTGCTGGGGCCCTGGGCGCAGTCGCTCGAGCTGCGGTTTGCCGACGGTGGCCTGCTCCTTGCGCTTCTCCCACCCGGAGCCTTTATCATCCTGGGCCTGCTCGTCGCGGCGCATCGGTGGCACGGCTTGAAACAGGATCGAAGCCCCGGAACGACCCGTGAGCAGCTCGCATGAACGCGACCAAGCGGGCCGAGATCTTTGGACGCCTGAGGGACGCCAACCCCAATCCGACCACGGAGCTCGAATACGCCTCGGCGTTCGAGCTTCTTATTGCGGTCATCCTGTCCGCACAGGCCACGGACGTCGGCGTCAACAAGGCCACGCGCAAGCTGTTTCCCGTCGCCAACACACCGGCGACGATTCTCGCGCTGGGCGAGATCGGCCTGAAGCGCCACATCAAGACGATCGGGCTCTTCAACAGCAAGGCCGCCAACATCATCAAGACCTGCGCCATCCTGCTCGAGGAGCACGACGGCGAGGTGCCCCGGACCCGCGACGAACTCGTGAGGCTCCCTGGCGTCGGCAGGAAGACGGCAAATGTGGTCCTGAATACGGCCTTCGGCGAACCGACGATGGCCGTCGATACGCACATCTTCCGGGTCTCGAACCGAACCGGGATCGCGAAGGGCAAGACACCGCTGGCCGTGGAGAAGGGGCTGCTGAAGTTCGCGCCGAAGGCGTTCCTTGTGGACGCGCATCACTGGCTGATCCTGCACGGTCGCTACGTTTGCAAGGCTCGAAGACCCGATTGCCCCGGCTGTCCGATCGCCGATCTCTGCGAGTATCGGGGCAAAACGACCCTGGAGGGCTGACGCCACGAACACGCCCCGTCCCGGCGGGGCGGGCGCTTCACCGCCCCGAGTTCTCCGCGCCCTTGGCCTGTTCCCACAGGGTTTCCAGGTCCGCGAGCGTCATCGTGTCGAGCGTCTTTGCCTGCGCGGCGGCCGCGGCCTCCATCGCACGAAAGCGGCGCTCGAACTTTGCATTCGCCGTGCGCAAGGCGCGACCGGAATCGACGTCGAGATGCCGCGAGAGATTGAGCACGGCAAAGAGAAAATCGCCGAACTCCTCCTCGACTTCCTCCGTGGAAACCACCGTCGCCGCCCGAATCTCCCGGACCTCCTCCTCGAGCTTCTCGAGCACCTCGTCCGCCCGGTCCCAATCGAAGCCCACCCGCGCCGCCCGCTGCTGCAGCTTGATGGCGCGAAGCCACTCGGGAAGTCCGCGGGCGACGCCTGCCAGCGCCGAAGGGTCGCCGGACGTTGCGCGTTCCCGAGCCTTGTGCTCCTCCCAGGCGCGCGTCTGTGCGTCGGCATCCGCCACGCTGGCATTGCCGAACACGTGCGGGTGCCGCCGCTCCATCTTGTCGCACACGGCGGCGACCACGTCACCGAAATCGAAGTGTCCGGCCTCGGCTGCCATCTGGGCGTGGAAAACCACCTGGAACAGCAGGTCCCCCAGCTCATCGACCAGGTCCCGCCAATCCTCGCGGCCGATGGCGTCGGCCACCTCGTAGGCCTCCTCGATCGTGTACGGCGCGATCGTCCGGAAGTCCTGGGCCACATCCCAGGGACAACCGGTCTCGGGATCCCGCAGGCGGCGCATGATGTCCAGCAGGGTTGCGATGGCGCGGGGGTCGCCCATGGTCACTCCTCGGGGAACACGACGTGAATGGCAGCGCCACCCAGGGGCGATGCCTCGATGGTCAGCGTGCCGCCGTAAGCCTCGACGATATCGCCGACGATGGCGAGGCCCATCCCATGACCAGGAACGCGCTCGTCGGCTCGGATTCCGCGACGCCGGACGGCCTCCGCGGCCTCGACCGGAATGCCGGCGCCATCGTCCTCGACGCGCAGCCTCAGACCCGGCCTGCGGTCGGTGGCACTTTCGATGGACTCTCCGCACAGCACGACGGATCGCTCGCCATACTTGAAAGCGTTGTCGAGCAGGTTGCCCAGGATTTCCATGAGATCGCCGGCATCGCCAAAGAATCGCGCCTCGGCACCCGCGTCGACGCGACACTCGATGCCGCGCTGCGCGTAGACCTTCTCGAGTGCCGGCACGATGCGCCGGGCAACCTCCGCGACGGAAACCGCCCGCCCGACAGTCCCGTGCCCCGTCGATCGAGCGCGCCGGAGCTGCCAGGCGATCGAGTCGTCCATTCGGTCAACCTGGGGCAGCAACCGCCGGGAGTCGTCATCACCGCCTTCCAGCTCCGATCGGAGCACCGTCAGCGGCGTCTTCAGGCTGTGCGCGAGATCCGCGAGGCCATTTCGGTATCGCTCGAGGTGCTTGCGCTCACCATCGATAAAGCGGTCGATCGCATCGCGCAGCCCGGTCAGCTCCCGCGGATAGTGGCCACCGATGCTATCGCGCTCACCTCGGCGTACGGCGATGAGGGCATCCGCGAGTTCCCGGAGCGGTCGCAGCCCCCACCGCAGAACGGCGACCTGCAGCGCGAGCAGCACGACCATCGCGCCACCCAGCCAGGCCCAGAGCGTCGCCCGGAAGGCCGCGATCTGGTTCTCCACGGTCCGTTCATGTTCGGCCACCGAGACCGTCAGCCGGGATTCCGTGCCGCCGATTTCCCAGGCCACCCCTTGCCGAAGGACATAGGCTTCTTCGGGCCCGATGTCGTAGCGGCGCAGGAAGCCGGTCTCACCCGGGGGCACCGGGCCTGCGGGAAGCTCGGGTTCCTCGCCGAGGGCCGACGCCGACTGCCAGCGGTTCACGGGTCCGTCGATCACGGCGTAGAGGCCCGAATCGGGTCGATTGAGGCGCGGTTCTTGGGTGCGCGCGGGCATCAGAACCTCCCCCTCGGGAGAAACGTTGAGCACGGCAAGGAGGCCATAGATCTGGGCCTGCAGGCGCTCTCGCGAGGCCTCCTCGAAGCTGTCTCGGACTGCCGCCTCGAGGATGATGCCGGTCGCGCCGAGGGCGGTCACGAGCACCAGCGTGGCGGCGATGACGAGCCGGCTCGCCAGCGAACGACGCGTTACCTTGCCCTGGTCGCCCTCCCCCACGCGGTCAGCGATTCATGAGGTCACCGAGCCGAATACCCGGAAGCGATAGCCGCGGCCTCGCAGGGTCTCGATCGGACGATGCTGGCCGTCGGGGTCCATCTTCTTGCGGAGGCGGCCGATGAACACCTCGATCACATTGCTGTCCCGCTCGAAATCCTCGTCATAGATGTGTTCGGTGAGCTGGGTCTTGGAAATGACCTCCCCGGCATGGAGCACGAGATACTCCAGCACCTTGTACTCGAACGAGGTGAGCTCGGTTTCCTGACCCGCTACGCGAAGCTCCTGAGCCACCGTATCCAGGCGATAGGGGCCTGTTTCGATCACCGGGTTGGCGAACCCGGCAGCGCGTCGGACCAGCGCGTTGATCCGCGCCAGGAGTTCCTCGATGACGAACGGCTTCACGAGATAGTCGTCCGCGCCCGACTCGAGGCCCTCGACCTTGTCCTGCCAGGCGTCGCGCGCGGTCAGGATCAGGATCGGGAACCGCTTCCCGGCCTCGCGCAGGCGACGAATGACCTCCATCCCGGAAAGATCCGGAAGGCCCAGATCCACGATCGCAAGATCTACCGGATACTCCTCGCCGTAGAACACCCCGTCGCTACCGTCTGCGGCCGCATCGACCGCGTAGCCTTCGTCGCGCAGCCTCGCGACCAGTGATTCGCGCAGGGCTGCGTCGTCCTCGACCACCAGTATGCGCATATGCCGTCCATCTCCTTCTGCCGCCCACGGCGGACTCTTTCAGCCTGCAGGCAGCCGTATCTCCTGCACTCGTCCATCGGGCCTCAAGACGCGAATGACGTGCACCTGGCGGCCGCGCTCGGTCACGGTCTGGGCAGAGAGGATCTGCCCGCCCGTGTCGCGCTGGACCTTCTTGATGGCCTCGGCCAGGGTCATCGCGTTGGCGATGCTCACCACGAGGGACAGCAGGAGGGCCAGCAGCCAGTTGAGCCGTTTCTTCATCAGCGAACCAGGGTTGCCCGATCGTGGAACCAGCTTAGCGCCGCTCACCTTAACCGCGGGTGAACCGGGAGTCATGGTCAGGCCTGACGTGCGCCCGGGGAGTTGACGGAAGAGACGTAGCATTCGGACTCGTGGCCGGCTGCGGCAAACGCCTCCCGCATGGCGTCGGCGCCAGTCCGCGCCGTGGCCTCGGAGCGGAACCAGGCAAACACGCTCGGCCCCGATCCCGACAGGGAACAGCCCATGGCGCCGCATTCCAGCGCCGCCGCCTTGACGGCGCCGAAGCCTGGAACGTGGGGCGAGCGAACGGGCTCGACGAGGAGGTCGGCCAGCGAAGCCTCGATCAGGTCGAGGTCGCGCTGGAAGCACCCCGTGATAAACCCGGACAGCAGCGACATCTGCTGGACGACGTCGCGTCGGTCGAAAGCGTCCGGCAGGATGCCGCGCGAATCCCGCGTCTCGATCCGCAGACGTGGATGCACCAGCACGCAGCGGAGCTGGTTGGGTACGGGGACCTGGACGACTCGGGGCTCATCACCACCGACGGAAACGGTCAGGCCACCGAGCAGCGCAGGCCCGACGTTATCGCCGTGGGCCTCCCCCGACGCGGCCGTTTCGCCGGCCAAAGCATAGGGATAGAGCTGAATCGGATTGAGGGGGATCTTGAGCATCTGGTTCACGGCGGTCACGG
>JBCCZC010000334.1:0-6483 GCA_039188505.1 Pseudomonadota bacterium | reverse complement strand
CTCTTTGCGGGGCCGGCCGAAGCCGCCCTCGCAGCGCTGGCGCGCCCCCGTCGCGTGGCCGTGGACGACACTGTCTTCGACGCCCTGCGGACGGAATTGGCGGCCCAGCTGGCGGCCGTCGCGACGCCGAGCCTCTACCCCGCTTTCGCGACCCGCCGGTCCGCTGGCTACGAATCCTTCGTCCGTGCCCTCTGCACGGGTGGTCTCGCCGACCACTGCGCTCGCTATCCGGTGCTGGCGCGCCGCCTCGTCTGGGTCGTCAGCCAGTGGCGGGAGCGCACCCAGCAGCTGTTCGAGGCGCTCGACGCCGACATCGAGCACCTGCAGACCGTATTCGACCTTCCCAACGCGCGGGTCATCGGCTACGCCGGCCGCCTGTCCGAGCGGCACGACAACGGCCGCCAGGTCTGCCGGCTGGACTTTGCCGGGGGAGCGCAGATCATCTTCAAGCCCAGACCGGGGGTGCTCGAGGTCGCCTGGCACCAGTTCCTTGGTGGCCTGCAGGCTGCAGGCTGCACGACGGCGCCTCCGGGGCTGCGCGTGGTCGCGGGCGCGGGGCACGGCTGGTTCGAATTCGTCGCGGCTGGCGCCGCTGTCGACGAAGCGGGGATCGCGAGTTTCGCCGAGCGGGCCGGCGCCCTTTGCTGCCTCGCGTGGCTGCTGAATGCCAGCGATCTGCATTCCGAGAACGTCATCGCTGCGGCGGCCGGACCCGTACTCATCGACGCCGAGACGCTCCTGCAGCCGCGGGCACCGGAGACTGCCGCAGGCAGCGCCGTCGGCCAGGCACGCAGGCAGATCGCCGATTCATGCCTCGCGTCGGGACTGCTGCATTTTACGAGCGAAGCCGCGGACGGCGAAATCATCGACCACAGCGGTCTTCTCGGCGTCGGCGCGGATGCCATGCCGACGCGGACGATCGCAGGCTGGGAAGGGGTCGGTACGGATTCCCTGCGCCCGGTGCAGCGCAAGGAGCACGGGCCCGAAACCGGGCATGTCCTGAAAGACCGCGCGGGCCAACGGATTGATCTTGCGGAAAGCCTCGACGAGGTCGTCAGCGGTTTCCGCTCGATGGGCAGCTGGCTCGCCGCGAATCCGGACTTGCTCGACCGGCTGCTCGCGGCTGCCGCGACAGCTCAGACGCGCGTCGTTCTGCGCCCAAGCAATCTCTACGCCCAGATCCAGCAGCAGCTGGTGAGCGAGCCCAGGCTCCAGACTCACGGTGCCCTTCCTGGCATGTTCGCGGACACGCTGAACCGCTACCTCGTTGCAGACGAACAGATGCCGGAGCTCTGGGCGCTTTCGCGGGAGGAGCGTCGCCAGCTCGAGCGCCTCGACATCCCGGTCGCCCGGGCACCGGTGGGCGAACGATCCCTGCTGCTCGGAGCGGCCCAAGTTGAAGGCTGGTTCGAGCAGAGCGGCCTCGAGGTCGCCCGGTCCCGGATCGAAATGCTGACCGAAGCCGGTGCCGTCGAGCATCAGCTGGGGCTGCTACGTGGCGCCTTCAGCACCGAGGCGGCCCACTGCTGCGGGCACGCTCGCGTTCTCCCGGTCCCCGAGGGCGACGTGCACGATCGGGTCGACCGGCTCGCGCTCGCTCTCGGCGAGTCGATCGTCGACGCTGCGGTTCCTGGGGAAGACGGCAGCCTGACGTGGCTGGCACCGACGTGGCTTCGTAACCAGGATCGCGCCGACCGCGGGGCCGGCTATTATCTGTACAACGGCGCTGCCGGTATCGCGCTGTTCCTCGCAGCGCTCGGCCGGCACCGCGGGGAGGTCCGCTTCGGCGATGCCGCCCGCCGGGCCATGAGCCCGGTATTTCAACTCTTCTCGAGCGACGCGCGCTCGACGCTCCTGACCCACGAGGGCGTCGGGCTCTGCCATGGGCTCGGTTCGCTCGTTTTCGCGGCAACCCACCTCGCGCGGGTGACCGGGGACGACGACTACCTCGAGCTCGCTGCCGTGGTTTCCCGGGAGATCTCGCCCGAGCGCATCGGCGGGGATCACCGCTTCGACGTCGAGGGCGGCAGCGCTGGCGCACTCATCGCGCTACTGGCCCTGGCTGACCGGCTGCCGGAAGCGGTGACCACCGAGCAGCTCGACGCGCTCGTCGCCCACCTGCTCGAGCACCAGGAGGGTGCCCAGGTGGGAGGCGCGTGGCCGAACGAGGTCGGCGTGCTGCAGACCGGACTCGCCCATGGCGCCGGCGGGATCGCCGCGGCGCTGGCGGATTACCACCTGCGGCACCCCCGGCTCGACGTGCGCCGCGCTATCGGGCGCGCGCTGGCCTACGAAAACAGCCAGTTCTCGAAGGAAGCCGGCAACTGGCTGCTGCTGGATCATGGTCCGGACGGCGTGCCGAAGACGGCCTCCATGAGCAGCTGGTGCTACGGCGGACCGGGCATCGCGCTCACGCGCCTTGTCATCGGCCGGACGCTGCCGGACCTGCCGGGGCTCTCCGGCGACCTCGAGCTGGCGCTCGGCGTGACGCGTCGCGCCGGAGCCGGCGCCGTGGACCACGTCTGCTGCGGCGCTGCCGGTCTTGCCGACGTGCTGCTGGAAGCCGGCCGAGTTCAGGACGATCCCGTTGATGTGAATCGGGCGGAGCGCCTCGTCGGCGCGCTGGCTGCCCAGTACTTTGATGGCGCGTCCGGGCTGCTGTTGCATCCTGATAAGGCCCACAACCGCATTCTGCGTCCCGGGTTCTTTCGCGGCGTAGCCGGCATCGGCTACGTTGCGCTTCGCCTGCTCGACGCCGACCTTCCGTGCCTCACGGCACCGGGAACACCCTTACCGCAGAAGGAGGCCCTGACGTGCTGACCGTCGAAGCTCCGAACCGTGATCGTCTGTCGATCCTCTCCCTCGCCGAATGCGACCGGATCGCCGAGCGCGTCCACGCGCTGCGACCGTACTGGACCAGCCGCGCCGCCGGTGAAGCACCGTTCTTTACGCTCGGCGCAGCGAGCTATCTCGATGCGTCTCCCCAAGGCGACACGCGCTATCGCGCCATGGCCAGCGAGCTGAATCCGATCCTGAGCGAAGCCTTCGGCGAGCTCCACGCGACCTTTCGCGGTGCGGTCGAGGCGCACATCGGCGAGCCGGTGATCTACGACGACACGATCGCGCTGCCCGGTTTCCACATCTTCTTGGCCGATGAGGTCTGGGGGAAAAGCGTGGCGAGCATCCACGCCGATCGTCAGTACCAGAACGTCGACTGGTCGACCTATGGGAGCGGCGATGACGTACAGGGGCACCGGCAGCTGTCGATCACCCTGTCGATCGACCTGCCCGCCGGCGGCGCCGGGCTCCGGCTCTGGGACGTCAACAGCCTCGACGTGCCGAAGATGAGCCGCGAGGAGCGCAAGGCCGCCCTCGACGCCAACCGCAAGCCACGCTTCTTGCCTTACGAGCGCGGTAAGGCGGTCATCCATACGGGACACCTGTTCCACCAGATCGCGCCCATGCCGGACATGCAGCCCGGCGAGCAGCGGCTGACGCTGCAGGCGCACGCCTTACCCACCCGCCGGGGCTGGGTTCTCTACTGGTAGCGCGCAAGGAGGCCGCATGCCCGAGGTGACGATCCACCGACTCTCGCCCGACCAGGCCGAACGGTTTGGCGCAATGACCTTTCCTGCCTACCGGCACCTGCTGCCGCTGGCGCCGGCCCGGCGGCACCAGAGCGACGACGACGAGCGCCTGATCCAGCCCGTGGCCGTCGCGGCGAGCATCGACGGCCAGCCCGTCGGACTCGCTCTGGCGGAGAGCCCCATAGGAGCTGACCGGGAGGAACACTCGGCCGAGCTGCTCTCCCTCTTCGTGGCGAAATCATTCCGGCGCAACGGCCTGGGGCGCGCGCTCCTGGCCGGCATCCAGCAGGTGCTGGCCGAGCAGGGGGAGCCGCGGGTCAAGGCTGTTTTCATGCGCGGCAAGCCGTCGATCGACGTGGTCGAGCGCCTCCTCGCCGAGGCGGGCTGGGCCGACCCGGTCCCACGCATGGTCACGGTCAAGTTCATGGCGGATCGGCTGGCCGAGTCGACCTGGATCCATCGCTACAAGCCGCGAGCGGGGTTCGAGATCTTCACCTGGATGGACCTCAAGGATTCCGAGCTCGAGGCCCTCAGGCAGAGCCACGCCGAGACCGGCTGGATCGCCTCGGACCTCCTGCCCTGGGACTATGACCAGGGTGAGTACGAGCCCATCACCAGCGTCGGCATGCGCCACGAGGGCGAGGTCATCGGCTGGGTGATCAACCACAAGCTCGACGCGGAGACCGTCCGCTACACCTGTAGCTTCATGCACCCGAAGTTTCAGGGCGTCGGCGGCATCCTGCCGCTCTACACGGAATCCTTCCGACGCCTCCTGCGCTTCGGCTTCAAGCGCGGCATGTTCGTCGCGCCGCTACACCACCCGCGCATGGCGAAATTCTCGCGCCGCTGGTTCGGACCCTATTCCTACTTCACCGGGGAGACCGTGGGAACCGAGAAGGTGCTTGTAGCCGATACGGCAGGCGCCGAACCGGCTTAGCGTACCCGCGCAGATCCGACACGCCTCTCGCCCAACGAGAGCAGTGCAGGCCACGCTGCGAGCTTGGGCCGCCAAGGGTCATGCTGGAGCACCGGCCCGTGGCGGCAGGTTCTACCGCCTGATCGACTCGAAGAAGGGGTGATGACCCCTTTCCGAGCTGGCTTTCGTAGGTGTCGCTCGGCCCCATGAAAACTCGAGGAAGCACCGTGGCCCGAAGATGCGCTCGCCCGAAACGAGCCGTTGGTTCCGTCGCACCCGCTCGCCGCGGCGTTCTGACGTTCCTCCTAATTACCGTTTGCCATGCGGTCTACGCGGACGAGATGCGCCCGACTCCCGGCTACGAGAGCAAGTGGTTCAGCGATGCCCTCATGGAGATGCGCGCCCGGCTGAATCCCCGTTCGCTGCAGTATCTTCGAGCGATCTCGGATGCCGTTGTTCTGGCGAAGATCGTCGACGTGGCGCCCCAGTCGGAACGCGTGCCTTATCGAGTCGCGACCTCGAACGGGTGGTTCGCCGTCTATCCAGATACGCCTCGGGACACGGTCGTGGCGACGGCCGTTGCGCTCGAGACGCTCGAAGGTGACGTGCCGAGGTCGTTTCCGATCGAGTACCCCAAGGTGACTCACGGTCCGGAATTTTCGCCGCCGGAGACCGTTCTGCTCTTCATCCGACAAAACTCGCTTGCGCCCGCTCATTTCTTTCTCTCGAAGCTCGGTGCGTCTGTCTTCGAGATCCCCGATACAGGCGAAGAGCCGCGGCGCATTGTCTCGAAGCTCGGGACGCCCCTGCTCGACCAGCTGGAGATCGACAGACGCACCGGTAGGACGGAGCAGCTTGACTCGATCGGGGAAGTTCGAGCAGCCATAGGAAGGCGAGCCGTCGCCGACGGCGTGAATTGACGCCTGGCTGATCGCTAGCCGCCGAGGCCGGCTCGGCGGCTGGCCCCGGTGCTGCGCCGGCATCCATCCGTTTTCGACGGATACCCGCTCCGAGTTCCTTCGAGTCAACTCACATCGACAACCACCTTGCCCAGAGCCTTGCCGCTGCCGAGGCGCTCATGCGCAAGCCCGACCTCGGTCAGGCCGAAGCTCGAATCGTCGAGCAGCGGCTTCAGCTTGCCTTCGTCCGCCAGTTCGGCGAGGCGCGTCAGGATCTCGCCGTGCGCCGCGCGGCCGTGGTCGTGCAGCATAGGGATCAGCATGAACACGACGTGCAGCGAGAGTCCCTTGAAGTGGGCGGTGGTGAGATCGAGCGACAGCATCGACACGGTGCTGGCGATCTGGCCGTTGAGCGCGGCGGCCTCGAAGGAATTCGCCATGTTGGCGCCGCCGACCGAATCGAAGACCACCTCGAAGCCCGCGCCGTCGGTGTGTGCCTCGACGTACTCGGGCACAGTGTGCGACTTCCGATTGATGGGCGTCGCGCCGTAGCCCTCGATGATTCCGAACTGGTCTTCAGACGAGACCGTGGCGTAGACCTCGGCGCCCATGGCGCGAGCCACCTGCACCGCCACGTGGCCGACACCGCCAGTGCCGCCGTGAACAAGGACCTTCTGGCCCGGCGAAACGGCGGCGCGCTGAAGTCCTTCGTAGGCCGTGATGCCGACCAGCGGCAGCGCCGCGGCTTCACGCATGGAGAGCGACTTCGGCTTGTGTGCAATCAGGCGGGCGTCGGCAACCATGAACTCGGCCAGCGCGCCGGGCAGGTCCGCGAGGCCACCCGCGCAGCCGTAGACTTCGTCGCCAGCCGAGAAACCGGACACACCTTCGCCCACGGCTTCGATGGTCCCCGCAAAGTCCATGCCGAGGATCGCCGGGGGCTGCGGCGAGAGCGGCAGCTCTTCTGGCCCCATGTGACGAATCATCGTGTCGACCGTGTTGACGCTGGTCGCGGCGACGCGGACCAGAACCTGGCCGGCGGCCGGGGTCGGCGTCGGCTGATCGACCGCCTCGAACGCGG
>JBCCZC010000333.1:0-6502 GCA_039188505.1 Pseudomonadota bacterium | reverse complement strand
GGGCTGGATGGTGAACAGACCGGCGTCCTCGAGGCGATCGGCGATGACGTCGTCCTGCGCAACCAGCGTTTGTCCATGCGCCAGCTGCGCTGCGGTCGCCAGCGCGAACACGCACAGGTAGCGGCCTAGACCCTTCTCCATCTCAGTACCCCTTGTCCCGATCCCCGCGGATCATTCACTAGGATACCCGACACCGCCATGAACGGCGCATCAAGGTAAGACCGGAACAAGCCGGCGCATGCGCCGGCCCGGTCTTACGCCCTCGGGCCTGCGTGCCCGAGGGCCGTTTTGCCGTTGGATGGACCCCACACTCCGTCGGCGCGATGCGCTATCGCTCCTGCGCCTGCCAGACCTCCTGCGGCGTGAGCTGCAGGCGGCCGCGCTCCAGGATGGTGTCGCCATCAAGGCGGTAGAGCGTCCAGCGGCCATCGTCGGAGCGGCGAACCAGCACGTCCGTGTTGCCGTCGCCGTCGAAGTCGTCCAGCCATTGCAGCGCCCAAACGAGGCGGGGCGTCAGGCGCAGGCGCGGCTGCGAGATCCGGACACCACGCTCATCGAAGTGATAGATCACCCAGCGACCATTGTCGGTACGGCGCACCAGGACGTCGTCCCGGCCATTGCCGTCGAAGTCGCCAACGCCCTGGAAGACCCATTCGCTACGGCGAGTCAACGAGAGCGAACGCGTTTCCGCGACTGTGCCCGAGCCCGCTGCAAAGACGACGGCCGTCCAGCGCCCGTCGCTGGCGTCCCGCAGGAGCAGCTCGTCGGTACCGTTGCCGTCGAAGTCGCCGATGTCCTGCGTTTCCGTGGTAGCCGTCGCTTCGATGTCGAGCGTCTCGCTGAAGGCAAGCTCGCCCGCGGCGGTCAGGAACCAGCCGATCCACGCGCCGGTGCCCGGTTTGCGGGTAAGCACGTCGCCGATGCCGTCGCCGTTCAGATCGCCCACGCCCTCGAACTCGTCCTCGAGGTCCGGGCTGATGGCGAGATGGCGCTCGCTGATGGGCTGCCCGGTCGAGCCGTCCAGGTAGTACACATGCCACTCACCGGTCACATCATTCCGGACAAGGAGGTCGCGGACATCATCCCCATTGAGGTCCCGGATCGCGCGCGTGGTCCAGGCGGGATCGCGGGTGAAGGGGCGGCCGCCGCTACCCGGCAGTAAGTCGCCGTCCAGGAGGTAAGTGAACCATTTGCCGTTGTCGGTCCGTCGCACGATCACCTGGGTGACGTCGGCGACGGTGATGAAGAACGTCTGCGGCACGGACTCGTTTGCTCCGCCGCCGTTGTCGCTGAGTACCAGCTCGATCTCGGCCGTACCCTCGGCGCCCGAAATGACATAGCTCAGGTCGCCATTGGCGGCGACCGAGACGGCGTCGGCGAGCACGCCCGAGGGATCGGCAACGACGGTCGCCGTGAAGGTCAGCGTCTGATCGCCCTCGTTGGGTCCGGCGGAAATGTTCGATGCCCAGCCGGCGACGAGCTGGAACAACTCGGCGCCGGTGCCGATGCCGAGGTCCGGTCCTGCCGTGAAGCTCGGCGCGTCGTTGACCGGTGCCACAGCGAATTCGACCGTGGCGAAGGCCGTCAGACCACCGTCGCCGCGGACTCCGTACTCGAAGCCGGCCGAACCGAAGTAGTCCGGGGCCGCTACGAAGGTCACCACGCCGTCCGAGAGCGACACGCTCCCACCCTGGGGCGAACGCACCTGGGTCAGCGTGAGGCCATCGGTGTCCGTACCCGGCAGATCATTGGCCAGCAGTTCCGCGGCCTCGACCTGGACCGACGAGTCCTCGTCGATGGTGGGCAAGAAATCTCCGACCGCGGTCGGCCCGATGGCTGGCGTGTCGTCGTCGATGATCGTGACGACCTGGCTCGACCGGGTGAATGACACGCCGGCGGCGTCCGTGGAGAATCCGAACTCGAAGGTCTCCTCGTCCTCGATGATGTCATCGTCGAGGGTCGCGAAGGGAATGCGTCGGACGAGCTCGCCACCGCGCTCGAAGGTGACCTGCGTGCCGTCGACACTCACGAAGTCCTCGTCTGCAACCGCGGTGCCTCCCAGGTGGGCGATGTCGACCGTGATCCTCCGGCGGTTGTTGTCCCGGGCTAGGACGATTTCCTGACCTGTGAGGCCCTCGCGCTCGGTGAGGTCGCTCGGAATGGTGACGCCGATATTCGTCGGCGCGTCGCCGCCCAGGAGCAACCCGACGACGATCGGGTCATGGTCGGCAGAACGGAACGCGTCGGGCTCGTAGTAGTCCGCCGGCTTGACCACGCTCGACTGCGGGAACTCGGACTCGTACGCGAACACGACCGGCTCGTCGGCGTTGATGTGCCACTCGGTCGCCCCAGTCACCTGGCCCAGCATGGTGGTAGAAGCCAAAGCGTAGTCCAGCGTGCCCCACTGACCGCCGAATACGAAGCTGTAACCGCCTGCGCCGACAAAGGTGTTGGCGAGGTCGACGAAGCCCCCCAGTTCGAGGGTCGTGATCGGCTCCTCCTCGGCATAGGCGTTCAGGTCGCCGAGGATGATCACGTCCGGATCGGCAAAGTAAGCATCGGTCGCGATCCAGTCGAGCAGCTCTCTGGCTGCCGCAGCCCGGGTCCCGTTGCAGTTCCCCTGGCCGCTGACGGTATCGTTGTCACCGGGCGTGACGTTGCAGGGTGCGCCCTTCGACTTGAAGTGGTTGACGATCGCGGTGAAGGCCTCGCCCGTCGCGTTTTCGGTAAAGGTCTGTGCCAGCGCAGGCCGGTTCTTCGGCGTGGGTTCGAGGCCGTTGACGAAGGCGGCCGTATCCAGAACGTTGAAGGTGCCCGCAGGCGCGACCCGGGTTGGCTGGTAGATCAGGGCAACCTTGATCTGGTCGCCGCCGATCACGCCGGTGTCGACGAAGTCGTAGGTCCCGGCGCCGGCGACGGCGTTGAGCTCGGCGACAAGCTCGGCCAGGGCACTGTTGGCGCCGGCATCGTTCTCGATCTCGACGAGGCCGACCACCGCGGCGTCCATGGCGATGAGCGCGGCGACGATTTTGTCGCTCTGCCGGACGAATTCGGCGGGCGTTTCGGCGCCCCGAGGTGTCGGGAAGCCTCCGCCGAGGCCATCGCCGTTGAAATAGTTCAGGACGTTGAAGCTGGCGATCTTCAGCGTTCCGCCAACGTCGGCGGGCGCTGCCGGTCGCGGGTTGGCGTCGTTGAAGGTCAGCGGCTCGGTGCCATCGATCTCGAGCTTGTAGTCGCCGAAGCTGAAGGTCAGCGGCGCCGTGAACGACGTCAGTGTCTCGCCGCCGCGCAGCGTGTTCATGGCCGAGAGTGCAGGCGGCGGTAGCGGGAGCGGCACCGGGTTCGTGCCGCTCTCGCCATCGTTGAGCTTGATCGTGCGACGGGCCACTTCGGCCTGGTAGGCAGCGAAGTCGCCGGCATTCGGCGTGTTGAGCTGCGTGTGCTGGAACACGCGGCCGCCCGAGGACAGCAGCACTTCGCCGAAGCGCCCGAGTTCGGCCACCTCGGTCAGGGTCAGGTCACCGGAGGCGGCCTGGACGGTCACGCGCATGCCCTCGCGGGCCTCGAGGTCGATTTCCGGCGCGTTTGCCAGCGGGAAGGTCACGAGGGCCGTTGTGTAGATCGGCCCGCCGCCCTTCGCGGTCGGCGCGGACGAGCAGTTCTGGACCAGCGAGACGTTGGTCAGCTCGGTCAGGTCGTTGAACTCCACCACCTCGCCGGTGACGCGGACGATGTCTTCGAAATCCACGTCGACGCTGTTGCCACCTTCGAAGATGAAGAGGCCCTCCGAGGTGCTTGGATCGCCGTCCTCGTCGGCCGATTCTTCCTGGACGAAGAATCCGTTCGAGCTCCGGTCCTGGAAGTCGCCGACAACGACACCCTCGATCGTGACGATCTGGCCGACGATCGGGGAGGCGGTGCCGCTGCCCTGGACGGCGCTGATGAGCGTCGCCGGTGCGCCGCAGACGTTGTCGAAGGCATCGAAGGTGAAGACGAAATCGTCGCCTCCCGTGCCGTCACCGTTGCCGTCGAGCGGGTCGGCCGACCCGTCCTCATCGGTGACGTCGGCTGCAGCCACGGTGACGGTACAGCTGTCGCCCAGGCCGGCAAACTCGGGGCTCGGATCGATGACGAGGCTGGTGACGCCGGTCTGACCTGCTGCCGGGGCCGTCTGCATGCCGCTGACGTCGCAGTCGATCGTTACCGCGTTGGCCGCAATGGTCACCGGCTCGTCGAAGTCGATGGTAATGTCCGACGCCGGATCGACCCCGAAGGCCAGGTCTGACGGCGTCGTGCTACTGACCTGCGGCGCCGCGTCGAGCGGGGCTCCTGGCAGCGCGGACGGGTTGACCGTGCCGAAGGTGGCGCCGATGGGGTCGGCCGTGAAGTCACTGACCGCGTAGGAGATCAGCGCGGTGTCGAAGACCTCGGTGCCGGCCAAGGCGTCGTTGACGATGAACAGCTCGCCGGTCGAGCCGCCGCGGAAGACCAGCTCCGGCTCTATGCCGGTGAACGGCAGGTCCGTCCCACCGAGCGCCGTGCCCTGAATCCGGGCCGTATCCGCGTTCGAATCGGGGACGCCGATGGCGTCGAGCACGGTGCCCGTGAGATCCGATGGACCGGTGTACGCGTCGCCCGTCATGCCCGTGAAGCCATCGTCCAGGAGGACGAAGGTGAAGGACGGGTTCTCCAGGTCCGGAATCGAAGCGGTCAGGAGGCCGCTGGCATCGAAGGTGCCGGATACCGCGACGACCCGGTCGATGGTTTGCGGCAGATCGAAGTCGGCCTCGATGCTGACGAGGAAGCCGGAGAACGCCTGGCCCGGCTGACCGCTCAGCTCGACGGTGACGTTGGCGGGATCCGCGCCGTCCGGATTGGGCTCGAACTCGCTGATCAGCGGGCTTGCCGGAGGGATACCGTTGACGGCGATGTTGTCGATGCCCATGGGCTCCGAACCGCTGGGGGTGCCGGCGTAGCTCACTCGAATATCCAGCGTCGCGCCCGCCTGACCAGCGAGGAGGGTCGAGGCGTACGCGTCGAGGTCCCCGGTGGCCGGATCACTCTTGTCGAGAAAGCCGATCGGCGTTGCCGAGCCGTCGATGAAGAGTTCGAGCGGATCGTCGTCGGCGAAGGCCCCGCCGCCGTCGAAAGCCCGGTAGGTCTTGAATTCGGATTCGTTGGTCGCGGCCCGGAAGAGGGTTTGATAGCCGCCGCCGTCGATCTGCGCCTCGATCAGGAAGCCATCGGAACTGCTGGCCTCGAAGTCGCCGAGGGCGGCGAGATCGATCGTAATGTCCGTGATCTCCGCGGCAGACGAGATGTCGAAGGTCCAGACCGCGTTGTTGAGCCCGGCCGGCACGCTCGCGCCATCGGCGTCGTTGAGCGCGAAGAAGGCGGTCGTGTTCTGGCCGGCGAGGCCGAGCGTGTCCCCCGCATCGATGCCGCCGCCGGATACGTCGGCCACCGTGTCGTCGGCCACGTCGAAGGGCATCCCGGTCACGCCGCCCTCGACGCGACCGAAGACGTCACCCGCCGCGCCGCCCCCCGCGCCGTAGTCGAAGACGTTGGTCGTGCTCGTCAGGTTGATGTCGCCGCCGTCGAAGTCCTCGAAGGCGATGAGTTCGGCCGGTGCCGAAGAGCCCGCGCTGCCGCTCACGACGATGTCGCGGAAGGCGATGACCTCCCCGCCGCCGTTGTTGACCCCGGACGTCAGGGTCACGACCAGCTCGCTGCCCGAACCCGTCAGGTCGGCCGAGAACGAGCTGAAGTTGTTGGTGACGGTTGTGGTCGCCCCGGTCCCCACCTCCGTGATGGTCATCGGATCATTGAGGTTGAACATGCTCCCCGATTCGAGCGTGTAGGTGAAGTTGCCCGCGTTGTCGCCGTCAAGGGTGAATGCGTTGATCGAACTCCCGCCGTCCATCGTGTAGCTGATGGTGTGGCTGTTGTCGCCAGCTTCGAAGTCACCCATGGCGGCGACGTCGATCGATAGCTCGAGATCGACGAATCCGGAAACGTCGAAGGTCCAGACTCCCGTGCCCGTGCCCCCGGGATTGTCGCTGTTGTCGAGGTCCTCGACCCCGAAGAAGGTGTCCGTGTCACCGGCCCCGATCAGGCCAAGGTTATCGCCAGAGCTGGCCGAATCGTCGGCGAAGTCGGTGTTGACCGTCCTGTCCGTGATGCCGAACACATCGAGTGCGCTACTGGGGAACGCGCCGTTGGTGGCCGTGTTGTCGGGGCTGGCGGTGAAGCTCGTGAGATTCATGCTGCCCGAATTCACGAGGTCGAAGGCGATCACCTGCTTCAGCGGCGCCACGCCCTTGGGCAGTCGCTGGACGTCCGCGAGCGTGCGGTCCGGGATCCGGTATTCCTGGGCAGAAAGGCCGGCGGAGAAAAGGATGAGAGCGGTCAGGCTCGCGGTACGAAGCATGGAAGTCCCCCAAGGATAATGCACGGCGGCACGCGGTCGGCGGCCATGCTAACCCGGGGAGGATAGGGGGGG
>JBCCZC010000332.1:0-6516 GCA_039188505.1 Pseudomonadota bacterium | reverse complement strand
TGGCGATAGCGCGATCGACTCGATGCAGAAGCCGCTGTTCGGCAATGAGATCCACGTCGCGCCACGATCCGTCGAGCGGAAGACACCGTCGCAGAACCCCCCCGTGTACAGGATGTTGGGGCGGATCGGGTCGATCACGACGTCCTGCAGGTCGGCGAACGGCTCCGGCAGGCCGCTCGAGGAGCGCGTCCAGCTGAGCCCCCCATTGTCACTCACGTAGATGCCATCGGGGTCGCCGGTGAACTGGTCGACGGTTGCGTAGACGCGCCGCGTGTTGCCGGGATCGAAGGCGAACGCCGTGACCCGGCCACAGCAGGCCTGGGGATCCGGGTTTGCGTCCACATGAACTGCGGACCAGGACGAACCGCCGTCGGTCGATAGCAGGACGGTCGTCGAGCCATCGAGGCCGGCAAGGATCCGATTGGGATTGCTCGGATCCACCGCAACGGAATCCGCGCCATCCGGCATATTCAGCGCGCCACGGAAGTCGAGACCCGACCAGGTTTGTCCGTCGTCCACTGACCTGAGGATCGGCGCGTTCTCGTCCGACGTCGCCGCGTACACCATCCCGGAAACGCCGGGGGCATAGTGGATGTCCCGCACCAGCGTACCGACCCTCGAAGTTGTTCTCCGGCTCCAGGTACGCCCCAGATCGGTGCTTCGATAGATACCGATTCCGAAGGAGGACGCCAGCACGGTACCACCGGGACTGATCGCGAGCTCCTGGATTCTCTGCGCCCCGTCGAAGCCCGCCTGGGGTTCCCGGTAGGTCTGACCGTCGTCGGTACTGATCAGGGCCCCCTCACCATCGATTGCGGCAAGGACCCGATCCGACTGCGGCACGAAGACGAGCGCGTAGACAAAGCCAATGCCTACGGACTCGAAGTCCCAGGTCAGTCCGTTGTCCGTCGACAGGCCCGTGTTGACCGCGAAGATCCGGTTGCTTTCAGGATCGAAGTTGAGGGACGCCCCGAAGCCGCCGAAATCGGACACGCGCACCCACGTCGTGCCACGGTCAGGACTGCGAAAGAGATCGAAGAACAGCGAATCGTTCGTCCCCAGGACGCTTCCGGAGGTGTACCAGATATCAGGATCTCGCGGATCCACATCGATGTTGTCGAGTCTCACGCGGGAGGTCAGATCCCCGCCGAGAATGGCCAACCCGTCGCTGGAGTCCTGGAAGCTCTGGCCGCTGTTCGTGGAGATCAGGAGACCGCCACGTTCCAGCTCGCTGTTCGCGAAGTTGCTGATTCCCAGCGAGACAACGATGGTTCCGGGTGAGTCGGGCACGAAGGCGGCGGTGACGCTCGCGAATTCGTCGACGTTCGGAACCAGGCCGAGATCGAGGGGGACGATGGTCTGGCCACCATCCTCCGAGAGGCCGATCCCCTGCCATCCATTGTTGATATCGAATTCGCTGACCGAATCCCAGAAGCCGTCATGGATCAGCAACCGGTCCGGGTCCTGCGGGTCTACGTCGACCTCCCCGGCGCAGGATGGGAAGGTGCCGGAGGGGGACGTCCAGGTCACGCCATCGTTGGAGAGCACGAGGCGGCCGCAGGCGACCACGCCCACGAATCGGCGCGGCGTGTCGGGAATGACCGAGATCGAATAGACCGTACCGAAGAAAGTCTGGACCCACGATTCGCCGCCATCGACGGAGCGAAAGATCCCGCCCTCCCCCGCGGCGAGGAAGACACTGTTGTCGTCCGGATCGACGATCGCATCGAAGCTGCTGCCGCCGAGGATGCCTTCGCCGCGAGGCTCCGAAACGTTGCCATCATCGATGACCTTCGGGGCAAGGCCCGCGCCGCGCTCCTTGCGGTCGAAGCTTCGTGCAAGGTGGCGCGCCAGCGCCGGGTTGGTCGCCCGTGCCTCGCGTAGCATTCGCTTCCGGTAATCGGGGCGGTCCGATCCGACGATCGGATCAGAAACGGCATCTGCCGGAGCAAGACAGAAAACGAACGTCACGAGAAGCAGATTCCGCATGGCACACCCCAGGCTGAACGGAACAGTAATGCTTCTAAGGAGACTAAAGCCTGCCGCTGGTGGCAGACAAGGCCAGCGGCCGGTGGACGATGGGTCTCAGGAACTCGATGTCGGGCCGGACAGCGGCAGGGGGCCGCCTTCCGTGAAGGCTCGACCGAAGACGATGTCACCGCCGCTGCGTTCGTAGGTCAGAAAGGCCATGACCGGCGGCGCCTCGACGTGCTCCAGCTCGACGGCGACGGCCTCGGTGTTCGAACCGTCCTCGACGTCGATGTCCGCGTCATAGATCACCGCAATGGCGCGGAACTCACCGCGAGCCATCCGTTGCTGGACCCGGGAGCGCACGCGCTCGATGAGCGAGCGGTCAGCATCGCCGGAGCCGAGCGATTCGATCGTGCCGTCGTCACGCAGGCCGGCACCGTAGGGAAGGAAGGCGCCGCAGGTCCGGAGCATGTCGAGCGCGAGTTCGACGGCGTGGTCGAGGAGCAGTTCGAGGTCGCGGCGGGCGTCCATGACGGACAGCATAGCAACGATTCGATCCTCACAGGTGAACGCCCGCAATCCGGTCAGAACACGCGTTCGACCGATACCGTGAGCGTGGCCGCCCCCGGGCGCCCCTGGGGATCGGGGCCGAAGGCCTCGATGCGCCGGCGGCGATCCTCCGCGGCCTCCCGTTGACCGGTCCAAAGCATCGCACGGCCCGAGAAATGCACGCGCAGCATGAGCAGAGTCGAACGGCTGATGCCGTAGCCGAACACGGTGCGGATGACGCGGACGACGAACTCCATGCCGTTGAGGTCGTCGTTGTGCAGGACGACCGCATAGACATCCTCGAGCGCCTTTTCGGGATCGGCCACCTGGTCCAGCAATTTGCGCACGTCATCGCCGACCTCCGGTGCGTCCTTTTCCGGGTCGAAGGCCCAGCAGCCTGGGCGGCTCGCCACGCCGGTGATCGTCCTGCCCATGCTGCCCTCAGCGCGAGTGGGTGGGGAATGGCCCCATGTGTACGTTACGCCTTTCGCAGGGTTGATGGCACCGACGCAACGTGCCACGTGCCGCTCAGCGCTTGCGGCCGGCGTCAACTTCGGTGATGGCATCCCGGTCCACGAGGTTCCACCGGAGCCCCTCGTTCCGGTAGAGGCGCTTGCCGGCCTCCGGGTAGTCGGCCGTATCGTGGGGCAGGCGCTGGCCCGCGACGATGCAGCGCAGCACGCCGGGGCCCGGGTTTGTCAGCGTGTGCGGCAGGCCACCAGCGCGGTACCCGATGAAGTCGCCGGCGCGGACCCGGACGACCTCATCGCCGATCCGTGCATCTGCCTCGCCGTCGAGCACGTACACGCACTCGTCCTCGTGGTGATGGGTGTGCAGCTCGGTCGACTGGCGTCCGGGCTGCACCTCGATCAGGTGGAATCCGAGCCCGGTCAGGCCCGTCAGATCGCCGAGGGACTTGTTGACCCGGCGGGCGTTGTCGTTGAGGAAATGGGTCTTTGCGTAGCCCTCCATCGCTTCGATCTCATTTCGCCGCACCACGTATTTCTCATTGCTCATGACGTTCCTCCTCCGCCCGCGCCAGCGGTTGTGGACGCCGCCTGCTTCGAGTTTCGTATCGACTCCGCCAGCCGCCGGTAGACAGCCATGGTCGGATCAAGGCCGGCGTCGCTTGAGTGTGGCATCTTCCAGCTAGGCCTGTTGGAGGGGAAGACCATGAGTGCCAGGATCCTGGTGACGCGCCACGTCTATCCGGCGGCGATCGATGTCCTCCGCGACGCCGGCGAGGTCCACGACCACGACTCGTCGACCGGCCTGGACCCGAAATCGATGGCCGCGGCTGTCGCGGACTCGGTTTCCGCCGAGACCGCAGGCGCCCGCGCTCCCGTACGCGCATCGAAAGCAGGGTGCCGGTCTCTGTCTCGGCCCGATAGAAGACGCTGCCTTCCCTGGCGATGAGCGTCGGCGCCAGGATCGATCCGAGCCGGTTCAGGCCCTCGAGGGACGACGGTGGCACGACGGCCGCCAGCATCTCGCCATTCAGCGGCGGAGGCGCCTGGACCAAGTGCTCACCGCGGATGGTTTCGATCGGAATGATGCTGAAGTAGAGCCCGCCGACGGTCCAGGCGATGAGCTGGAGCACGACGGCAATTCCGATCCAGCGGTGAAGCTGCGGATCCAACGCTGCATATTTGATGCAGAAGCAAGGAGGGATCGCCATTTTCAGACTTTGCCGAGGATAGCGCCAGCCTCAGCTGGCGCTGGCCTCCGGTCCGTCACGATAGACGCTGAAGTCGACGTCCTCGATCCGTAGGCGATGCAGCATGAGCCAGACCGAGAGGAGACCGATCAGCTGGAAATACAGGCTCATGACAAGCGCGTCGAGCCAGTCCAGATCGAAGAGCTGATCCGCACCGATGTACATATAGAACAGGCTCAGCACGATCGAGACATACAGCGCCGAATGGAGCGCCACGTCCTGTTCCTGCCGCCGGTCCTCGGCACTCTGATGCGGGTTCGGCTTGCGGCCGTAGAGGTGCCAGTAGCCCATGGCGGCCATGAAGCCGGTACCGACAAGGAACCAGATCGCCCCGTCGAGCTCGTCGACCGCCAGCATCATCACGAATGCAGCGGCCGCCAGACAGAGGGCGATGACCACCGCGTTCGGCGACAGGAAATCGAACACCGTTCGACGCTCGAGCGACGCACTCCGGCGCGTCTGCGGCGCCAGGGCGCGCATCCGGCCGAACTGCCGGAACTCGAGTGCGGAAAGCGCCATGAGAGGCAGGTACTGCAGGAAGGCGTAGGCGGCCGGCCAGGCCTCGGAGATGTAGCCATCGTCCGCGAAGGTCGCGTGGTCGACGACGAAGACGAGCAGCACCAGCAGGACGACGCCCAGGCCCAGGATGGCGTGATTGGCGACGCCGTAGATCCAGCGAACGGCGACGTAGATCTCCGGGGAAGAGGGATAGAGCCGCGGATAGTCCTCCGGTGGATACTGTGACATGACGGCGCGCATGCGCTGGACGATGCCCCGCGGCAATAGCCAGGAGAGGAGCAGGATCTGACCCGCAAAGGCCAGGTAGAAGAGAGTCTGTGCGATCGATTCCATCTGTTTTGTCTCCCTCAGGATCGTTCGTTCATGATTTCGCCGAAGGCGATCCGGATCTCCGAATCCGTGACACCGGCGCGGCGGAATTCCCCCACGCACTCGGCCAGCTGTTCCTTGACCCAGGCCGCGAGATCGATCTCGCTATTCCGCGTCGCTTCCGGGTGGATGAAGGTCCCCCGGTAGCCCCGCGTCTGGATCACCTCGTCGCGCTCGAGCAGCCGGTAGGCCTTGGCGACGGTCTTGCTGTTGAGCTCGAGGTCGCCCGCGAGCTGTCGGATCGAGGGCATGGCCTGCCCGGGTTTGAGCCCGCCGCTCTGCACGCCCGCCTTGATCTGACTGATGAGCTGCGCGAAGAGCGGCTCGGGATCGTCGATGTCGATGGTGATGTCCATGGGTGACACTCCATATGTACCCTACTCACACATGGTACATGTGGTACACCAAGGGTACAACCATGACCGATGGCATGGACCACCGGCGCGCAGAAAGACCTATTGATGTATCTTTAGGACTTTCTCCAGCCGGAACCCACCCATGGAAACCACGACGAAGACGGCGAAGGAAATCTACCTGGAGGTGAAGGCAAACCCGGCCCGCAAGCGGTTCGGATTCGGGCGCAAGGCCGCCCTGGTCAACGTGGATCCGCAGCAGGCCTATACCCGCACCGATCTCTTCAAGACGGCCTACGAGACCGACCCGCGCCAGCTCGAATTCGTCAACGCACTCGCCCAGCGCTGCCGTTCGCTGGCCTGGCCGGTCGTCTGGACCCACGTTGCCTATCTGGACTCGGCCGAGGACGCAGGCGTCTGGGGGACGCGGACGGACACGCCGGACAGCCTGCAGAACATCAAGTACGGGTCGGAGCGTCATGCCTTCGACGACCGGCTGGAGATCGACGAGTCGCGCGACGTGATCTACACGAAACGGATGCCGTCCGCGTTCTTCGAGACGCCGCTGCAGTCGCTGCTCGTCTGGCACCAGGTCGACACCGTCATCGTCACCGGTGGATCCACCTCGGGTTGCATTCGCGCCACGGCGGTCGACTCGCTGTCCCGGGGCTATCGAACGATCGTTCCCGAGGAGTGCGTGGCGGACAAGCACGAGAGCTATCACTACGCCAACCTGACCGACCTCGCCTTGAAGTACGCCGACGTGCTGGAGGTCGGAGAGGTGATGTCCTGGCTCGACGATCAGGCCTGAGGAATCGACATGCGCGAGGATCCCGGTCTCTACGACTACTGGCCCTACGAGGGCCGCCCGAAGATCCGCTGGCCCGGCGGCGCCCGGCTGGCCTTCTGGGTGGCACCGAACATCGAGTTCTACGAGCTCGATCCCCCGGAAAATCCGCATCGCAAGCCCTGGCCGCAGGCGACCCCTGCGATCGCCGGCTACAGTATCCGGGACTACGGCAACCGGGTGGGGCACGC
>JBCCZC010000331.1:0-6524 GCA_039188505.1 Pseudomonadota bacterium | reverse complement strand
GCTGGCCTTCTCGGGTGCGTCGCTCGCGTCGCTCACCGTCGTGCCCTACCCGGGCTGGGTCGCGCTGGCGCTGTTCGTGATCACCTGGATCTTCCAGTTCATCGGTCACGAGATCGAGGGCAAGAAGCCGTCGTTCTTCGAGGATCTCCGATTCCTGCTCGTCGGCCCGCTGTTCCTGCTGGCCAAGCTGTTCCGGCGCCAGGGCTGGCGCTTCTAGGCGGACAACCGTGTCGACCACGGGGGTGCCCGACCGGGCGTTGCGCGCACCAGACCGGGGCAACACTTGTTCGCCTACTCAGGTTTGCTAGTCTCTTCTCGATAGGGTGCAGGAGGGCAAACCGATGAGCGATGACGAGAAGACCGAAACGTCGAAGCTGTCGGGCCTGGGCCGCGTGCCACTCCACCGGCCGACCCGCAAGGCGCCCGCGGTCTCCATCATCATCTCGGGCCGCAACGAAATCGACTACGTGCGCGCCTTCCCCACCGCCCAGAGTCATCTGATCCGCGCCGAATTCGAGCTCGTCTTCGTCGATACCGGATCCACCGACGGAACCAATGACGCGGCCATCGACATCGGATTCAAGGTCCACGCCGCACCGGCCTCCGAGCGGAGCTCCGATGCTGACCTGCGCAACCGCGGCTGGCGCATCAGTCACGGCAAGCTGCTGCTCTTCCTCGATGCGGGCGCGCCGTACTACCCCGAGTTCCTGCCGAAGGCGATGTACACCATGCGGGACGAGACGGTCGGCGCGGCCATTCCGCTGCTGCGGCAGCAGCGGGTCCCGGGCGAACCCGCGGTCTTCAGCGCACCCAACGGCGTGGCCGACGCCGTCGGCCACCACGCGCTCGTCCGGCGTGGATGCATGCGGCAGCTCGACGGCTTCAGGGCTGCTGGCACGCCCGAGACCGATTTCGCAGATCGCCTATCCGGACACGGCTTCGCGCTCCGGGGCGTCAAGGTGCGCCAGGCCGCGGTGCCCGAACCCGGTAGCATGGTCGATGCGTTGAAGCGACTTTTCCCGCGCTAGTCCGCGAATCGCATCGATTACGGGCTGCTTCCCGAACCGTCGGCGCTCGATCATGATCCGAGAGGTGACAGATGGCTTCCAAGAGATCGAATCAACACCTGCCTGCCGGAATCTCGCCCATTCTGATGGCGAAGCTCGGCAGATCTGGGTCCCGTTGTAGCCGCCGCTGCGACCTTCAGGCGATCGACCCGTCTTCAGTCGTCAGAGGGACCGAGAGATCAGGCAGTCGATGAGGTTGGCAGGCTGACCATGACCTCGCGGCCCGACCCAGAGCTGCTGCGCGTCGCCCAGGAGATCACCACCCGCGCGCTGACGATCGATGAATCGACGGCGCGCTCTGACTTCGTCACCGCCCGCTGCGAGGGGAATTCGCTGCTCGCGCAGTACGTCACCGGACTGCTCACCGACGAGCTCACGATCGAGGGCGCGCCGGATCCCGAACTGCAGCCCCCCGAAGCGATCGGTCCCTACCGGATCACGGATCTGATCGGGGCCGGCGGCATGGGCCGTGTCTACCGGGCCGAGCAGACCGAGCCGGTCCAGCGCCAGGTCGCGATCAAGTTCATGCGCAGCACGGTCGAGAATGCCGAACAGAAGATCCGGTTCATGGCGGAACGTCAGGCCCTCGCCCGTCTGTCGCATCCCAACATCGCCCAGCTCTTCGACGCCGGCACGACCCAGGAGGGCTATCCCTACTTCGTCATGGAGTTCGTCGAGGGCCGTCCGCTCGTGCTGTACGCAGACCTGTGCGAGCTCACGATCGACCAGCGGCTGCAGCTCTTTCTCGCGGTCTGCGACGGTGTCGCGCATGCCCACCTGAAGGGCATTCTCCATCGCGACCTCAAGCCCGAGAACATCCTGGTAACGACGCTCGGCGACCGGCCAACGCCGAAGATCATCGACTTCGGAATCGCCAAGGCCGTGGACGATCCGCTGGTGGAGCAGGAACTGCACTCGGGCGTGGTCGCCCTGGGCACCGCGCCGTACATGAGTCCCGAGGCCCTCACCAGCGATCCCGAGTCCCGCGACGAGGACGTTCGCTCCGACGTCTATGCGCTTGGCGTGGTGCTCTACGAGCTGCTGACCGGGCGGCGCCCCTACCAGCGCGATGGACGCTCCGTCCAGCGCCTGGTCGCGGAAATCGAATCCGGAGACGCTCCGCGACCCAGCGCGGGCCTCGGGACGACCGACGACGTCCCCGTCGAGGAGCTGGCGCGACGGCGGCGCCTGGAACCGGAGGGCCTGCGCCGTAAGCTGGCGGACGACCTCGACTGGGTGGTGATGCGGGCGATCCACGCCGACCGCGATCAACGCTACTCCTCGGTGGTCGACCTATCCACCGACATTCGCCGCTACCTCGCCAACCAGCCGGTCGAGGCCCGGCCGCCGACCTTTTCCTATCGGGCGACCAAGTTCGTGCGGCGCAACCGGAGCATCGTGCTCGCGACGGTCCTGGCGCTGGCGGCGCTGATTGGGGGCTTCGGCGCCGCCGTATACGGCCTGCTGACTGCCCGTTCCGCCGAGGCCGAGGCCCGTCAACAGGCCCTCAACGCGGCGGAACAGCAGGCCGCGGCGGAGGCGGCGGCCGACTTCCTGAAGGAACTGTTCCTTGACATCGATCCCTTCAATCCCGGAGCGAGCTTGCGCGGTGGTGAGCAGACCGTACAGGAGCTGATCGACCAGACCGCGCGTCGCCTGCTCGAAGACGAACTCGCCGAGCAGCCGCGGCTACGCGCACAGCTGATGTCCGATCTGGGCCTGCTCTACCTGCAGCTCGGCTCCCCCGAACGAGCAGAACCGCTGCTCGATGCAGCCTCGCGGCTCCACGAGGTCAACCAGTTCGGTACCGACCTCGATCTCGCCGACATCGAGAGCCATTTCGGTCTGCTCAAGGAGCTTCGCGGAGACTACCCCGCCGCGGAGGAGCACTACTGGTCCGCCTACCGGATCGCGCTGCGGCTTCTTGGCGTTGACCATCCGTCGACGGCGCGGGCGCGGACCAGTCTCGCCAAGATCGTCCTGACGCAGAATCGCCACGACGCCGCCCTGCCGCTCCTGACGGAGACGGTGGAGTCGATCCGGCGCAGCAGCGGTGAGGCCAACCAGGACTACACTAATGCGCTCAACTCGCTGGCCTTCGCCCACTATGCCGCGGAGGACTACGCCGCAGCCGAATCGCTGTTCCGCGATTCGCTACTCGCCGGAATCAGCTACCGCGAGCCCGACGAGCCGGCCATGGGCGTCGGGCACAACAATCTGGCCATGGCCATGCTGATGCAGGGAAAGATCGATGCCGCAGAGGCGGAGATCGGCCTTGCGCTTTCGATTTTCGAGGCGTCCATGCCCGACCACTGGCGCACCGCCAACGCCCGGACCGTCCTTGCCGCCTGCCGCATCGAACAGGGGGCATTCGCGGAGGCCGAGGCCCTGCTGGTCGAGAACTATCCGCGTGTGATCGACGGCCGGGGGATCAACTCGCCTTACGCACGCGAGATCCGAGCGCGGTTCGTCCGCCTCTACGACGCCCAGGGCCAGCCGGAACGCGCTGCGCCCTATCGCGACAGCGCCGAGCTAGAGCGCTAGTCCGAGCCGGTAGCCTTCCCGCGTGGCCGCGAGGACCGAGAGCGGCGCGCGGGCATCACCCACGGTAATCGCGGCGATGCCGGCAGCCTCGAGCGGTGCCCGCAGACCGTCGTTGGGTTCGCGGGAGGTGGCGTAGCTCAGGCCCACGACATCCTCCAGGCGACGCGTTTCCCCGTTGTAGACGTTCACGACGTCGAGACCGCCTTCCTCGAGTGCGTCGAGATCCTCCGGCTCGTGGCTCGTCACCAGCTCCACGCGAAGATCGGAAAGGCGCTGGTAGATGCCCTGACGATTGATCAGCGAAACGTCGGCGGCGATCCGCTCCCGGGGGGTGACGATGGTGACGGCCTCGAACCGGGCCGCGCAGAGCTCGGCCGTGGCGTAGGTCATCTCGGTGTGGTCCCGGTCGACGATGATCATGCGCCCGGGTTCGCGGCCCGAGCGACCCAGAAGGTCCCGGGCAAGCGTACGCAGGTCCGGCACGAAGCCCGCGTCCGCATACTCCTCCGGAAGCCAGGGTGGCAGCAGCAGGTTCGAGCCGGTGGCAAGGACCACCTGATCCGGGGCCAGCCCGGCGACGGCGTCGGCCGTTGCGCTCACGCCAAGCTCGAAGCGGACCCCCGCGTCGCGGCCGGCCAGGAACAGGTAGTCATAGATGCTCGAAAGGTTCTCGCCCCCCGGCAGATCAGCGTGAAGCCGGGTCTTGCCGCCAACCTCATCGCCTGCCGAGAAGAGCGTCACGTCGTGCCCGCGGCGGGCAGCGGCATTGGCCGTCTCGAGGCCCGCGATGCCCCCGCCGACGACGACGATCCGACGTCGAGCCGGCGCCGCGACAGGCATCCAACGATCCTCGTCCGCCTCGCCGACGCGAGGGTTGTTGTCACACTCGAGCCGGCCGGCTTCAATGATCGACCGCCAGCAGGTGTTGCAAGACACGCAGTAGCGGATGGTCGCCTCCCGGCCGGCCTCAGCCTTGCGCCCGAAGGCCGGATCCGTGATGAGCGGACGCCCGAGAAAGGCCAGCTCCGCGGTTCCGTCCGTGAGGGCCCGTTCGCACTCGTTGGGGTCCGTCAGGTAGCCGAGGGCGCCCGTCGGCACCTCCGGGGCGACCTGGCGGAGATCGCGGATCGCGTCGAGGTACGGATGTCGCTCGGCGTGCGCGTCTGGCAGGTGCGTCCAGAGAGAGTTGGCGTGCGCGCCCCAGGCGAAGGTCCAGTAGTCCACCGCACCGGTCGCGGCGATGGCGCCCGCGACCCGCCTGGCCTCGTCCAAGTCGATGCCTCCCCGGACGCCGTCGTCGCCCGGCAGCTTGAGCCCGATGATGAACGGACCGACGGCTGCCGCTCGGATCGCCGCGATCAGCTCGCGCAGAAACCGCGTGCGGCCGGAGACGTCGCCGCCATAACCGTCGTCCCGGCGGTTCGACCACGGGGAGAGGAACTGGTGGAACAGGTGGCCGTGACCGGCCGAGATCTCGACGCCCGAGAAGCCGGCTCGCTGGAGCCGTCGACACGCAGCCGCCCACTCGTCGACGAGGCGCTCGATCTCGTGGACGTCGAGGATCCGCGGTACGGTCCAGCTGAGATCGTCGGGCAGCGGCGAGGCGCCCACGGCATCGTCGTTCCTGCCGACGGCATGGCGCCCGCGGCCGGGGTCCTGCACCTGGCCGAGGAGCCGGGTATCCTCACCTTCCACGGCCGAAGCCAGCCGCTCGAGGGCGTCCATCCCGCCGTCGTCCCAGGCGCGGAGCCGCGACGGAACGCGATGAAGCGAGGTCATGGCGATCGGCTCGGTGACGATCAGCCCGGTACCACCGCGCGCCCGGCTGCGATGGTAGTTGATGAACTCCGGAGTCGCCTCGCCGTTCGCGACGAAGCGGGTCAGGATCGAGGCATGGGCAAGCCGGTTCCGCACCGTCAACCCGCCGATCTCGACGGGCGAAAACAGGGTCGGATAAGCCGTTGCCACCGCGCCGCTGCTCAGGCGGCTTCGACGTCGGTCGTCGTCGCCTCGAACTCCGCCTCGCGCTCCCGATCCACCAGCTCGCGGGGCGTCGCGTCGGCACCGAGCGTACGGAGTACGGTGGACAGCAGTCGCTGACGCTCCGCGCCCAGCGCCTCCTGATCGGCATCCGTGAGCGCATGCTGCTCGATCTTCTCACCCATCGCGATGCCTTCGCCCTCGAGGACGCGCTCGGCCACATAGAGCCGCTCGCGCAGCGTCGCGACTTCGGTGGTCAGCTCCAGCACCATGCTGAGCAGCTCGTCGACACCTTCGGCCTCGAAGAAGCGGGTGCGGCGTCCGCGCGCCATCCGGGGAAGTTCGTTCATCTTGTCGTCTCCGCTCATGCCGACTTCTTCCAGGCGCCGAAGCCATACCAGCGCGTGCCTTTGGGATCCATGCGACCCGTCTGGGCGTCGAAACGCGGGTCGGTCGCGATCTCCTCGCGGAAGCGCTCTTCCCCGACGAAGGTGTAGCGCGGCACCGTCGCCTGCATGAAGGCGCCGCGGTCGAAGCCACCGGCCTCGAGCAGTCCGGCGTAGTCCTGGTCGCGGAACGGCTTGTAGAACGGCTCGTTGTTGTAATAGCTGTCCCAGTCCAGGTAGAAGCTCTCCCACGGTCCCATGGCAGAGTTCGGCGGCAGCTCCATGTTCCACAGGAGGCCGCCCGGCTTGAGGACGCGGTTTGCCTCCCGGAAGAACGCCCGGATGTCCTTCAGCGGCAGTTCATGCAGGAACATCGACGAGAACACCACGTCGAAGCTCTCGTCCTCGAAGTCCAGCGCCGTCGCGTTCATCTGGTGGAAGTGCACCGGCACGCCGAGACTCTGCGCGCGTGCACTGCCGTAGCGCAGCGGCGCCGAGGCGACGTCCACCCCGTGCACCTCGGCCTCGGGAAAGGCCTGGGCCCAGG
>JBCCZC010000330.1:0-6529 GCA_039188505.1 Pseudomonadota bacterium | reverse complement strand
CGGCGAAGACGAGCGCCTCCTGGGAACCCTGGCGCCAGCGCAGCAGCGCGGCCACCACGATCAGCGGGTACATGAGCAGCGCCAGCGTGATCGACAGGACCTCCAGCGTCGTGAGGCCTGCGACAGCGGCGAAAACGAGCACGGCGGCGTTCACCAGCATGACGATCAGGGCGTAGTCGAAGCGCGGCAGGTGCTTGCGTGACTGCAAGAAAGCCCGCGCGAACCAGGTGCCCGCGATGATCGAGAACGCACCGGCGATCGACATGTAGTGCCAGTCGAAGTGGTCCCGCAGCAGGAACTGGTGGGTGAAGCCGAGCACCGTGGCCCAGACCGTGATCTTGCTCAGCGCGTAGATGCTGTAGCCGTAGAAGATCCGGTCCCCGGTCGCGACACCAATGACCACGGCAACGACCGCCATCATCAGGATCCCACCGAGCACCACGGCCATCCCCGCGGTCTCGAGCGACTGCTGCTGGCGGAGGACCTCCGGCGCCCAGACGCGCAGGTTCGGGAAAACAAATCCGCCGTCGACGTTGGATTCGTACTGGACCAGCAGCTCCATCGACTCGCCGGGGCCAACCGTCGCCGGAATCACGAGGCGCGGGTGCGCGACCAGGCGCTGGTCGAAGGGCTGCTCCATCGCCAGGTCCGCAAGCGGCACGAAGTCCGCCGCGCCCGATCGCTGGTAGGCCCGCAGATACAGGAGCTGATGGTCAACGTACTCGAGATGGACCGTGATGGCCGTCTCGGCCGCGTTCGCCAGCGTGAAGTGAGCCCAGAGGCTACCCGGCAGCAGGCCGGTGGACCCGCGATCGATGTTGACCGGTGGCGGCCCGAACTGCTCGTCTGCCAACGCGGCTATCGCGTCGGCCAGGGTGCTATCGCCGTCCTCGTGGTGCCAGGTCCGATAGCCCGGCGCCAGGAAGACGCTGCCGCTCAGATGGCTGACCTCGATCGGGTTGGATGGCTGCGCCGTTGCGATCGATGCCAGCAGGGTGACGAAGAAGGCGGTTGTGAGGGTCAGTACGCGCAAGCCAGCGGCCATTTCCAAAGGTCCGGACCATTATCGTCCGGCTTTTGTGGAGCAATTGAGTAGTTCTGAACGGTTCGTCCACGCGGCGGCGTGGACGACGTCAGTCCCTGTTCCGGCGCCGGGGCTCGAGGCGTTGTTCCACGGAGAGGCGAAAGCGGCGACCGAGCAGCCAGCGGGTACCGAACAGGTCGACGATGCCGACCCACAGTCGGTTGCCGATGCCGTATTTCGAAGCGCCCGCCCGACGCTCACGGTGGTTGACGGGCACGTTCACCACCTGCGCCCCGTCGCGCGCGAAAAGCGCCGGCAGGAAGCGGTGCATGTGGTCGAACTGAGGTAGTAGCAGGAAGGCGTCCCGGGAGAAGAGCTTGAGTGAGCAGCCGGTATCCAGGCAGCGGTCGCGCAGCAGGCTGCTTCGGACCCGGTTCGCGACGCGGGACGACAAGCGTCTCACGAAGCTGTCTCTGCGCTGCGTCCGGTTGCCGGTAACGAGGGTCGGACCCTGCTCTGCCGTTTTTTCGAGATAGATGTCCAGCAGGCCTGGAATGTCAGCGGGGTCGTTTTGCAGGTCGCCGTCGATCGTCGCGATGACCGGGCTTCGCGCAGCCGCGACGCCCGTGCAAAAGGCCGCGCTCTGGCCTGCGTTGACGGGATGCCGAACCACGCGCAACCAACCGAACGCGCTCTCCAGGGCCCTATAGCGTGCCGCGGAGTCGTCCGTGCTGCCGTCGTCCACAAAGACCGCCTCGAAGGCCAGCGCCCCCAGCGCGGCATCGAGCTCGGCGCACAGGGCATCGAGGTTCTCGGCTTCGTTGTAGAGCGGCACGACGACGCTCAGTGCGGGGGTTCGGGACATGCGATCGGGACCGCGTCTTTTGCCTCAGGACGGGGCGGCGATGATAGACGAAGGGGCCGCCGCGAGGCTAACGCGTGCGGCCGGGTGGACTGCTATGATCCGGCGGACTTCTCGGGAGAAGAAAGCACATGGGCCATCACGTTCTGTCTCGCTTGACCGGCACCACGCTCCTCGCCACGGCGACTCTGGCCACGGCGACCCTGGCCACGGCGGAAACCAGCCGCTACGACATCATGCTCGTTGGCAACCGCGCTGGCGAGATGGTCATGGAGCAGGCGACCCCCGACCGCGCCACGATGACGTTCTCCTTCAACGATCGCGGCCGCGGCCCGGATATCAGCGCGGAGTACCGCGTCAACGAGGCCGGCCTGCCCGTCGAGGTCCGGATCACGGGCGTCGACTACATGAAGGCCGAGGTCGAGGAGAACGTGCGCTTCACCGACGGCGTCTGGGAATGGCAGAGCGCCGCGGACGCCGGCAGCAGCGCCGAGCCGGGCTTCTACACCTCGCTCGATGGCCCGCCGGGCGAGACGACCTTGCTCATCCGGGCGCTCCTGGCGGACGACGACCGGACGATTCCGCTGCTGCCCCAGGGGGAAGCGACGCTGGAGATCGTGGGCGAACACAGCTTCGACGACGGCGTGACAGTCAGACTTGCTGAGCTGAGCGGCCTCGGCTTCGAACCCTTCCCTGTCTGGCTCGACGAGAACGACGGCATCTTCGCCGTGGTCAGCGGCTGGTTCGGCATGGTCCCGGTCGGGCGGAGCGATGTGATGGAAGTGCTCCAGGCCGCCCAGGACGAGCGACGGGATGCGCGCTACCGGATTCTCGGCGACGCTGCGGTCACGCCGTTCGACGGTCCCGTGGTGATCGACAACGCGCGGATCATCGAGGTCGTCGACGGCAAGGTGCTGACGGCAAACGCGGTCGTGGTCGAGGACGAGCGGATAGCGGCCGTGCTCGAGCCCGACGAGGCGCGACCCACGGGCGCGACCGTGATCGACGCTGGCGGCCGAACGCTACTCCCGGGCCTGTGGGACATGCACACGCACCTTAGCCCGGGCGATGGCGCCCTGCACCTCGCCGCGGGCGTAACGACCGTCCGCGACCTCGCCAACGACCATGACCAGGTGATGCAGGTCCAGAAGGCATGGGACTCCGGCGAGGCGCCCGGTCCGCATGTGTTCCGCTCGGGCTTCATCGATGGCACCGGCCCCTTCGCAGGCCCCACCAAGGCCCGTATCCAGACGGCGGAGCAGGCGGCCGAGTGGATCGACTTCTACGCCGAACACGGCTACTCGCAGGTGAAGATCTACAGCTCGATTCCCATCGACCTCGTCGAGGGCATGGCCGAACGGGCGCACGGCCACGGCATGCGTTTCTCCGGCCACGTCCCGGCCGGCATGTGGGCTGAGGACGCCGTGCGTGCGGGCTATGACGAGATCCAGCACATCAACATGATCTTCCTGAACTTCTACAAGGACATCGTCGAGACCCGGAACCCGGACCGCTTCATCAAGGTCGCCGAGCGTGGCGCCGACCTGGATCCGGATTCGGCGCCCTTCCAGGCGTTCGTGCAGCTGCTGCTGGAGAACGGCACCGTGGTTGATCCCACCGTGGCGATCTTCATGGATCTCTTCGCCCATGTGCCCGGTCAGCTTGCCCCGTCTCTCGGCACCGCAGATGGCCGGCTGCCCCCGCAGGTCTACCGCGGCAACCTCAAGGGCGGTCTGCCCGTGCCGGAGGGCTGGAAGGAGCGCTACGACGCATCGGGGCAGCAGATGCTCAAGGTCATCAAGGCCCTCCATGACGCCGGCGTACCTATCGTCGCCGGAACCGATGCCATGGCGGGCTTCGTGCTGCAGCGGGAACTTGCCTACTACCAGGAAGCCGGCATCGCGCCCCTCGACATCATCCGGCTCGCGACCTTCGGGAGTGCAAAGGTCATGGGCGTCGAACACGAGGTCGGGCAGATCGCCCCGGGGCAGCGCGCCGATCTGATCCTGATCGACGGGCGGCCAGACGAGGACATCGGGGAAATCGGCAAGGTGTCGTGGGTCATGAAGGCGGGTGAGGCGGTCGATCCGGCGCTGCTCTACCAGTCCATGTCGATCCAGACCATCGCCTCGGTCCGCTGAACCCATGGACACGACGTTGCCAGAAGAGAGCGCGGCCCGGCTCGGTGGATGGTTCGAAACGGGCATTCCCTTCCACAAGCACCTGGGGATGCGACTCGAGCTGGCCGAAGAGGGCCGGGTGGTGCTTCGCATTCCCTGGTCCGACGAACTCGTTGGAGACCCGCGCAGGCCGGCCATCCACGGCGGTGTGATCTCGACCATCGTCGACGCAGCAGGTGGCGCGGCCTGCTTCGCGATGCTGGGCGGCCCGGAAGACAGCGTCAGCACGGTGGATCTGCGGGTCGACTACCTGCGTCCCGGCACGCCCGGGGATCTGCTCTGCGAGGCCCGCATCGTGCGCATGGGGAACCGCGTCGGGGTGACGCGTTCGCACGTCTACCGCGACCGGCTGCCGGGCCCGGGCGACGCCGACGAGCCGATCGCGACGGGCCAGGCGGTCTACAACGTCGTGCGTCGCGGGGACCGGGTCTGACGAGCGTTTGAATCCCACCCCAAACCATTTGCACTCCTGCTATGATCCTCGCTCAGGGGTTAGGGAGGCATGACCAGACGCATGCCAATGCATCAGTTCATCGAAGAGCTGTATCGACGCAATGTCGTGCGGTCGGCCACGACCTATCTGGCGTTCTGCTGGATGGCCATAGAGATCGCTCACCTGCTCGACCACGCGATCGGCTTCTCCGGCGACGGGCAGCGTTGGGTAATGCTGTTTCTGACCATCGGCCTCATTCCCGTGTTCCTGTTCTCCTGGCGCTACGAGCTGATGCCCAGCGGTCTCGTTGACGAAGAGGAACTCGAACATCCGAAAAGCGTGCATCACCGCATTGCCATGCACCTCGATCGCGCGACCATCGTCATGCTGCTGTTCGCATTCCTGCTGGCGCTGGTGGACCAGTTCGCGGTCGACCCCCGAAGCCCGCACACCGCCGCCCCGATCGGGTTCTCGGCCCTGCACGATCCAGGAACGATGGTGAGGTTCGGCTAAGGCCGCGCGAGGGGGACCGTGGGACTACTTGCCGAACTCAAGCGTCGCAATGTCTTCCGGGTCGCGACGCTCTACCTCGTGTTCGGCTGGCTGATTCTGCAGATTGCAGACGTCCTGTTCGGAGTCCTCCAGCTACCCGATTTCTCGCTCACGCTCGTCGCTGCGATCCTGGCCCTTGGCTTCATTCCCGCCGTGGTCTTTGCGTGGGTCTACGAGGTCACCCCCGAGGGCATCAAGCGCGAGAGCGAGATTGATCGCGACGCGTCCATCACCGGCCGGACCGGGCGCAAGCTCGATTCAGCCACCGTATTCGTCCTGGTCGGGGCCCTGGCCCTGCTGGGTCTGCGTCAGCTGTGGCTGGCCGACGAGGCGCCCGCGGAAGCCGCAAGCCCAGCCACCGCCGACGCTGCCGGCCAAAGCGCCCCCGGGGATCCCGGGCCCGCGGCGACGCCTGATCCGATTGCGGTCGAGCCGACGGACGGCCGGGCTTCCGTCGCCGTCCTGCCCTTCGTCAACATGAGCGGCGATGCGGACAACGAGTTCTTCTCGGACGGCGTCTCCGAAGAGCTGCTGAATGTGCTGGTACGGGTGGACGCGCTGCGCGTGCCATCCCGCACGTCCTCCTTCAGCTTCAAGGGCGATGGCCGGAAGATCGCCGCGATCGCCGAGGAGCTGGGCGTCGAGCACGTTCTCGAGGGCAGCGTCCGCAAGGCCGGCGACCAGGTTCGCATCACCGCACAGCTCGTGCACGCGCCAACCGACGCGCAGCTGTGGTCTTCGAGCTATACGCGAACCCTCGACGACATCTTCGCCGTCCAGGAGGAGATTGCCCTCGCGATCGTCGACGCCCTGCAGATCACGCTCGGCACCGACGAGCTGGCCGGCACCGGCACGCGGAACGCCCTCGCCTACGAGCACTACCTGCGCGGACGCTTCTTCTGGCACCGTCGCACGCCCGAGGGTTTCACGATCGCGGAGGAGGAATTGCGCACAGCCGTCGACCTCGACCCCGATTACGGCGACGCCTGGGGAGCCCTTGCGGACATCTATGTGCTCCTCCCCGAGTATTCGCTTGCGCCGATCGCGGAGTCGATTCCGAAGGCCCGGGCGGCCCTGGAACGCGCCCTCGCGATCAATCCGGAGTCGAGCCGCGCCCTGGCAACCCGTGGCTATCTTCGCGGGCTCCATGACTTCGACCACGCCGCGGCCGAAGCCGATTTCCGCGATTCGATCGAGATCGACCCGAACTACGCCACGGCACACCAGTGGTTCGGGGAATACCTCATGCTGCTGCGCCGCTTCGAGGAGGCATTGGCCAGCACGCAGCGGGCGCTCGAGCTCGAACCGCTGGCGCCGATCATGCCGGTCGTCGTCGGCAACGTTCACCTCGCCGCCGGACGCGCGCAGCTGGCGATTCCCTACTATGACGAGGCGCTGCGGATCGAGTCGCAGCTGGCCTTCGCCCTCATCAACAAGCAGATAGCGTTGATCACGCTTGATCAGATCGATGATGCGCG
>JBCCZC010000329.1:0-6548 GCA_039188505.1 Pseudomonadota bacterium | reverse complement strand
GCGTGATCTTCGAGGGCAGCGACGGCCGCGCGCGCGCCTGCTTCCCGTCGACGGACGGCGACGCCGACGCGCGCCGCTTCGCGCCGTCGCAGCTGCCGCCGCACGAGACTTGCTACGCGATGACGATCCACAAGAGCCAGGGGTCCGAATTCGACGAAGTGCTGGTCGTGCTGCCGGAGGAGGGGAGCGAGGGCGAGCACCGCCTGCTGGCCCGGGAGCTCATCTACACGGGCGTGACCCGGGCGAGGAAAGCGGTCGAGATCTGGGGCCAGCCCGAGATGCTGGCGGCTGCGGTGACGCGGGGAAACCGCCGCTACAGCGGGTTGCCGGAGCGACTGCGAGCAAGCCGGTCGGTCGACGGGGATTGACCGGCGGAGCGTCCGCCCCGCCGGTGCCGGTTCAGTTGAAGTCCGGGTTCTTCCAGCCGGGCGGCGCCTGGAACTCGGGCGGCGGCTCCATGCGCGAGACGTAGTCCATGATGGCGCTGATGTCGGAATCCTCGAAGCCCTGGATCTGCGCGACCATCTCGGCATTGGCGTTCCGCCGCTGGCCGTCCCGCATCCACTCGAACTGACGTTTCAGGTAGCGGTAGTGCTGAGCCTGGATCCGCGGCACGAGCTCGTCGTTGCTGCCCTCGCCGTTGGCGCCATGGCACTCCGCGCAGTGGTCATCGTAGAGCGTCTTGCCGAGGTCGAGGGTGTCGCCGGGCCCCTTGCCGTTCTCGGTGGTGATCTGAAGGCTGTCGATGTAGCCCGCGACGTCCGCGATCGCCTGCGGCCCGCCGATGATCTCGGCGGTCGCGTAGGGGATCATGATGACCGAGTCGCGGTTGCCCGAACGGAAGTCGGCGAGCTGACGGATCACGACGTCGCGATGCTGTCCCGCAATCTGCGGTGTCCCGACCAGCGCATTCCCCCAGCCCTCGCCCTGGTGGCAGGCCGCGCACTGGCGATAGATCTCGAGGCCGTTCTCGATGTCGGGCGTGAGCGTCATGGCCTTGTCGTACTCGGCGTCGGCATTGGCCTTGAGCTGCTCCTGGGAAATGGCGGCGATCTCCTCGACCGTCGCCTCCTCGGAAATCTGGAGCGCGTCGAAGCAATAGGCGAGCGTCCGGTCGGCGCGCGCTGCCATGCCCATGTGGTACAGCTTGACCGCGTAAGCCTTCTGCTGGCGGCAGGAGTCGATCGCGTTGGGCAAGGCCCGGCCCGGATTCGAAACCAGCGCCTCCTCGATACGTTCGACCTTGTCCTGGAAATCGGGCTCGTCGGCCGCGAGGACGGGCTGGCCCAGCAGCAGGATGGCCAGGACCGCCAGGGTTCTGCGAATCAACATCATCGTCCGCACTCCCCTCGTCAGATGATTTCATGCTAGGCGGAAAGGCACCGGCACAATTTGGTTCTAGTCAAACAAGCCCGTCGACGTTGTCCGGGCCGCGAACGTGGGCTACGGTCGAGGCTGGATGCCGGATCACGTTGGAGAGTGGAGTGCCGAAACGGAATCGTATCGTCGTGGTTTGGTCGATCATCGCTGTCCTGGGCGCGACGTCGGGCGCCGCGCACGCCGCCGAGGACTTGTCTGGCGGACGCATGGAGAGCAACGAAAAGCGCTGTCACCGCTACGCCGAAACCGGCGTTCGCCAGCAGATGAACAACCTGCGGGACCAGTGCGGCATCCAGGGCGGTGAGTGGCACACCGACTACGCGGATCACTACACCTGGTGCCTGACGGCGCCGCCCGAGGAGCCCGCCAGCGAAAACTCGAAGCGCAATGAACTCCTCGATCAGTGCCAGCCGGCTGCGGCCGCGGATCAGCGCTGCCACGACTACGCCCGAACGGGTGTAAAGCAGGCGCAGGACAACTTCCGCTTCGAATGCGGTCACCGCGGCGGTGCCTGGCACCACAACTACATGGCGCACCACGACTGGTGCGAGACGGTCGACGAGGCGCGGACCGACGAGGAGATCGCCATGCGAGCCGACCTGCTGGCGAGCTGCCGCTAGCCTAGCCGTCGCCCTCGAAGCCGTTCTTGAACACCTCCTCCGGAAGCGCGTCGTCGTCGATGATCCGGACCGTCAGCGTGGATCGCCCCCCGATGCGTGCATTGCGAGGGAAGACGAGTTCGATCTCGAACTCCCGATCGCCGTCCACGATGTCGTTTCCCTGGCCGGGCGCGATGATGTCGATGACCTCCAGGATATCGAACGAGGCGAAGGTCGCTTCAGCAAAGGGAGCTCCGAAAGACAGTTCGACGCCGGCCCCGGGCGCCTCGTTGCCGAAGCGTCGGACGCGGATCTGGTAGAAAACGTCAGGATCATCCCCCTCCAGCACCTCGAGCACGTCACGGTCGAATTCGATGACGGGCTGAAGTCCGCGATCCGGGTAGATCACCGGCATCACGAAGAGATCGGTCACATCATTGGTGTCGCCATCGACCACGCCGGCATCGGAGCTCTGGAAAGCGATGCGTGACGCGTCCCCGGCCAGGGCCTCAAAGACGGCACCGGAAGGAATCGGGTTTCCGTCGAAGCGGGTCGAGAAGAGCACGGTCACTCCCGCTTCCAGGTCACGAATGAAGATGTCCCCGACACCGTTTTCATCGCCCGGCGTGATATTGGTGGCGAAGGAGAAGAACGAGGCATAGCGGCCGTCGGCAGACAGGCGGCCGCCAAAGCTGCTGCCATCCGCCGGGCCGCCGTCGGCGGCGACCGTCACGAGCGTGAGCGTCTGCGTCGAGCGCTCTAGGAGATAGTGATCCCGAACCTCGTTCACGTCGAGGGGGTCGAGGGCGGCATCGGTCGTGAGCAGCACCCGGTCGCCATCGCTCGACAGGGCGAGAGTGGTGATCGCGGGTTCGTCGCCCTTGGCGAAGGGGCTGACGTCGATGCGCTCCAGCATGCCCGTGGATCGGTCGAAGAGGAACGCGTCCGCCCGGCCATTGTCGTCGTTCTCGACGAGGTTCTCGGCTGCGGACTGGAACAGGAGAAAGCGGCCGTCGGACGAAAGTGCGATGGCAGACAGGCTGTCCCCATCGGCGTCGCCACCGTCGAACGCGCGGGTCACCAGCTCATAGCGGTCTTCGGTGCGATCGTACAGGTAGATATCGACGCGAGTGCCGTCGATCTCCGAGCTGGCATAGGCGACGACCTGGCCATCACCCGAAAGCCGTGGTGTGCCGCGGGTACCGGCGCCGGGAATGCCCTCCCGCGAGATCCGGGTGGTCGTCTGCAGAAGCCGGTCGCGCAGGAAGATGTCAGCGTCACCGAATTCCGGGTTCGGGGGCACATCGACGCCATCAACCAGGTTGTCGGATTGGCTGCTGAACGCGACGTAGCGGCCATCGTCGGAGATGGCGACGGCATTGGCGCCCTGATTCGATGGCGCTCCCGTGGGCGTGACATCGATCACCTCGGCCTCGCCGGTGGCGAAGTCATAGGTGACGACACGAACGCGCTCGTTGTCGTCGCCCCCTAGGACATTCGACGAGGCGGTGATGTAGGCGAGCACCTGGCCGTTGCCGGAGAACACCTGGTCGCGGGGGCCTGGGAGGAACTCGGGCGGCTGCGTGTACTCCGCCCCGCCCGGCCCCAGCATCCTCTCGGGCGCTTCGCGAAAGACCCCGAAGCGGGTGAAGCCGTCGTCGGGCTGGAAGCGTGTGGACAGGAACTGGTCGTTTCCGCCGTCCTCGTGCAGAAAGCGGCCGTTGCCGTCGTTGAAGATCCGGTAGACCTGGTTGCCTTCGGGGGCAAGGAGGAAGCTCGCGAACGCGTCGTCGATGTCCTCTCGCGTCGAGAGGAGCTGGTCGTCGGGATCGACCCGGAGGCGTCCGCCGGAGCCGCGGGAAATCAGTCCGACGAGGCCATCGCCGCGGTCCTCGAGAACGAAGCGCGAGAAGGCGTCATCGGTCTGGAACCGGGTCGACACCAGGCGATCGCCGAAGCCGTCCTCGTGCCAGAAGGACAGGGAAGCCTCGGTTCTGAGGCGGTACACGCCATCGGGCGCCGGCGGCGCTTCGAAGCGGATCCTGACGACCACGTGGTCGTTGAACGTTCCGAGATTCGCAGTGGTTGCGTCGAAGCCGGTGCCGAAGGCTGACTGCACGCCCGCCTCGCCGAAGCGCGCCTGGGCGCTGACACCGCCCGCCGGGAATCCGTCATGCGCGAGCTCGATGAGCAGCGGGCCGCCGCTGAAAACGTAAGGCGCCTCGAAGTCGATCTCCACGAATTCGCCGGGCGCGGTTTCCGGCAGGAAGAGCGATCCGCTCCGCACCACCACCTCGTCAGCGCCGCGGTTGTCGGCAAAGGTCGTGGAGAGGAAACCCGGTGGATTCGTCGATTGGCTGAGGCGGATCTCGTAACGGGTGATGGTCTGCGCCGTCAGCGATGAGGCCGCGCCCGGCGCGACCCGCAGCGCCAGCCCGGTGACCAGGCTGCCGGCGGGCATGCCCCCGAGGCGGGCGTCGTCCACCACCAGCTGGATCCGCTCGGTGGCGAGGCCCAGCGCACCGGTGTCGGTATCCGTACCCTGCAGGGAACCGGGCAGGTAGATGAAGGCACCGTGGGCCGGCAGACACGCGGTGACCACCATCGCGGCAAGTAGCCGACCGTGCAACGCGCGCAGCAACTTGATGAACATGGTCAATCCCCCTGAGTCCCGGTAGAGCCGCGCGTCGTGCGGCTCGCGTCTCGATTCTACACACGCGTGATGTCGGTGCCGGTCGATGCCGCGTGGCCGACACGCGATGGCCTCAGTTGATCCGATCCCCGTTGCCGGGCGTCGGTATTGCGTACCCTGAATATCCAGGGAAGCATGTCACCGACCATGGAACTGGAGCACGGCGACTTCCGCCTCGAATGGCAGGGTCGCGTTCTGCACAACTATCCGGTCGGCGGATTCAACGAGTATGGTATCCGCCGCCTGCAGCAGGCGATTCTCGATGAAGCGCCCGAGGGGATTCCCTGGGCCCTCGTCGAGCATCCGAAAGACCGCGCCGGCCTGACGCCCGAGGGCCTCGAGGAGATTCGGCGCATGCACCTGGCGCTCGTCCAGCACGGTTGCGTCTGCATCGGTATGGACGTGGCCCCGACCTTCGGAGCGATCCTCCGCGACCTCGTTCTCTCGGAGCTGCCGGTGCCGACCATCGTCGGCGATCAGCCCGACGACATCGACACCTTCGTGGCCACCGAGCTGGCGCGCCACGCCTGATCAGGGAGCGGTGCTCCCGTCGCTTCCCGGCTTGCGCCCCATCACCAGGTACTCCCGCAGATCATCCACCAGCTTCGGGCCCGTGTTGGCGTTGGTGAAGATCACGAATCCAAGGTCGTGCTCGTCGTAGATCTCGAACTGGCAGGTGAAGTTGCCGTTGTTGCCGCCGTGGCCCCAGGCGAGCCCGAGCGGCGTGTCGGCCAGGTGGAAACCGAGACCGTAGGACTCCGGGATCTCGGGGTCGTTGAGGTCGTCCTCCGGCAGGGGGGTCTCGGGGCTGAGCATCCGGTCGTACTGTTCGGCGGACAGGCCTTCGCGTTTCATCAGCGCCAGCATGTAGTTCGCGAACGCACCGGCTTCCGTATACATGCTGAAGGCGACACCGACCGCCCCGGGAAGATCGTGGGGGCCCGCCATGCCGTCGAGGTGGCCGCGAGAGACGACGGCTTTCAGCGCGTCATTCGACGAGAACCAGGTGTTTTCCGTCAGGCCCATCGGCCGCTGCGTTTCCTCGAGGAGGACGGTCTCGAGCGGCTTGTCCGCGATGTGAGCGACGACGCGGCCCAGGTATTCGAAGCCCTCGCCCGAATAGCCGTAGGCGGTGCCGGGCTCGAACTTGATGTCGATGCGACCGTCGTCGTTCTGCCAGCGCCAATTGGGCAGTCCGGTCTGATGACTCAGCACGTGGCGGGCGGTGATCGCCCGGTAGCGATCGTCGTAGGCGATGTCCTCGAAGGGCAGGTACTCGTGCAGTGGCCGATCGAGGTCGATCTCGCCGCGCTCGGCCATGCGATTGACGGCGAAGGCGAAGATCGTCTTGGTGATCGAGGCCGCCTCGAACACGGTGTCCGCCCTGACAGCCTCCCCCGAATAGGCGTTCTGGACGCCGTAGGCGCGCTGGTGCACGACGACCCCGTCCTTGACCAGAGCCAGCGAGACGCCCGGCACCTGGTAGCGCGCCATCAGCTCTTCGACGAGCTGGTCGAAGGCCTGCGCACGCGCCGGCGTGAAATCGAACAGCACACCCTCGTCTTCGAGGAAGTCGAGCTCCGGTGCGGCCGCGACGGCCAGCGCCGGCGCGTCGACTTTTCCACCCGCGGGAACGGTCACCTCGACGGTCGACGCTGGCGCCAGCGCGATCAGGTTGTCGTACGGATTGCCGATTGTCCGCTCCGGCACGCTGACCGTGTAGTCGCCCGCCGGCACCACGGCCTCGAAGGTGCCATCGTCCTCGACAGCCGCCTGCATCCATAGCGACGGGTCGGTGGCGGATGCCAGCCGGACACGGCGGATTTCGGGAAGCTCGTCGTCAGCGTCCATTGCCAGCGCCACCGAGCCGGCTACGG
>JBCCZC010000328.1:0-6581 GCA_039188505.1 Pseudomonadota bacterium | reverse complement strand
GACGGCATCCGTCGGACGCCCCATCACGAACACGGCGTCAACCTCGTGCTGAAGCTCGCGACCGATCAACGTCGCGAGCTGCTCCGACCGTTCCTTGCGGTCCGCGCGACTGTTCAGCAGCACGAAGGCCTGGCCGCGCAGGTGCCCCTCGCGGCCTAGCATCCGCCAGATCATGAGGGACGAGTCCGGATCATTGGCGGCGAACGCGTTGTAGAGCGTCGCCGAGATCTCATCGCGGTGAATCGTCGAGCGCGTCAGCACGCCCGCGTCCGGCCGCGCGGCCACCATGCCGTCGAGGGCGCGGTCGCGGGCGACCCCGAGCTCGGCGCAGACCGCGAGCGCCAGCGCGATGTTCTCGCGATGTTCGATGTACGGGAAGCGGGCGCTTTCCGCCTGGGTCACCGTGCCCGGATCGATGACGTCGACCGCAGCGCCGCGCTCCCGCGCCAGCTCGCACACGAGATCGACGTTCTCGGTAGCCGACGTCAGCACACGTCCGTCCCGCGGGATCGTATTCGCCATCGAGCGGCCCACGTCGCGGAGCGTCGGGCCCATCACGTCCGTGTGGTCGAGGCGGACGTTGGTCATCACGCTCAGCGTGGCGTGCACCATCTGTTCCTCGGTGATGCGCTGGAATGCGGGCTCGAGGGCCATGCATTCGATCACCACCGCTTCGACGCGCTGCTCGGTGCAGAAGCGGATAATGTCCAGCTGCTCGAGGATCGTGGCCGCCGCCCGGCGGTGCACGACGACGTCGCGCCCGTCCATCGTGATGAGCCGCGGAAAGGTCCCGGTAACCTTGGTCACGACGTTGACCCCGCCGGCCCGCAGCCCTGCTCCGATGAGCCGGGTCACGCTCGACTTGCCCCGGGTCCCGTTGACGTGGATCCGGTGCCGGAGGACCGGCACCCGACGCTGATGCCGGGCGAACTCCACCATCGTCCAGACCAGAAATGTGGCCACGATCGCGCTGAGCACACCGAGGCTGAGCTGGGCAGCCATCATCTCGAAGCGTTCCTTTCCGCATGCATCTGATTCACTCCTTTGCCGAGGCCGAAGGGCCTGCGTTCATGACCTTGACGGACGGGGTCCGGGGTTTATTCCCTGGTTTCGAAAAGCGGCCGCGCGGCCCGGCTCAACGGGCTCCAGCCGCTAGCGGCCGAAAGAGCGCTCGAAGCCGTCGGAGAACACGACCGCGCCCGTCGCTGCGGGCACATCACCCGCGTCGAACGACACGGCGGCTTCGGTGGTTGGGGAGGTGAAGACGCCGTCCGTCACGGCCAGGCGATAGGACGGCGCGCTGGCGCTGCCGTCGTGCACAAAGCGCAGGACGCCCGCCTCGACCTCTGCGTGGGTAAAGGTCGTGATGGGCGCACCAGGGTCCTCGAAGCGAGCGAAATGCCCGTTCCGCACGTCGTTCGCGGCGTAGAGGAGCTCGCTGGGCAACGAGTCCGTGTCGAGCGTGTTGATGTTCGAAGGGAGCAGCACCACCGTCTCGCCGCGCTCCAGCGCCAGCGCGTTGCCCGAGATCACGGGATCGCGGTCGCCCTCCGGCGGCTCCGGAAACTCGCCGCCCGACGTCATATCGCTGAGCGTGGGCTGAAGGGTGACGATCCGGGGATAGGCGCCCCAGGAACCCCCCTCGAGGGTCTCGTCGCGCCACGAGCCCGCCGGCGTCGGGGAACCGCCGAAGGACAGGCCGAACGCATCCATCAGCTCGGCGTTGGACAGGTCGGCATAGGCTTCGAGCTCGTCCTCGATGTCGTAGTCCTCGCTCGGCAAGGGCACGAAGTTCGCGTCGCGCTGGTCGAAGTAGACGCCCGTCCCGTTGATCGAGAGGTAGTCCGGCAGGAGAAAGAAGAACGGCTGAAGTCCGCCGAACGGCTCCAGATCCGGGTCCAGCACCACGTTGACGCGGCGACGCTCGCGTCCCGACACCGCGGTGCCTTCGAGGGCGCCAAACTCGACCTGCTCCATGAGCAGCGTTCGCGGACCGAGACGCGTCTCCTTGATGTAGATGTCCCGGAGATTCCGAAGCGTGAGCCGCGACAGTTCCCACTGCCCGTTCCGCGGCGCGATCAGTCCGTGGTCGAAGCCCTCGATGGTGACGTTCTGGAGCCGGCCCGGCCCGTCGGTGATGCCGGTCCCCAGGTCGAGACCGACGCCGCTGTTCGCAGTGGCATCAGTGAGGTTCGTCCGAGCGCCGATGCCGACGATGCGCGCGTTGCGCACGCTGAGCCGCGCGGTGTAGTTGAGGAGCACGCCATCCCGGTTGTTCCAGACCGTCAGCTCGTCGATGACGGGATTCATCGTGTCGACGTAGGCCTACGGTGGCGGCTTGTGAAACGCGCTGCCGCCTTCACCGAGGTAGGCCTGCGAATACGCGTACCGGAATCGGAAGCCGATCATCGATCCATAGGCTTCGTTACCGCGGATCGGTGCCATCGGCGCCCACCAGGTCGGAATCGACTCCCGGCCCGGGATCAGGTCGCCGTTCGGTAGATCGGCGACGCGGACGGACATCCGTGCGGGCTCCGGGATATCGGCTTCGACAAGCCCGTCCGTCCAGTAGATGAAACCATGCCCGGTCGATCCCGCAGACACGTTGTCGATGAGGGCGACCCGGTGCCCGGAAAGCCAGAAGCCTTCGCCGTCGTTGCCGAATTCCTGCTGGTCCGCGCCCAGGTCAGGATCGATCGCGCCCCCGTCGTCGAGGACGAAGGCATCGTTCGCAGAGCGGACGGCGATGTTCCCCTGGAGCAGGCCGATCTCGTCCCCGGCCTCCGTATAGAAGCCACTGCCCTGAACCGCGTAGGAGACGTTGTCGATCATGTGGACATGGGCGGAATGCATGACGAAGCCCCAGCCGGGACTATCGAAGACCACGGATCCGCTGATCCGCGCCGGCGTCGATCCGGGCGCGACGCCGCCGCGATGGAAGTGCACGGGATAGCGCCCCCGGATATTCGTCCGGGGCCCTTCCTCGACCTCGAAGACGACGCCGGCGGAGGTCGCGTTGCCGACGACGTCTTCCTCGAACTCGAAGAACAGGTCGTCCAGCTCGCGCCGCTTGTCGGTCCGGCCGAGATTCTCGAAGGCGACATTCCGGACGTCGACGTCCAGCGTATGCATGAACATCACGTGGCCCCGATGCGCGACCTCGGCGCTTTCGGAAGCGATCACGATGTTGCGCGTCAGGTTCGCCACGTAGACGTTCAGATCGCTGGCCGGCGGGACATGATCGAGCGAGAGCGGCGTCGCCAGCGAGATGGTGGTGCCGTCGATGGCGGCGATCTGCCGGAGCTCGTCGCTGCGCGGGTCTCCCGCCACCGTGCCGGTGATCGTCAGCAGGTCGCCCACGCGCCAGCCTTCCGGGGCCTGCTTCAGGCGGATCGTTGCCGCGCCCGCCCGGGGATGGACGTCGAGAATCGCCCGATGGGTCCTGGGAGCACCATGGAACTCGGTCCGGCCCAGCAGCACTGCGCCGCGGCCGATCTGGGCCGGGTCCTCTAAGCCGTCGACGGGGCCGTTGTCGACAAAGGTGATCGAAGCGCGTCGATCAGCGGCCACCGGCGCGTCGGCGGAACCGATGGCGAGCAGGCCCGTGCATGTCGTCACGAGCGTGTCGAGCCTCAGGGCGGTGTCGGCATCGCTGGCGAAGCGGAGCGCGCCGTCGACGCGGACCGTCGAAAGCGTCGCGTCGAGCCGCGTGTCGATCGTGACCGCGAGGCTCTCGGGAATCAGCACCCGCGCGTCTCGATCAGGCACGAGACCACCGGACCAGGTCAACGGCGCCTCCCAGCGCCCGCTGGCCGCCGCGATGTGGGTCGCGTCGGCTGCCGCCACGAGTCCGGTCGGGTCGACCGGGCCGTCGCAGTGGTGCTGGGCGGATGCGTTGGCGATGTCGGCACCTGCCACCAGGAGGCCAAGGGCCAGGGGCAGGTGGAGCAGGAATCGGGCCGAGCCCGTGCAGTGCTTCGTCGCGTTCATGGATCACTCCCGGTTGACCGGATCGGTCGTTGTTTTCCGGGATGACGAAGCGGAATCGAGATTTATTCCATGACGGATTCAGGGTCCCGCCGGACACGCGGCGTGCCGAAGCGCGAACGCTGGCGCAGCTTGCTCCGTCGCTCAGGCTGAGGCGGGGTTCTCCATCAGGAGCGTTCGGTAGGTCTCGAGCCCCGAGCTGCAGGGGTACTCGAGGACGATTTGGGCCTCGACGCCGAAGGGCGGTGCTTCGAGGTAGAGGCCACTGCCGTAGCGCTCGTTCCAGCGGTTGTCCTGATCCGTCGGCTTGTCGACGTTCTTCGCCTCGGGCTCAACCGGCGGGAGGCCGTCGGTCACCAGGACGTAGCGGTACTGCTTCAGCTTGGCCAGTACCCGGGCGATGTCGTCGTTGGAGAGGTGCTGCAGGACCTGTCGGAGGAGACAGAGTTCGGCCGGCGGAAGGTCGTCGTGAATGATGTCCGCCAGAACAAATCGGACGTTGTCGGTCGCGTGGAGCCGGTTATTCCTCGAAACCAGTTCGGCGACGGCATCCACGCCGACGTAGCTGACCTCGCTCCAGTCCATGAGCCTCGAGACCTGGAAATCCCCGCAACCGAGGTCCACGACGCTCGAGATCTGCCGCGTCTGCATAAATGCCGTCACGTAGGCGCGGTACTCGGCGGAGTTGCGGGGCATGGATCCACGGCCGGAATTGAACGTCCCCCGGCCCCACTGCCGTCTGCGATAGATCTCGCGGAAGATCTCGGGGGCGCGACGGCTGGAATCCCCGGTCACCGGTCGCGCCAGCCATCCGAGATCAGACGCTGCTCCTCGTCCGGAGACAGGGAATCGGCCGCCATCATCGCGTCGACGATCCGACCGAAGGCCGCGGACTCGTCCGATGCGGGCGTGTATCCATCAGCGCCCGCCTCGCCTGTTCCGAGCGGTGCCGCCAGTTCCAGAGACCAGCTCCCGTCCGAGCGACAGGCCAGCGCACGCGCGGGATTGCCGGACGCCTGGATCGAGACTTCACGGCACCAGCGGCCGTCCGTTCCCTGGAACGTGAGGTGCGCGACGACGCCGTTTCGGGCCGACCCGCTGGGTGCCTCCTCGAGGGCTGTGTGGAGCGCTGACGCCGCGGCGACGGGTCCGAGCCGGATGCCCCCGTCGTCTTCGGGCAGGAGCTGCAGGAAGATGCCGCCTGCCGCGAAGCACAGCAGCGACCACGCAACCGCGTGGATCGGTCGCGGAAAGATCGAATCGATGAAGCGCGCGAAGGCCGACGGCTGCTCGGCGCTCGATGCGGAGGCCGCGAGCAGCTCGTGAACGCCAGCGGGCATGGGAACGTCATCGATCGCCGAAACAGCTTCGCGGAGGGCGACGTCCGCCAGCGCCAGTGACTCGAGCCGGGCGCGGAGCTGCGCGTCCGCCGCGAGCGCATCGTCGATCAGCGCGGTTTCCGCGTCGTCGAGTTCGCCGTCAAGGTAGGCGGAGAGTTGTTCGTCGCTGATGGTCATTTCTGCTCCAGTTTCTCGGCCAGGTTCCGGCGAGCGCGTGCGATCCGACTCATGATCGTCCCGATCGGGACGTCGAGGATCTCGGCGGCCTCCGCATAGCTGTAGCCCTCGACCGTCACGAGGCTCAGGGCGAGCCGCTGGCCTTCCGGCAGCTCGTCGAGGGCCCCGCGAACCTCGGAAATCGTGATTCGATTCACGATTTCCCGGTCCGGGTCGATGCCATCCTGCAGTATGTCGACGTCTGCCTCGGGTTCCGAGCGCCGTATCGAGCGGGAACGGAGCTCGTCGATCCAGAGATTCCGGCAGAGGGTGAAAGACCAGCGCGACACGTCGGCATTTCGGGGAATGCGGCGTGTCAGGAGCCGTTCTACGGTCGCCTGCAGCAGGTCATCGGCATCCGCCACGGATCCGGTCAGGGAGTAGGCAAAACGCCGCAACCGCGGCAATAGCGCTACGATGGCTTCCCGGACCTCGGCGGTGACGTCGGGCACTGCTTTCCCCAGAGAACGTGGCAAGGCGGCATTCTATTCCCTACCGGGGGAATAATTCCGTCGTCTCGTGCGTCGAAGCTGACACAAGGGAAGGAGTTTCGACGCATGGATGGAAATAGGAACAGGGGGATCCGCGGCGCTATGGACGGAAATCGACACGCCAGCAGAAAGCTCGCGCTAGCCGCCCTGCTTGCCTGCGCCCTTTTCTTCGCCCCGCCCTTCCTCGCCCTGAGTGATTTCGACCTCATCCGTCCTGTCTGGGCCCAGGCCGTCGACGATATCGAGGACGACGTTGAGGACGACGTTGAGGATGATGTCGAGGACGACGTGGAAGACGACGTGGAAGACGACGTGGAAGACGACGTGGAAGACGACGTCGAAGATGACGTCGAAGATGACGTCGAAGATGACGTCGAAGATGACGTAGAGGACGACGTAGAGGACGACGTCGAGGACGACGTCGAGGACGACGTCGAGGACGACGTCGATGACGACGTCCCTGACGACGTGGAAGACTGGTGCGAGGAGTTATGAGCGGAGTACTGGGCGGACGAAGAAAAAGACGGCGGCGAGGTGGGGGGGGGGG
>JBCCZC010000327.1:0-6585 GCA_039188505.1 Pseudomonadota bacterium | reverse complement strand
CAGAGACCGGCTGTGGGTCGGTCGACTGCCACCATCCCCGGTGAGGAGCGTAGCGACGATCTGGGGATGGTGCCGGTGGACGGATTCGAACCGATTCGCGCCATCAGCAGCCGGCTGTCACACTCCCAATAGGGAAGAATCTGCCCTCCTACGAACGGAGGCGGGAAAACCAAGAACCGGAGGTGGGTCGGTCGACTGCCACCATCTCCCTTGGGGAGCGAAGCGAGTCATGGGAGATGGTGCCGGTGGACGGATTCGAACCGATTCGCGCCCGCAGCAGCCCGCTGTCACGATCCCAACAGTGAAGAATCTGCCCTCCTACAAATGCAGGCGGGAAAACCAAAAACCGGAGGTGGGTCGGTCGACTGGCACCATCCTTGGGTGCGACCGAAGGGAGTATCCGAGGATGGTGCCGGTGGACGGATTCGAACCGCCGACCCACGCATTACGAATGCGTTGCTCTACCAACTGAGCTACACCGGCGCCGGGTGAAGGCGCGGCAGTATAGCCAAAGGCCGAGCCGCCAGCAATACAGCGCCAGACGGGGCCGCGGGCGGCCCGCGGCGCCATGAGATGTTACAGATGTTTGTTTTGAGGCGCCCGTAACCTGCTGTATTATCGTAGGCTTGTATGACAGCAGGGGGGCTGTGACGGGGGAACGTCATCGCGGAGGCATGGCCTTCGAATCCCGTTTCAGCAAGAGGTCAGCCATCGGCGATGGTCGAGATAGCGATCGATTGGTTGAAATTCGCAGCTGGCGTGTTCGGCTGCTTCCTCCTTTGGACCTTCTGCATGTACTGGCTGCATCGGTGGTCCCACATCGCGAAACCGGGGAACCTGCTGTGGAAGATCCACGTCGCACATCACCAGATTCCGTACCTGTCGCGGGCCACGCCGGACGTTCGCCCGACGCCCGGGCAGTTCGTGTTCTGGCTCGGCGGCTGGCGCGAATCACTCGACGTCATCGTGGTGATGACCCTGCCGCTGGTGCTGATCACCCTCGCCTTCCCGCAATACGGCTTGCCCCTGCTGGTCTTCCACTACTTCTACGAGGTGTTCCTCAGCGAGGGCCTGCTGGACCACAATCCGAGGGTGAAGGGACCCGTCACGAGGTACTTCGCCTGGGGCCACTTCCACCTGTTCCACCACATCAATCTGAAGGTCAACTACGGGCTGATCGTCACCTGGTGGGACCACCTGTTCGGCACCGCCAGACACCCGGCGCCGGATCGCATCCCGGCGGTCATCGCCGCGCGCCAGCGCCGGTCGGAACGCCTCGCGACGGCGGCCTGAGGAGACACCCATGAGCGAATCGACGTCCGCCACTCCGCGCCAGTACCGGTTTCACCCGCTCATGGAGGGCATCGCCGTTGCGGCCGTGATCTTCTCGGCGATCATGTTCGTCTCCTACTTCATCTACGTGCGCGCGGTCGAGGCCCAGGAAGACGAGATCAAGGAGGGCCTGCTGCGGTCCGCGGGCGTGATCCAATCCTTCATCGACGTCGACCTCCACCGGACTTTCCGCTCGCCGGAATCCGAGGACACGCCCGAGTATCAGGCCCAGATCGGGCCCATGTGGAAGGTGATCAACGCGGGCGTCCAGATCGAGTTCGTGTACACGGTGATCCTCGGCGAGGACGGCAAGGCCTACTTCGTGCTCGACGCGACGCCCGATGGCGACGCGGACGGCGACGGGGTCGAGGACAGCGTGGACGTCATGCAGGAGTATGACGAGATCCCCGAGGATCTCATGGAAGCGCTGGAGACCCAGACCCTGATCGCGTCCGACAAACCCTACACCGACCAGTGGGGCACCTTCGTTTCGGCCTACGTCCCACTCTACGACAGCGACGGCAACTTCGAAGCCGTCCTGGGCCTCGACATCGAGAAGAGCAACTACTACGAGCGTCTGGAGCCGATTCAACGCGCCACGATCCGCGCCATGGTGGCCGGCTTCTTCATTTCCTATATGATCGGCTCGATCGTCTGGTTCCTGCGCCATTTCGCGGCGCAGCTGAATACCAGCCGCATGCGCTTCTTTGATAAAGCTGGGGGAGACGCGCAGCCGGCGGCCTGATCCGCCGAGCGCTTCCGTGACGCCCTGAACGGCCGAGAACAAGGATCAGAATGACCGAAGGCATCTCCGGAGCACAGCGTCTGACCATCCTCGTGACGGTGGCGCTCGCCGCGTTTCTCGTCTCCGTCTCGGTGGGGATGAACGCGGTCATCTTCCCGACGACGCTGCAGGCGTACGGCGCTTCGACGTCCGTGGTCGGCGTGATCATGTCCGTGGAAATCATCTCGATCCTGGTGATCTCGGCGGGCGTGCCCAAGATCGTGGCAACCATCGGCGCCCGCACGGCCATGCTCCTCACGGTGCTCTTCCGCGTACCGGCGCTGATCCTGCTGTGCTTCGTCACCGACATCCCGATGTGGGGGCTGCTCGTCTTCATCCACGGGATCGGCAACTTCCTCTTCGTTCTGCTCCTGCAGGCATGGCTCAACGACGCGGCCTCCGAGCAGACCCGGGGGCTCAGCCTCGCGATCCTCGGCACCTCACTCTCCCTCGGCCTCGCGGGCGGCCCGATCGTTCTGAGCCAGATCGAGCCCTACCACGCCGAGCTGCTGAGCATCCTCGAGCACGTCGCACCCTTCGTCTCGGACAACCTTGGCAACGTGGTTTCCGGCGCCGAGGACATCACCCAGCAAACCCAGGCAGAGCTGACCGCGAGCGCGATCATCAGCCTGCTGGCCGTTGTGCCCCTGCTGCTCACGGCGCTGTTCGTGCGCCACGTGGAAGCCCAGGAACAGGGCAGCCTAAAGGAGGTCGTGTGGAAGACGCCGGCGGCGATGTTCGCGGTCATGATGGCCGGCGTGTCGATCTACGGCGTGCAATCGTTCATCGTCATCTACGGCATCCTCAACGACATGTCGATCACCAAGGCGTCGTTCCTGCTCACCGCGTTCATGGTCGGCTCGATCACGCTGGAGGCGCCGATCGCCTGGCTATCGGACTTCGTTGATCGTCGCTACGTGATCATGGTCGGGGCGCTGCTGAGCCTGACCTGTGCGGTGTTCCTGCCTATGGCGATCTACACCAACGTGCTCGCCCTGGGCCTCCTCTATATCTGGGGCGGCGTGATCGGCGGGCTCTACTCCACCTGCCTCGCCCTCATCGGCGATCGCTATTCGGGCGGTGAGCTCATCGCCGCCAACGCAGCGTTCTGGGTGATGGACAGCATTGGCGGGGTCATCGGCGTGCTGCTGATCGGTTTGTCGATCGACGTCTTCGGCTCGGACGGTCTGCCCTACGTGATCATGCTTGCCTCTGTCGTCTACTTCTCCTACGCGCTGACCCGCTACCGCGTCGAATAGCAGGCTGACCTCAGGCTTTGTCGTCGGCGTCCTCGCCGTCGGGCGACTCGGTCTTGAACCCGAAGATGATGAGCGCGACCGCGCCCACCGAGATCGCCGAATCGGCCACGTTGAAGGCAGGCCAATGCCAGCTGGCGTAGTAGACGTCGATGAAATCGATGACGTAGCCGTAGGCAATCCGGTCGATGACGTTGCCGACCGCACCACCCACCACGAGCGCGATCGGCAGGGCATTGCGCCAATCCCCTCGCGGCAGGCGGGCGAGCCAGATGATCAGCGCGACGGTGATCACGAAGGCGACGATGATGAAGAACCACCGCTGCCAACCGGAGTGATCGCTCAGGAAGCTGAAGGCTGCCCCGTAGTTGTGCAGGAGCGTCCAGTTCAGCCCGGGAAATACCGGGATCGACTGATAGAGGTCGAGGGCACCGACCGCGATCAGCTTGGTCCACTGGTCCAGAACGATCACCACCGCCGAGAGCGCCAGCCAGGCCAGCGCCGAACGGCCGCCAGCGCGCTCAGGCGAAATAGCGGGTCTCTCCCCTACCCTCGACGTTGACCACGCAGCGGCCGCAGAGCTGCGGATGCTTGTCGACCATGCCCACGTCGGCCCGCTGGTGCCAGCAGCGCACGCACTTCGGCTGCTCCGAAGCGCTGACCCAGACCTTGATCTCCTCACCAACGGCCTCACCCGTGACCGCCTCATCGGGCGCCTCGTCCAGATGCAGCAGTTCGGCCTCCGAGGTGATGAACACGAAACGGAGCTCGTTCTCGATCGGCTGGAGATGCTCGTAGAGCTTGTCGGGCAGATATACGTGCGCGATACCAGCCAGGTTGGAACCAATGGTGCCCTCGCGACGGAGCCGCTCGAGTTCCTTGGCCACCACGTCGCGGACCGCGCGGAGCTCAGCCCAGAACCGTGGCCCCTGCTCGGCGTCCTCGGGCAGCGGTGCGAGGCCCTCGTACCACGTCGACATCAGGACTGACTCCGGGCGATCACCGGGGATCAGCTCCCAGATTTCCTCGGCCGTGAACGTCAGCACCGGGGCGATCCAGCGCGTCATGGCCTCGAGGATGTGGTACATCGCAGTCTGCGCCGAGCGACGCAGCTTCGAATCCGTCTGGCAGGTGTAGAGGCGGTCCTTGATGATGTCGAGGTAGAACGCGCCCATGTCCACCGAGCAGAACTGGTGGACCCGCTGGTGCAGCACATGAAACTGATAGTCGTCGTAGCCTTCGACCACGTCCTGCTGGACGCGCCACGCGCAGTCGACAGCCCAACGATCCAGCGGCAGGCACTCCTCGAGCGGCAGGAGATGCTCGCTCGGGTCGAAACCGTGGAGGTTGCCCAGCAGGAACCGGGCCGTGTTCCGCACGCGGCGGTAGGAATCGGCCGAACGTTTCAGGATCTCGTCGGAGACCGAGATCTCATAGCGGTAATCGGAGGCGGAGACCCACCAGCGGAGGATGTCAGCCCCGAGGGTCTTCATCACATCCTGGGGCGCGATAACGTTGCCCAGCGATTTCGACATCTTCCGGCCGTTGGCGTCGACCGTAAAGCCGTGCGTGAGGACCTGCTTGTACGGCGCGGTGCCGCGCATGGCCACCGAGGTCAGCAGCGACGACTGGAACCAGCCGCGGTGCTGATCGGAACCTTCGAGATACATCTCCGCGGGGACGTGCAGATCGTCGCGCTGATCCAGCACGGCATAGTGCGAGACGCCCGAATCGAACCAGACATCGAGGATGTCGGTCACCTTGTCGTATTCCGCGGCCTCGTCGCCGAGCAGCTCTGTGGCATCGAGGTCGTACCAGGCGTCGATCCCGTCCTGTTCCACCCGATCGGCCACCTCGCGCATGAGACGCGCTGAATCCGGGTGCGGCTCGCCAGTTTTCGCGTGCGCAAAGAGCGCGATCGGCACGCCCCAGGTGCGCTGGCGCGAGATACACCAATCCGGACGGTTTTCGATCATGGCCTCGATCCGCGCCTGCCCCCATTCGGGCACCCAGCGGACGGACTTGATCTCCTTCATCGCCTTCTCGCGCAGGCCCGCCTTGTCCATGCTGATGAACCACTGGGGGGTCACGCGGAATGCCGTTGGCGTCTTGTGGCGCCAGCAGTGCGGGTAGCTGTGCTCGTAGTCCTCGACGTGCAGCAGCGCGCCGCGCTGCCGGAGCTCTTCGATGATGGGCTCGTTCGCCTTCCAGATCGTCATGCCCTCGAAGATCGGGGACTCCTCGGTGAAGTGCCCGCGCGGGCCCACCGGGTTCAGCACCTGCAGGCCATACTCCTGGCCGACCTCGAAATCTTCCTGGCCGTGACCCGGCGCCGTGTGGACCGCGCCGGTACCTGCCTCCGTGGTCACGTGCTCGCCCAGCACCAGCAGCGACGCGCGATCGTAGATCGGATGCCGGGTCTCCATGCGATCGAGGGCGGCGCCCTTCGCCCGCCCAACGATATCCAGGTCACCCTCGTGGCCGTAGCGGCGCAGCGCCTGCTCCGCCAGCTCCTCGACAAGCACCAGCAGGCGTCCCGCGTCGTCGCGGACGAGCAGGTACTCGAGTTCGGGGTGAAGGCTGATCGCGACATTGGCCGGGATCGTCCAGGGGGTCGTCGTCCAGATGACGACGTAGGCTTTCTCGTCAGCCGCCGGCGCGTAGCCGAAGGCGGCGGCCAGTGCCGGCGTGTCGGACGCGGCGAAGGCCACATCGATGGCCGGCGAGACCTTGTCGCGGTACTCGATCTCCGCCTCGGCAAGCGCCGAACCGCAGTCGAAACACCAGTTCACGGGCTTGGAGCCCTGGTGCAGGTGTCCGTTCTCCACCATGCGGGCCAGCGCCCGCATGATGTCCGCCTCATAGCGATAGTCGAGGGTCTGGTACGGCTTCGACCAATCGCCCATGACGCCCAGGCGCTTGAAGCCGTCCCGCTGAACGTCGATCTGTCGCTTGGCGTACTCGCGGCATTTCTGACGGAACGTCCTGGCGTCGACCTTGTGGCCGACCTTCCCGACCTTCTTCTCTACCTGGAGTTCGATCGGCAGGCCATGGCAGTCCCAGCCCGGCACGTACGGCGCGTGATAGCCGGCCATGAAGCGCGACTTGGAAATGACGTCCTTGAGGATCTTGTTGACCGCGTGGCCGATGTGGATCGCACCGTTTGCGTACGGCGGGCCGTCGTGGAGAATCCAGACCGGGCGGTCGCTGGTG
>JBCCZC010000326.1:0-6614 GCA_039188505.1 Pseudomonadota bacterium | reverse complement strand
TTACGTCGCGGCCGTCCGTGGCCGGCCCGAACCCGGAATCCGAAAAGCATGGTTTCCGGATTCCTCGCATTGCCGACGCCCGCGTCGACAATAGCTGCACCTCCCTGTGCGGCACCGGTGCCTTCGTTCTAACCCGGAGTTTTTTCCTACCGTAGCGGCGGCCCATGGCCGGCCCGAACCCGGAATCCGAAAAGCGTGGTTTCCGGATTCCTCACATTGCCGACGCCCGCATCGGCAATGGCCGCACCTCCCTGTGCGGCACCGGCGCCTTCGTCCTGGCCCTGGGTTTTTTTTCCTTCCGTAGCGGCAGCAGTGCCTGGGCTCGGACCGGTGGTTCTTTCCCGGTTTGTTGCGGCCACCCGGAGTCTGACTCCGAGCGCACTGGCGTGTCAGGAGCCCGGCGAGGCCGTCGGGTTCGTCACGACCCAGACCAGGCGCACGCCGGGTACCGAGGCGTCGACAGGCACGACCCGGGCGTCCTCGACGGCGACCGTGCGGTCGATCGGCGCCAGCAGTCGCGCGAGCGGCACGTCCGCGTCGGGCGGCGTCACGGCCACCGGTCGCAGCAGCACGATGAGGGCCGCCGTGACCCCAAGCAGGAGCGTGCCCTGCCTGCGGCGACGCCGTCGCACCATGCGCCCGCGCAATTCCGCCAGTCCGCCCGGCGGCGGCGCGCGGTTCTCAAGCTGGATTAGCGGCATCGGTTTCCTCCTCCACAGTCGTGGCGTCGAGCGCCTCCCGGAGCCTGGCCATGGCTTCGTGGCGCCGGGACCCCACGGTCCCGGGCCGGATATCGAGAAGCGCTGCAATCTCGCGCTGGCGCAACCCGGAGTACTCGCAAAGGAGCAGCACGGAGCGGAGCGTATCGGGTAGCGCGACGATGGCTCGTCGCAGGGCCTCGCCGTCCGCGTCCTGCTCTGGCCCCCGCGCATCCTCCTCTGCCTGCGGCGCCCGGGTCACGAAATCCCGCCAGCGCGAACGCCGCCCGGCGTGCTTCTGCCCGAGGTTGAGGACGATCCGATAGACGTAGGCCTCGGCCGAGTCCGGCCGCACGCGCCAGCGGGCGTTCCAGAGTCGGAGAAAGGCCTCCTGCACCAGCTCCTGGGCTTGCGCATCATTCCAGGTCCAGCGGAAGGCGACGTTGAAGAGCGGTCGCTCGAGCCGCTGGTACAGGCTCTCGATGTCGGTTGCGTCCAGCACGCGGCGCGGCGCCAGCCGTCCTCAGAAGGTGGTGGCGCGGACGACGAAGGCGCTGAAGCCAGTCGCCTCCTCACGCGTATCGCTCGCCACCGCGAGCACGAGCAGTTCTCCATCCTGCAGGTCGACACGCGTGGAAAGCGGCTGCGGTGCGCCTTGTCCCCAGACCGCGAGGAGCCTGAAGTCGGCGACGATGCGATCGCCGCGGGCCACCGCGTTGACGTTGCCTTGAAGCACGCGCCCGTCGACCTCGGCGCGGGACCCGCTCTGGAGGATGTGCTGCGCATAGTCGATCCGGTCGAAAGCCATCGGACCGAGAGACGTGACGATCGCTTCGAGTGCGGGCTCCAGCTCCGCAAGGGTGGCAGGGAGTCCGTCTGGAGCTCCGGGCTCCGCATCGATCAGCCAATACTCGACGCGGATACGCGGGGGCGCTTCGCTGCCACCCTCGATCGCGGCCTCGATGAGCTGCCGCACGCCGGTGTGTGCGGATGCGGGCGCGGCGATGGCGATCCGGTCGGTCCCGATCACGGTGGCGCGGCCGATGCTCTGGTCGCCACCCCCGAGCAGGAAGGCAATCGATCGGCTGATCTCGTCGGCGGCTTCGGCAGGGACCGCGTAGGTCTGCATGAGGAAGGGGTCCTTGCCCGGATCGATCGGAATGTCGACGGCGCGGGTGTCGCCCGTGCAGGCGGTGGCCAGCAGCAGGATGACAATCGGTGTCAGGTAGCGCATGGGTCGGTTCCTCTGTTTGTCTGTGGTTTCGAACGCGTTCACCCCTTTCCTATCCCCGAAGACTGATTTTCTTCGCGGGGACCGATATTGCGGGGTGTTCCCGCGTCGAAGGCCCCGGTAGAATCGCGCGCCCCGTCCACTCGATCGGTCGCGCCATGGATCTCTTCTCCGTCTTCGTTCTCCTGTTCCTGGTCATGGACCCACTGGGCAACGTGCCCCTGTTCCTCTCGGCCCTGGAGCCGGTTGCGCCCGAACGTCGCGCCCGTGTGCTGATCCGCGAACTGCTGATTGCGCTCGCCGCGATGTTCCTGTTCCTGCTGGCGGGGCCGCAGCTGCTGGCTCTGCTCGGCCTGCGACAGGAAGCCATCGGCATTGCCGGGGCGATCATTCTCGGCATCATCGCGATGAAGATGATCTTCCCCGGAGCGCGGCCCGACTACGCTGATGAGCCGGACGGCGAGCCGCTGGTGGTGCCCCTGGCGATTCCGCTGCTCGCCGGGCCAAGCATCCTGGCCACGGTGCTACTGCTGGCCGGCCGGGACGACACGGCGATGCCCGTGCTGGCGGCGGGTCTGTTCCTGGCGTGGGCGGGCTCGGCCGTGATCCTGCTGGCGTCCGGCAAACTGCGCGACTGGCTTGGACGCCGCGGGCTGATCGCGATGGAGCGGCTCATGGGCATGGTGCTGGTGGCGATTGCCGTCCAGATGTTCCTGGACGGGCTGCGGACGGCGCTTTCCGGCTAGGCGCTACTGCGGGCGCGCCGGCTCGAACTAGCGCGTCCGCTTGTCCAGTCGCCGCAGGAACACCTGCATCTCGCGCTCGATCTGGCGGTCTCCCGTGCGATCGGCGACGGCCAGCCCCTCCGCCCAGGCCGATCGCGCGCCCTCGAGATCGCCCGCCGCCTCGAGGGCCTTACCCAGAAACTTCCAGGCCGCCGTGTAATCGGGCTTCGCTTCGAGAGCCGCGCGGAGCTGCGCCGCGGCATCGTCGGGTCGACCTTGGGCGAGGTAGCCCTGCCCGAGGGTCAGTCGCAGCATGGGATCATCCCGCCCGGATGCGAGCAGGGACTCGAAGCGGGCAAGCATCTCCGGGGTCATCAGTTGCGCCAGAAGACCGGCGAGAGGATGACCAGCAGCGTGAACAGCTCGAGCCGCCCCATGATCATGGCAAACGCCAGGAACCACTTCGCCGGGTCGTTCAGATCCGCGTAGTGGGGCCCGGCCTCGCCCAGCGCCGGACCGAGGTTGTTGAGGCACGAGAGAACCGCGGAGACGGCCGTGGTCAGATCGAGACCCAGGAACGTCAGCACGAGCGAGAGCAGGCAGAACATCGCGACGTAGAGCGAGAAGAAGCCCCAGACCGACTGGATGACCTTCTCGTTCATGGTCTTGCCGCCGATCTTGATGGGATTGACGACCGCGGGGTGGATCAGGCGGGTGATCTCCCGGATGCCCTGGCGATAGAGCAGCAGCCCGCGGATGACCTTGATGCCGCCGCCGGTCGAGCCAGCGCAGGCGCCGATGCAGGACAGCAGCAGCAGCAGCAGCGGAAGCGCACTGGGCCAGAGGTAGAAGCTGTCCGTCGAAAAGCCGGTCGTCGTCGCGGCGGACACCACCTGGAACAGCCCGTAGCGCAGCGCGCTGCCGACGCCGTCATATTGCCCGGCGTGCAGGAGCCCGAGGGTGCAGACCACGACGCCGACCAGGAGGATCCAGAGATAGGCCTTCAGCTCCGGGTCGGCCATGTACGGCGCCATGGTGGCCCGCCGCCAGGCCATGAAGTGGAGAGCGAAGTTGACGCCGGCAACGATCATGAAGAACACGGCGATGAGCTCGATCGCCGGGTTGTTGAAGAAGCCGATGCTCTGGTCGTGGGTCGAGAAGCCGCCGATCGCGATCGTCGAGAATGCGTGGCAGATCGCGTCGAAGAAGCTCATGCCCGCCAGCCAGTAGGCCGCGGCGCAAACGACGGTGAGCCCGAGATACAGGTACCAGAGCGCCTTCGCCGTTTCCGTGATGCGCGGCGTGAGCTTGTTGTCTTTCATGGGCCCGGGCGTCTCCGCCCGGTAGAGCTGCATGCCACCGATCCGCAGCATCGGCAGCACGGCAACGGCCAGCACGACGATCCCCATGCCGCCGAGCCACTGCAGCATCTGTCGATAGAACTGGATCGCCGGCGGCAGGAAATCGATGCCCTGGAGCACCGTGGCACCCGTCGTTGTCAGTGCTGAGATGGACTCGAAAACCGCGTCGGTGACGCTCATCGTGGGGTCCGGCGACATCAGCAGCGGCACCGCCCCGCTCAGGCCCAGGACGAACCAGCAGGCCACCACCACGATGAAGCCGTCGCGGATCCGGAGATCGTACCGGTGCTTGCGGACGGGCCACCAGAGCACGGTGCCGAGTACCGCCAGCAGGGCGAAGCCTTCGAGAAAAGCGGCTGCGCTTCCGTCCTGGTAGAAGAGCGAGACGGCGGCCGGCGGCAGCATCGTCAGGCTGGAAAGGACGATGAGCAGGCCGACGATGCGCTGGATGCCTGTCAGGCGCATGCGGTTTCAGGCCTTCCGGACACGCGGGGCCGGCGTGGGGTGTAGCCGGGCCACGCCATGGACCGCGAAGGATCGGTCGTCGGGCGCACCGGGATGAGGCGCGAAGGCGTCGCTTGCAGGGCGGTGGGTCACCGGCGCGGCCAAGGCCACCGGCCTCGCTTCGCGCCGCGTGGGGCGGCTGCCGCCCAATGCTCGCACCCTGCTCACATGAAGGTTACTCCGACCTGGAAGAGCCTTTCGATGGTGCCGATGCAGTCCTTGTCGACGACGAAGAGGATCACGTGGTCCTCGGATTCCACCACCGTATCGTGGTGGGCGATGATGAGCTGATCGCCCCGGACGATGCCGCCGATCGTCGCGCCCTCGGGAAGTTCGATGTCCTCGATCGTACGTCCGACCACCTTCGAGCTGGCCGCATCGCCATGGGCAACGGCTTCGATCGCCTCCGCGGCCCCGCGTCGCAGCGAGTGCACGCGGACCATGTGGCCGCGCCGGACGTGGGTGAGGAGCGCGCCGATCGTGACCTGCTGGGGCGAAACCGCAATATCGATGGTCCCCGATTCGATCATGTCGACGTAGGCGGCGCGGTTCACGAGCGAGATGACCTTCCGGGCCCCGAGCCGACGGGCCAGCATGGACGAGAGGATGTTCGCCTCGTCGTCATTGGTCAGCGCGCAGAACACGTCGGTCTGATCGATATTCTCCTCGCGCAGCAGGTTCTCGTCCGTGGCGTCGCCCTTGAGGACGATGGTCTTTTCGAGCTCTTCAGCGATCTCGCGCGCCCGGTCGTGATGGCGTTCGAGGATCTTGACGTGGTAGCGATCCTCGATCGCCAACGCGAGATTCGAGCCGATGTTGCCGCCGCCCGCGAGGATGATTCGCCGGACGGCCGGTTCGAGGCGGCGCAGCTCGGCCATGACCGTGCGGATATCGCGCCGAGCGGCGAGGAAGAAGACCGTGTCGCGAAGCTCGATGCGGGTATCGGCGTCCGGAATGATCTGGCGGTCGCTTCTGAAGATCGCCGCAACGCGGATCTCGATCCCCGTCGGCAGGATGTCCTTGAGTTCACGGATCTTGCGTGCCGCCAGCGCGCTCGACGAGGAGATCTCGATGGCCACGAGCTGGGCGCGGCCGTCGGCGAAATCGAGCACCTGGGCGGCGCCGGGATATTCGATGAGGCGCTGGACGTGCTCGGTGACGAGCCGTTCCGGGCTGATGAGCACGTCGACCGGGCAGTGTTCGCCCCGGAACAGCTCCGGATAGTCGAGGTACTCGGCCGCACGCACCCGGGCGATCTTCGTCGGCGTCTGGAAGATCGTGTAGGCGACCTGGCAGGCGATCATGTTGATCTCGTCGCTGTTGGTCACCGCGACGATCATGTCGGCGTCCTCGGCACCCGCGCGCGTCAGCACCCGCGGATGCGACGCGTTGCCGATGATGCCGCGAATGTCCAGCTTGTCCTGGAGCTCGGCCAGCTTGCCCTGGTCGAGGTCGACGACGGTGATGTCATTCTCCTCGCGGGACAGGCTGGCCGCGACGTTGGACCCGACCTGGCCAGCCCCGAGGATGATGATCTTCATGCGCCGTCCCCGCCCCGCGAGACCTTCTTCGGATCGATTCCCAGGGCCCGCAGCTTCCGATAGAGATGCGTGCGCTCCATCTCGGCGAGCTTCGCGAGCTTGCCGACGCTGCCGCCGGCGGTCTTGAGCAGCTGGATCAGGTAGGCACGCTCGAACAGTTCGCGGGCCTCCCGAAGCGGTAGCGATGGATCGATTCCGGCGAGCATCGCGTCGGGATCGGTCTCGCGCTTGACGTTGCCGAGCACCTGCTCGACCTCGTCCAGCTCGATCTCGTCGCGGCCGAGGATCAGCAGGCGTTGGACGAGGTTCTTCAGCTCCCGGACGTTGCCCGGCCAGGGATAGTTGCGTAGCCGATTCTGGGCCGCGACCGAGAAATGGCGGTAGGCGAGATTTTCCTGGGTCGGGAAGTGTTCCGCATAGAAGTTCAGCAGTTCAGGCACGTCCTCGGCGCGCTCGCGCAGCGGTGGCACGGTCAGCGGGACGACGTTCAGCTGATAGTAGAGCTCCTCGCGGAAGCGACCGTCGCGCACCGCGGCCTCGAGGTCTTCGCGCGT
>JBCCZC010000325.1:0-6630 GCA_039188505.1 Pseudomonadota bacterium | reverse complement strand
TGTAGACTGACTCATGAGGGTTATCTCCATGGTTCTGTATTGAAAGTTCGCACTTCCATCAGAACCGATAACCCTCGCCTTTCTCAAGCCAGGTGTCAGATCAAGTCGCGACTAGTTCATCTCATTCGCGATGAAGCGCCTTTCCTCGTTGGCGCGTTCACGGCCATTGCCTTCATGTTGTTCGGCGATGAATGGTTTGCCGACCTGGCCGTTTCCTTCGGCGCAGGTGCGTTATTTGCGTGGATGTTCGCCGCCATGCTGTGGTGCGCCTTCGGTGTCGTCCGTCACGCCGACTGTCTGGCCGAGCATCTCGGCGAGCCCTACGGCACCCTGATTCTCACCCTTTCGGTCATCGGCATCGAGGTCACGCTAATCGTCGCCATCATGCTGACCGGAGACGCCAACCCGACCCTTGCGCGCGACACCATGTTCGCCATCCTGATGATCGTGCTCAACGGGATGGTCGGCATCGTGCTCCTCATTGGAGGGCTGCGTCACCTGGAGCAGGACTACAACCTTCGCGGCGCACGCGCCTTTCTCGGCGTGATTCTGCCGCTGTCTGTCATCGCACTCGTCCTGCCGGTGTTCACCCGATCAACGCCGGATCCGTCGCTGACGGTGGTCCAGGCCGTGGCGTTCGCCGGGGTGACGGCGCTCCTCTACGGGGTGTTCCTGGCCATGCAGACCGTCCGGCATCGGAGCTACTTCCTCCAGCCATCGAGCGATCGAAGTGACGCGAGCGGGGGCCTGGCCACCGAGCCTGAATCCGACGGCGCCTACGAAGGACGGTCGATTCCCTATCACGGGGTGTTTCTCGTTCTGACGATGCTGCCGATTGTGCTGCTGTCGAAGAAGCTCGGCATCATGGTCGATTTCGGCATTTCGAGCCTGAGCGCGCCCGCTGCGCTGAGCGGGATCCTTGTCGCCGTCGTCGTGCTGACCCCGGAGGCGTTGGCCGCGATCTACGCCGCCCGGGCGGATCGGCTGCAGCGGTCGGTGAACATCTGCCTGGGCTCCGCGCTATCCACGATCGGTCTGACGGTGCCCGCTGTCGTCGTGATTTCAATCATTACGGGCAAGCAGCTCGTGCTCGGCCTGGATCCGGCCGATCTCGTCCTGCTCATGCTGACCCTGCTGAGCAGCATCATGACCTTCGGTGGCGTGCGCACCAACGTGCTCCAGGGAGCGGTGCATCTCGTTCTCTTCGTTGTGTACATCGTGCTCGTCTTCAGCCCCTGAGAACGCCTACGGCAGGCGATTGTCAGGCGGCGGACGAGTAATCAGGGAGCAGCGATGTTCGCGCTTGCCGATCCTGGTGGACGTACGATATGAGTCGGTCGACGACGGTCAGTACGGCTTAACAGGGGCGCCCGAACGATTCAGGATCGCTTGGAAGGGCGAGATCACCTCGAATCCTGAGTGGTGCGTTTGCCGGGTGCCGATGCGTCCGGAGTCAGGCTACCCCTACCAGGGGAGGACTCACGGTCGGCCCTTGCGACGCCTTTCGGATTGCGAAGGCAACGACCACAGCGGCAACGATTGGTGGAATGAGGGCAAAGAGCCAGAAGCCGTTCTGGTGGTCGGTGTCCAGGAGCATCGAGGCCACCGCGAGAGCCAGCAGGGTGCTCGCGAGAACGATACAGCCGTCGAGCAGCCACCGGGCGCGTATGCGGATCAGCCAGATGCTCCAGGCGATGGCCAGCAGCAGGTAGGCCGGGGAGGCAATCCACAGGTTCTGGTTCTCAGCTGCCACGCGGACCCCGCCGAGCGCATTGAAGACGAGCGCGCCGCCGGCGACGCCCAGGCCCAGCCAGAGGAGCGCAACCCCGGTGCCGGCCAGGCGAATCGCCCAGCGCCGCCGGGTCGCGACCAGTGCCAGACCGGCGATTCCCAGGGCCAACGAGCCGCCCCCGTAGGCCCAGCCGGAGCCCGGCGCATGACCGGTCCAGGGTTCCTGGACGGCGTCGGTTGGCCCCTCCATCACAACCAGGTCTGCGGTCACGAGGGGGCGACCGTCAATGGTCACATCGACGATGGCGTCGGCGAGAAGGGCGGGCAGAAAGGCCTCGTCCCAGCGGGACGCTGCTCGATCCATCGGTGCACCGAGCATGAAGTCGAGAATCGTCCGCTGGGCTTGTGGCACGGCGCTGAGGACGTGGCGGCGCGGTGTCTCGGTCGGCGGGATGGCTTCCAGCACCGGCCGCAGTTTCCCGTCAAACACCTCGTCGAGGAGGTCCCGGATGCGAGTCGTGCAGTTGAAGGTGAGAAAGTCGTAGGTGAAGGGGTTGTTCTCGGGCGCCACGATCTCACGCAGCCGCTCGTCCAGGCGGTCTGCTTGGTCCGACGTCAGCGAGAGCGCCTGGAATCGGATGCTGCGATTCAGCGCGAGATGGCCTGACAGGTCGTCTGCCGACGGTCGGGCGAAGGCCCAGTAGGTGAGGCGATCCTTCCAGTAGGTCCGTGGATCCCAGCTGACGGTCCCCCGGGCCGCCAGGTTGAAATAGGCGTTGAGGCCGCGCGAGTGCGACCGGACCCAGAGGACCGAGTGGCCGAAATAGCCGACGGCTTCGCCGCGCGGTCCGTAGGTGACCAGAATCACCCGCGCGTCGTCGTCGCCGATGCTGCCGAGCGCGAGCAGCCACAGGCCGACGATCGCGCCCATGGATCAATCGAGGCTGAGTACGCCGTCGAAGAAGAGGCAGATCATGCCATCGCTGCGCGCATTCGTGATCTCGGCTGGTCCTTCGAGCGGGTACTGGGCCACCTCGTCGACCCGGATGAAGGAGAACTCCTGCTCGAAGAAGATATTGAAGATCCATGAGTTGTCGTCGCGGTCGACGACCATGGTATTGGCCATCGAATCGAAGCGAACGCCAATGGGATCGTCGATATCCGGTTCCGGGATCCCATTGCCATTGCTATCGACCCACAGCAAGGGTTCACCCGAGAACAGCACGTGGGTCAGCATGCTCCCCTTTGCCTGGGGAGCTTCCGGGGCTTCGTCCGCTTCGAAGCTGCTTCCGAAGATCAGCTCCCGCAGGACGGGGATGTCGTCGAGCGCCAGCGTCAGGGACCCGTCCGGTACGGTGAACTCGAGGCCGTTCTCCGCAGGGATCAGCAGCTGCTCCGGGTTGGGCAGAAACGGAAAGAACTCCGCCAGATCGGGCACCGTTCCGGACGAGCCGGCGACCGGGAAGGTCAGAAAGACGCCGCCGTTGCGTTCCACACGCTCGATGCCAAAGCTGATCTCACCGGCCGGATCGATACCGGTGCCGTCGAAAAAGCTGAACACGAGCGTGTCGCCGATCTGGTCCATGTTTCGATCGGCGATGCTGAAGCCGAGGCTGCCGGACTGGCCCTTGATCGATCCGCCGTGCTTGAACAGCAGCTTCGGGAGAACCGACCCGGAGATGTTGCCCGGACTCCGGACGTCCGAGAGCTCACTCGCAATCTTGAAGTCCAGGAACACGTCTGCCTGAACGCTCGAACCGGCCGTCATCAACAGGACGAAAAGCACGACCGACACGCCGACGTGCTGCGATTGATTCCTCATAAATCCCCCTTTGGCTCCATGCCCAGAACGCACGCTCTACCTGCGAACTATAGTCCGCGGAATTCGTGATGAGAAGCGGGCGGAACCGGGCCGCCCCAGTTGCGATGAGCCCGCGCGAGCTAGCGCCGCGCGACACGTAGGAAAAGGCGTGCCAGCACAGCGATCCAGACCAGGGATCCAACGAGGCCGAGAACAGCATAGGGCAACCCGCCCGGCTGGCCTGCCTCGCTTAGCCAGTAGATCTTGCTCGCGCAATACGGCGGATAGACGGCAAACAACCACTGCCACGGTTCATCGACGAACCACGCAGCGCTCGCCGCCGCCGGGAGGAGCCCGAGAATCTTCATGTAAGCGAACGCCTGGGTCTTGTCGCTCGCCAGCGTCGCGACGAGCAGGCCGAAGATGAAGGCGCCGGGGGCGCCGACGATTGCGGCGAGGGTGAATCCCGGCCATGGCGGCAGTCCCCACTGGATGATCACGCCCTCAAGGAGCGCAAGGGGAACCGTCGCCGCCATCACCACGAGCCCCAGGATCGCCAGATAACGCTGCATCGGGATCGGCGTGACGAGCATCGCCCGGATCGTCCTGTCCTCGCGACTCTCGAGCAGCAGGAATCCAAGGATGATGCCCCCGACCTGGCCGGACAGCTGGATCAGGAAGTGGCTCGCGAGGAGCGGCACGTAGGGGGTGAAGTCGAAGCCCAGGCGAGCATCGAGTTCGCGCGTCAGCCAGGGCAGGATCCAACGGAGCGCGATCGTCATCGCGATGATGTACAGGCTGACGCTGACCACGAAACGGTCTCTCGCCAGCCGCAGCCCGTCGAAAGCGAGAATGCCGCGTACCGCTCGGGTGCTGGCCATCAGGGCGCTTCGCTCAGTTGGATGTAGCGTCGGAAGCTCGCCTGCGCCCAGAGTCCTGCGGCCGCGATGGCCGCGATCGAAACACCGATTGCATAGGCCCACTGCCAGGCCTCGAGAGCCTCACTCGTGCCGATCATCAGCAGCAGCGGCGCCATCGACGGGATTCCGTAGTACAGCACGGCGGGTCCGATCCCGAGGACATAGAGCATCGGGAGCTGGGAGACGCTGCCGACGATGGCGACGCCCGGAAGGAGAAACGTCAACACCGACGTATGCTTCGCGACCTGACCGAGGCCGATGCACGCGTAGAGCAGGCCAAGGACGACGACGCCCACGAGAAGCGGTAGCAGGTTCAGATCCGCCCCCCAGAAACCCACGCCGTAGATGACCGCTGCTTCGACCACGGAGAACGTCGTCAGCGTGAGGATCTTCGACGCCATGTAGGCGTTCGCCGTGAGCGGCGCAGCGCGGAGCGCGAGGAGTGTGCCCTGGGTCTTGTCCGCGAGCACCTGAGATGCGCAGAAGACATACGTGGTCGTACTGAGGCTTAGCAGATAGATCACGCTGAGGGTCCGGCCCGCGTACTCGACCGGGATCAGGCGCCCGATGAGACCGAACAGGACTGCGGTGAAGATTCCCACCGCGTAAAGGCCACTGCGCGCCTGGCAGCGGATATCGAGCTTGATCGTCGCAAGGAGGCCGTTCATGCGCCGAGCCGTCGCCCGGTTACGGCGACGAATACGTCGGCGAGGCTCGCCTCGAGCGAATGCACCGTGGCGAGGCCGGGTTGGCGCAGCGCGCGGCGAAACGCTTCGTCATCGGCCAGTGTGTCGAGATCGAAGCGCGCCGCGCCGGCGTTGCCTGAACCGTCACCGTCCCAGGTGACCTCGACCTCGCGCCGCCCGTACTCACGACGCAGCACGGATGGCGCGTCGATCGCAGCAATGCGGCCATCGACGATGAATGCGACCCGGTCGCAGAGCTCGTCGGCGGTGGTCATGTCATGGGTCGTGATCACCGTGGTCACGCCCCGGGTCCGCCGCTCGGCGATGAGCTCGCGAATGCGCCTGGCGTTGACCGGATCGAGGCCCGCAGTTGGCTCATCGAGAAACCAGAGCTGGGGCCTGTGCAGCAGGCTGCGGGCCACGTTGAGACGGTTCTTCATGCCCTTGGAGAACTCGGCGACGCGCTTGTCGGCATCGGCGGCGAGGTCGACCCGTTCGAGCGCGTCCATCGCCGGCTCGGCATCGCCGTTGAAGAGCGCGCGAAAGTATTCGAGGTTCTCGCGCGCTGTCAGCTTGAGATAGTGGTTCGGGAATTCGAAGCTCACGCCGATCTGGCGGTAGAGGTCGCCGGACCAGCGCGAGAGCGGTTTATCGAGCACTTCGACGGTCCCGGCATAGCCCCGCAGGTGGCCGATCAGGATGTTCTGTGTGGTCGACTTGCCGGCACCGCTCGGTCCGAGAAAGCCAAAGATCTCGCCGGGAGCGACGTCGAAGCATAGGTCGCTCAAGGCCGGGGCCTTTGCCCCGGGATAGGTGAAGCTCAGCTGGTCAACCTGGATGATGGCTGCGTGCTCCGCTGACGATGGATCGAGGAGGCGACAGGCGGTGAGGGCCGCTCATCAAGTGCGAACTGCCGATGCACTGCGGCGATCGCGACCTTGCATGCCTCCAGGTGGCCATGCGCTCGACCCGGTGATTCACGTTGGAGGAAGACCGAGACCTCGCAACGTAGCCGACCCTGCCGGAGGCGGCAAACGTGTTTCTGATCTGGCGTGATTCATCGACGGGCACCATCAGACGGTCGTGTGGACCGTTTGGTCTCCGTGATCGGGCCCCTCCATGCTGGCCCGGCGCACCGATGTCATACTCTTCAGCCACCCCAGGGCCACGACTCGCTGGAGAACAGCATGCCGCGATCCGCACGCATCATCGCGCCTTCGAAACTGGGCGATCTCGGCCTGCGCCTGATCGGCACCACCGATATCGACGGCAATGGGACGCAGCATGCAGTCGATCAGGTCGATCCCATCGTGTTGTTCGATTTCGTGAAGACCCGGACGGACGGCAAGTCTGCCTTTCGGCCGCATCCCCATTTCGGCCTCACTGCGATGAGCTTCCTGCCTTCGACCGGGGCCTGGGGAGCCTGGGACAGCTTGGCCGGGGAATCGGATCACGAGCTTCATCCCGGCGGGCTGTACTACGTTCATGCCGG
>JBCCZC010000324.1:0-6676 GCA_039188505.1 Pseudomonadota bacterium | reverse complement strand
GGTGCCGGGCGGGCGCGATGCGACCGATCCGGATGGCGGGGTAGAGCCCGGCAACGGCCGCGGAGGCCATCGCCAGCAGGATGGCGGCGCCGACCATGGTCCAGTCCATGTAGAGGTAGGCGTTGGTCGAATCCATGAGCGCACGGATCCCCAGGAGACCCAGCCAGGCAAGCCCGGCGCCGAGCACGCCACCGATCGCACCGATCATGACGACCTCGACGAGATGCTGCTGGAGCAGGGCCGTGCGGCTGGCGCCGAGGGCCCGGCGCAGGGCGATCTGCGGCGAGCGGCCCAGGAACTTGGCGAGGATCAGGCCGACCGTGTTGAGCAGGCAGACCACCAGGAACAGCACCGACAGCCAGACCATGGCCTTGATGCTGCCATCGACGACCTCCTCCTCGATGAGCCATTCACGAACGTCGCGCAGCCGGTAGTTGCTCTCGCGCTCGAAGCGCCCGAGCTCCTTCTGCTGGGCGATATAGCCCTCGAGATAGCTCCGGTACTCCGACGCGCTCATGCTCTCGCCGAGCTCGACCCAGTAGCTGATCCAGACGCATTCGGAGGCCAGGAAATCGCTGAAGCTGTTGATCGGCGGACCGCCCCCACAGTTCGTGTTGCCGGCTCGCCCGAGCTCGAGCGGTGCGACGTTCGAGAAGGGAATGAAGAGATCTTCGGCGTCATTGAACGCCCCGTTGGTCATGTCGTAGAACTTGGGCTGCGGGTTCCATTCGTCGATGACGCCGATGACCTGGAACTCGCCCACGTCGGTTCGAAGCGTCCGGCCGACGGAGTTCTCACCCCCGAAGACCCGATCGTTGGTCTCGCGGCTCAGGACCGCCACGCGAGCAGCGTCGTCGTCGGCGCTCGGATCCCAACCGCTGCCGAACAGGAACGGGACCTCGAAGACCTCGAAGAAATCGCGGCTCGTCGCTCGCACGAGGGTCATGAACGGCCGCACATCCGGGTTGTCCGGGCGCAGCGCCATCGAGGTCTTGAAGCTTGCCACCTGCCGATCACCGCGATCGTCCGCGAGGAGATTCGTCGCGTCGGTGTAGCTCATCTGATCGGGCGGCTCCTGCCCGGGCTCGTAGCGCGGGCCGACCGGATAGCTGTCGAGCTGGACGTGGTAGATCCGCTCATTGCCCTGGGGGAAGGGATTCTTGCTCCCCATCCAGTACACGGTGATCGTGCTCATGGACGCGCCGATGCCGACCGCGATGGCCGCGACCATGAGCGCGGACAGCACGGGGTTGCGCCGGATCGACTGCCACGCGAGGCGCAGGTTATACGGCATGGCGAGCCTCCCGCTTTTCGGTCAGCTGGGTCACGTCCTCGAGATCGGTGACCTGACCGTCGAGCAGGTGGATGTTCCGATGAGCGCGGCGCGCCAGCTCGGGGTCGTGGGTGACCATCACGATCGTGACGCCCTGATCGTTGATCTCCTCGAGGAGCTCCATGACCTGGCGGGCCATCAGCGAGTCGAGGTTGCCCGTGGGCTCGTCCGCGAGGACGAAGCGCGGCGAGCCCGCGAGGGCCCGGGCGATGGCGACGCGCTGCTGCTGGCCGCCGGAGAGTTCCGCCGGAAAATGCCGCGTGCGCGCCGACAGGCCCACGGTCTCGAGCGCGCTTTCGATGCGCTCCTTCCGCTCACCGGCCGTCATCTTGCGGTAGCGCAGCGGGACCTCGACGTTGTCGAAGATGTCCAGGTCGGGGATCAGGTTGAAGCTCTGGAAGATGAACCCGATCTTCTCGCTCCGGAGCCGCGAGCGCTCGCGGTCGGACAGGCGGCTGACATCCTCGCCGTCGAGCATGTAGGTGCCGGTCTCGAACTCCTCGAGGAGGCCCGCGATGTTCAGGAACGTCGTCTTGCCCGAGCCCGAGGGGCCGGTGACCGCGACGAACTCACCCTCGGCGACGTTCAGCGAAAGCTCGCGCAGGGCGTGGGTCTCGATGAGACGCGTCCGGTAGACCTTGGTGACTTGCTGCATGTCGAGCATGGGGGACTCCCTTACTGGTTGAGCAGAACGCGTTCGGCGTTCTCGAAAGTACTGGTGGAAGAAATGACGATCAGATCGCCCTCGGCGAGGCCGTCGAGGATCTCGATGCGCTCGACGCTGGTGCTGCCGGCGATGATCGACGTGCGCTCGGCGACGCCGTCATGGACCCGGTAGGCGATACGGCCGGCGCCGGCGTCGAAGAATGGCCCGCGACGGACGAAGAGCGTGTCGTCCTTTTCCTCGAGGACGATGCGCGCCGAGACGCGCTGGTTCTGGCGGATTCCCGCCGGCGGCTGGCCGGCGAAGCGGATCCGGCCGATGACCTGGTTGCCGATGACCTCGGGCGAGATCGCGGCGAGCAGGCCCACGTGGTCAGCCTGACCCCAGCGGATCTCCGCGGGCATGGCGAGGGCCAGCGCGTCGGCGTAGGACTCGGGGATCTCGACCTCGACCTGCAGCGCCGTCAGGTCGATGACGGTGAGCAGCGGCTGGTTGTCGGCGGCATAGGCGCGCGGATCCACGGCGAGGTTACCGACCATGCCGTTCACGGGCGAACGCACCGCCAGCTCCGCGACCTGTCGCTCGAGTTCATCGACGAGCAGCTGCTGGCGCTGCACCGCGGCCGCCTGGGTCTCGATCTCGAAGGCCAGCGAGTCCGCCAGCAGCGCTGCTTCCGCCTCCGCGTGCTCAAACTCCAGGCGGGCGCGCTCGAGGTCGTCACGGGCCTTCTCGAAATCGAGTTCGCTGATGGCGCTGCCCTCGAAGGCGAGTTCGGCGCGCCGCATCTCCCGCTCGGCGGCGGTCAGCTCGACGCGCGCGTTGTCCAGGGTCTTGCGCTGGGCGAGCTGCTGCTTCCGCGCTTCGATCCGACGCCGCTCGAGCTCGGTCGACTGGCCGGCCAGCGAGGCCTCCTCCTGCCGCAGGCTGCTGGCGAGCTCGGGGCTGTCCACCGTGGCCAGCACCTGCCCGGCGGTGACCGTGTCGCCGGCTGCGACGGCGAACGACACGGTGCCCGCAGCGGGGGCATACAGCGTCGGACGCACGGCTGCGACGATTCGGCCCTGCACCGAGACGTCGCGCACGAATGCGCCGCGCTCGACCTCGGCGTAGCGCAGGCGAGCGGCTTCGACCGACTGATCCACGGAGGACCAGCGCATCAGTGATGGGACGGCGAGGGCAGCTGCGGTCAGCAGGCCGCCCCCGATGACGACCGCGGCGATGATCGCGCCCCAGGGACGGCGACGCTGGATCACCCGGTCCTGCTCGGTGGTTCCACGAATCTTGCTCATGCAGCTCCGTATTCAAGCTCCGTGCCAGCTTTTCAGGCCCGCGTTTGCTGGGGCCTCGTCCGCCGACCTGTCCGCCCGGACACTCGGACTGTCCGGTGGACACCTGGATTGCCTGGAACGGCGAAACCCGCGATCATCCGGCCGTTCGACGGGGGGATGTGGCTTGGCGGAAACGGAGTGGATCATCGGGGTCAACGCGGTCGAGGCGCTGCTGGCTGAGCGTCCGGGCGACGTTGCGACCGTGGAACTGGCGAGGGAAGCCGGGCGCCGGATCTCGGCGCTGGGCGATCAGGCGCGCGCCGCGGGGATCAGCTGCAAGACCGTCAAGCGCCGCGACCTCGACCGACGGTTCCCCGACCAGCGCCACCAGGGCGTCGTTGCGAGTGCCCGACTGCGGCCGCTCGCGGGCATCGAGGACCTCCCCGGCCTCGTCGCCGCGCCGGACGCCCTCGTGCTGGTGCTGGACCAGATCCAGGATCCGCGCAATCTCGGTGCCTGCATCCGCTCCGCGGCTGCCGCCGGCGTCGATGCCGTGGTCTTTCCAAAGGATCGCGCAGCCCCCCTGACGTCCGTGGCCCGCAAGGCTGCCGCGGGGGGCGCCGAGCGCGTCCCGCTCGTCCAGGTCACCAACCTCGCCAGCGCGCTCGATCTGCTCAAGGACGCCGGTGTCTGGCTCGTTGGCGCCGCCGGCGAGGCGGAGCAGTCCCTGTGGCAGGTCGACCTGACCGGTCGGATGGGCATCGTCCTCGGGAGCGAGGGCGCGGGGCTCCGTCGGCTGACCCGGGAGCGCTGCGATTTCCTGGCTCGCATTCCCATGCCCGGCGGCTTCGAGAGCCTCAATGTTTCCGTCGCCACCGGTGTATTCTTGTTCGAGGCGATTCGCCAGAGGGATGCCCCATCATGAACTACCCGGACGTGCATTGGCCGCTGCCCACCTGGGTCTCCGATTTCGCCGCGACGTGGAAGCAGGGATTCAGCACCCAGGAAGACCGGGCCGACTTCGTCCTCGCGATGGCGCTCGAAAATGTGCGCCAGGGCACAGGCGGTCCGTTCTCCGCGGCCGTGTTCGCGATCGACTCGCACCGGCTGGTCGCGCCCGGCGTGAATCTGGTGACCTCGGCGAACGCTTCTTCCGCGCACGCCGAGATCGTCGCTCTCTGCATCGCCCAGCAGCTCGCCGGTAACTTCGACCTTGGAAGCTGCGGGGACTTCGAGCTCATCGCCTCGACCGCGCCATGCGCCATGTGCCTCGGGGCCGTGCCGTGGTCCGGGGTCAGCCGCCTGGTGTGCTGCGCCCGCGGCAGCGATGCCGAGGCCATTGGCTTCGACGAAGGCGCCAAGCCGATCGAGTGGATCGAGTCCCTGCGCGAGCGTGGCATCGAAGTCGTCCAGGATGTCTGCCGGGACAAGGCCGTGGCCGTCCTCGAGGAATATGCGCAGGGCGGGGGCGTGATCTACAACCCGGAACGGTCCAACTGACCTTCCTCGCAGGCGGTCTCACAGCTGCCCGAATTCCGCCGCGAAACCGGAGCCGGAATCCGCTAAGGTGTCGGCCATGGGAGAAGAGTCGGGCCAGCTTCGCTGACCCGGTTCACGTGCGAAGAGCGGCAGGCGGCGTAGACCGTCGAACCGCCAGGCCGGCCGAGGCCGGAAGTGGACAAAGAAGGAATCACAGCGATGCGCAAGGTCTGCACGACACTGCTCTGCGCCCTCGTGGGCTATGCCGCTGGTCTCGGCGCCCAGGAGAATCCGGACGTGAGGTTTGCCGCCAGTGACGCGGGCGGCCGCATGTCCTTCACCGGAGACGATATCCGCGTCGGCATCGGTATCGACGACGATGGTGACGCCCACGGCGAGTATTTCCACGTCTTCGGGGAGCAGGAGACTTCCGCCTGGATCGCCGAGGGCTGGGTGGCGGACGACCGTGGCGGTATCAAGCTCAACTTCCACTTCCTGACCGGCGCCGAGAGCCTCACGGAGGCCGCTACCAGCGACGATGTGCACGTCACGAAGTTCTTCGTCGCCGCCGATCGGAACGAATTCGACGACCGCAAGATCACGGCCGGCCTCGGCATGGAATCGGAACGCTTGTTCTGGGGCGCCTATCTCATGCGCCGGATCACCGGACGACGCCTGATCGACACGACCATCGACCAGACCATCGACGTGTCGAATTTCACCGACATGGGGCAGGTGTTCGAGCAGCAGACCATCACCGACGACATCACCCGGCTCTACGAGCGGGCCTATGATTTCGGCGTAGGTGGACGGATCGGGCACTTCTACGAGGATTCGCTCATCCGGGTGCGCGGCGGTCTCGATTACGAGACGGGCCGCTTCGGCGCGGACCAGTACACGCTGAGCCTCGGACTCGAGAAGTACTTCGCGAATACCGGTCACAGCCTGGCGCTCACCGCCGAGTACCTCGACAAGAGTGGCGATTTCGAGGTGGACAGCAGTGACACCCGGGCGCTGCTTTTCTATCGCTACAGCTTCGGCGAGCGGTACCAGCCGCGACGTGATGCGCTGGAGACGCGCACCATGAGCGCGCCGCCAATGCGCGAGGTCACGCGTATCGAGAAGCGTCCGGTGCGAAACCGCATCGAGATCTCCGAGGAGGCCTACTTCGGCTTTGACAGTGCCGCCGTCGGCGGCGAGGCCCGACAAGACCTCGAGGCGCTGGCCGCCCGCATCGCCGCAACGGAAATCGTGGACCGCGTCACGATCACGGGGCACACCTGTGATCTCGGTCCCGCGGCTTACAACCAGGGGCTGTCCGAACGTCGCGCCGCCTCGGCGCGTGATTTCCTCGCCGCCGCGGGTCTCGACGATACGCTGCTGGTCACCCGGGGGCGCGGTGAGAGCAATCCGCGCTACCCCAACGACGGCGAGGATAACCGCCGCCTGAATCGACGGGTCGAGATCGAGTTCGTGTCGCTGGAGGCGGGCTTCGAGGACGTGGAAGTGACGGTCGAGGAGCCCGATGGAGACGGCGTGCGCTGGACTCGCCAGGCCATCGACGATCCGGCCTGGATCGACCGGGCCCTGCGCAACCCCGTCGCGCACAAGCGCATCGTCGACACCTATCGCTTCGCGGAGACCGAGCGCGTCGTGACCGAGAACGAACCCTTCGTCGTCAATAACCTGCCCGTGGCGTCCGACGATGCGTCCACCACGCGCCGGGAGATGCCCGTCACCATAGCGGTGCTGGCCAACGATTCGGACCCCGATGGCGGCCCCCTCCGTGTGGTGTCCGTCACGGCGCCGGCCAGCGGCACGGCCACGGTCGAGGGCGGAGCCATGGTCACCTACGCGCCGAATCCGGGCTTCGCCGGCATCGACAGCTTCTCCTACCTGATCGTCGACGACTTCGGCAGCGAGGCATCGGCC
>JBCCZC010000323.1:0-6709 GCA_039188505.1 Pseudomonadota bacterium | reverse complement strand
GTGCGGCCGAACTGGTCTCACTGCACGACTTCGGGCCCTGGCATTTCCCCGAGCTCGTGACCCCCCATGCCCGTGCCTATCCCGAGCTGGTGGATCGGGCGCTCGACCGGGGCGCCCGAAGAGCTGGCTGAAGCCGCCGCCGGATGCCCTCAGGATGCCCTGGTCGTCGAGGCCGTAGTTCCAGACTTCCTCGCCGTCGGCGCCGGTCATCGTGCCGCCACAGGCCAGGGCGTTGGGGCTGGATGCCGGATAGCCCACGCACGGCTCGAGGGAGCCGTGCGTCTGGCCATCGGTGGCGCCCTGGTCGCCCGAGGCCACGCAGACGGTGATCCCCATTGCGGCGGCCTCCGCGAGGACCTTCTCGACGGCTCGAACGTACTGCGAGTCCTTGTGGATCAGGGATTCCGGAGAGCTCCAGCTGATGGACAGAATCCCCGGCTGGTTGTCCTTGTCGTGGATGGCGGCGCTGATCGTGTCCGGGAGCGATTTCCCGAAATAGATGACGAGCTTTGCACCGGGCGACACAGCGGCAGCGATCTCGACGTCGAGGACCACCTCGCCGCTGTCGTCGAGGCTGGAGACCTGGTTTGATGCCCCACCGACCAGGACCACCTCTGGCTGCGGTGTGGGCAGGGACTGATGGGTTCGTAGGTTCATGAACTGGAAGTACTTGTCGAGCTCGTGCTGGGCGAAGCCACCGCCGAACTCGATGATGCCGATGGTCTGCCCGGTGCCGTCGATGGACGAGGACGCGCTCGGGAAGCCATAGGCGGCGGCGACGTCGGTCGGCCAGCGGAACGTCTGCCCGTCGCCTTCCGCCGACTGCGGCGCGAAGCGCCCCATCCGGCGCAGGGGAACGTGTTCCAGCCCGGTGATCTCCGTGATGACCCCATCGAGCGCCGGGGGAAGCGATGGGCGTCCGGCGTAGCTTCGAACGACTTCGCCATGACGGTCGTGATGTCCGAAGACGATTTCGAACGCGCGCTCGATGGCGGCAAGCTGGCCACGGGCCCTGATCAACCGCCGCCCGGGCACCACCTCGACGATCTCGAGCCCGGCGTCCGCGACGAATGTGCAGACGCTCTGCACATCCTCGTCCGCGGCGGCGAAGCCTTTCACCTGTTCATTTCTGGCGTCGGCAGGCGCCACGCCGGGGCGATACCGCAGCCAGATCTCGAATTCGACCCAGCCCTCGGGAGACGGCGAACGCAGGCGCGCGCCGACGTGGAATGATGCTTCGCCGCCGGGTATCGCATTCACAACTATTTCTTCACGGTGATCATTCTCGATATCGTTGCTAGCATACGAAATCGCCGAAGTTCGGGGAACAAGATGGTCGATGCGCGACATCAGGTGCTGGTGCTCGGAAGCGGTCCATCCATTGCTCAGCTGGACCGGATGGATTCCTCACCGTGGACGGTCGTTGCGATGAACCGGGCGTGGAGCTTCAGGCCCGACCGCGTCGACTACGTGGTCCACATGGATGCGCTGCCTGGATCGAAGCGGCCACCCGCGGGCCGCTATGAGCCGGGCCGGGTCGTTTCCTACGCCGAATACGTCGAAGCGGTCAGGCACTATGCGCGGCGCTTCAGCCATGGCGAATCGGATGACTGGTGGTCGGTGACCGGCGGCCTGATCCACTTCAGCACCTCCTACTGGGTCATGCACGCCTTGAACCCCGGTCGCATCGGTTACCTCGGCTGCGATTTCAACTACGCGGGGGGCACGACCCACTTCTACGGACGCGGACAGTCCATCCCCGCCGAGGAACCCCATCGCGAGCCACTAGGCGCGTACTTCGACATTCAGGCTCGATTCTGCGACGGCGCGGGTGTTTCCCTCTTGAATCTCTCCGACGATCCGGATTCGCTGCTGCCGTATCCAAGGCACGACCAATCCGGGTTTGCTGAAAAACGTCGGCGCCTCTCGTGACGACGTCCGCCGAGGCGACGGAGGAAGGCCTGCCCCTGACGGACTATTCCGGGCGCTTTCAGTGCGCGCGCCCGGAGGTCTGGCACCAGCCGACAAACCAGTCAGCCTTGCGCCGCGCGCTCCGCGAAGCCTACGCCCGCGGCCAGCCCATTCGCGTCCGGGCCAACGGCCATTCCATGAACGGTCAATCGCTGCCGCGAGCCGGCGAGTGCCTGATCGACATGACCGCCTGCCGGCACTTCAGGTTCGATCGACCGGGCACCGTCACGGTGGGGGCGGGTGCGGCGGTGTGGGACGTTGCAGCCCTTGTACGCTCCAATGGCTTCGACCTTCTCGTGGTCAACGACGGCGGGCAGGCGGCCTCTTCGGTCGGCGGTTTCATGGCCGCGGGCGGATTTGGGGAAAGCAGTGGACTGCACGGCGGCTTCTGGGAAACGGTGGAGCAGGTCAGGCTCATCGGGGGTGACGGTCGCGACCATGCCTTCGGGCCGGACGACGCGGTGTTTCCGTGGCTATTCGGTTCCATGGGCCAGCTCGGCGTCGCCTGGGAATTCGACCTGAAGATTGCACCGCTCGCCGGCGCCGCCAGGCCCTACCCGCAGGGAGCGAGCGGGCGCGTCGAGGCGAGCCAACCGGACTGGGAGCGAATCGTGTGGTTCACAGTCTTCGCGCCCCTGGACCGGGCGACGGCGGCCCGTCAGGACATGATCGATATCGGCGTCAGGCACCGTCACGCCTGGGTGGGGCGGTGGCCGTACGCCTACGAGATCCGTCTGCAGCGATTCAACCCGCCGCTGGTTCATCCGGAGCAGACGTCGCTGGGCGCGGTGGGCATCTGGGGCAGCGAGCCCGAGGGCGGCTTCGACTGGGAGGCGATGGGCGCCATCGAGCGTGACGTCGTGGCGCTGACCACGCGCGAGCCCCAGTACCGACGCTACATCCAGACCGAGCTCAGGTCGCAGGCCCTCCAAGACTACTTCTCGCCGGACGTCTGGTCGCGGTTCATGGCGCACAAGGCGGCGCTGGATCGGGCGGGGCTGCTCAATCCGCTCTAGCGGGCAACCAGACGTGCTGCACCGCCAGGTAGGCCTTCGCCCGAGGCGGCCGGGGGCCGGCGCTGAGCTTGAAGTGATGGATTCGCCGCAGGAACCCGCTGCGCCGGCCGATGAGCGATCCTGCGGCGACGAGGTCCGGCGGCCAGGCCTCCGGGGCGGAAAGGACATCTGACAGACCGGAATAGGCCATGAGGGCGTCGGCCTTCGCCCGCGTGCAAAGCCGCTCCGTCGCAAGCCAATCGACGAAACCCTGCTCGCGCGACCGCCGGTCGTCCGCGGGGCGGCCCGGCGCCACGTAGACCTCGATCCCGACGTCGGGGGACAGCTGGGGCGAGAGGTCCAGCTGGAGCGCGCAGGCGTCGGCAACCGGTTGCAGCTGCCGGCAGATGCGATCGACCTCGTGAATGGCAGGGTGGTCCAGGGCAGCCAGCAGGCGCGGGATCCCGTCGAAGTAGATTTCGTTGATGCAGACCCGGATTCCACGCCCGGGGCGTGCCCGCATGGCGCCCAGCTGGAACACGCAGGCCTGCTCCGGCAGGACGTCCATGAGCCGCGTGAACCCCTCGGTCATGGCATCGTCCAACGGTTCCCCGGTCAGCTCCGGGCCCAGTTCATGCACCAGCGCGAGTAATTCCTCTCCACGTGCCGGTGGTGCGTCACCCTCGCCGGGGCCGAAGAACAGATTGGGAAGCAGCGGCGCCGGGCCCTCGACGTCGAATTCGAGCCAGAAGTGGTCAAGGCCACCGTCGTTCCGCCACCGGTCGGCCAGCCGCTGTACGGAACCCCAGCTCGAGTCCGGAAACTCAGAAACGAGGGCCGCCGCCGCTTCGCGCAAGGCCCGGGGGCCCTGCGGTCGGCCCGCCGCGCTGACCAGCAGATCAGCGGCAGCGTCCGCGGTAGCCAGCGCGCACTCGAAGCCGAACAGCGGCGCGTGCATGCGCCCGGGCAGGTGGTTGGCCACGGTGACGATCTGGTGCCTGGCTTCGGCACCGATCAGCGTCTCGGGTATATCGCGCAAGGCCTGCTCGACGCTGGCTGCGAGCGACGAACCGGTCATGGCACCGGCTCGAGAAAGCCCTTGTCGACGAGCACCTGGCACAGCAGCACCCGGCTCTTGTCATCCATCCACGTGGGGAGGTCGCCGACCCGGAATTCGGACTCGGTGAGCATGTGGTCGAGCATGCTCTCGCAGCGTAGCGGCACGGGGACGAATGCGCCGCGAAACAGCAGGTAGATGTGGGTTGTCACGCGCTGGGTCGTATAGACCATGGGCTGGGCAATTCTCAGCACCGAGTCTAGGGATACGGGATCTGCTTCCCCCGGCTCCACCAGGGGCTGGCGGGAATTGACGAAGCGCACCGCCAGCTCGTCGAACGACGCTTCGATCCTGTCTGCCGTCAGATGGGTCGCCACGGCAGCGGCGATCTCGGCGGGCACCTGGCTTGCGGCGTCAATGCCCGCGGTGGCGAAGTCAGCGGGCAGGGCGGTCCGCAGCGCCCTGGACTCGGCGGCGGCTTCGATCAGTGCGTGCGCCGCGACCTCGTACCAGGTGATGACCGGTGCGGCGACGGTGAGATGCAGCGAGTCCTCGTCCTCGGTGAACACCTGATGGGTGAACCCCCGGGGGATGTAGAGGAGGTCACCCGGCCGCATCCGGATCTCGTCTCGAAGCTCAACGGCGGGGCGCGAGGGCAGAAACATCTCCCCGAACGGCAGCTTCGGCTGCATCAGGCTCAGCCGGCCCGGAAAGGTCACTTCCATCGGCAGGTCCCGGGGCGGGTCGTACAGACGCCACGTCTTGGACCCGTCGAGCTGGATGATGAAGACGTCGTGGTTGTCGAAATGGGCGTCGAACGCCCGGGAGCTCGCCGGCGTTCGATAGAGATTCACGGCGATGTCGGTGTGAATCACCGTCTCGAAGGCGCGCACGAGGCGCGCGACCTCGGGCGCATAGCGCGCCATGTTACCGATCCGAACCGTCGCCCCCTCCCGCACGCGTTCGGCAACGTGCTCCGGAGTCCAGTGGGTGCGGTCGTACGATCGCTTGTCCGCCGGAACGCCTTTCCCCTGGTGGCTGCCGATCACGGAGATCGGAAAATCTGCCTTGCCCGCCTGGGCCGCGAGAATCCGGTCGACGTCCGCGTGGGTCACGAGCGGGGCGAAACGGTTCGAACCCTCGCCGGGGACATGCAGCGGCTGCTGCTGCCAGTGGTCGGTCAGGAAGACGTCCCAGCCAGGTGGGGAGAGGAGTTCTCGCAGGTCCCAGTCGAACACGGCGTCGGGATCAGTCGAACGCCATGACGCAGGGAAGCGAATCGTCCGCCAGCCGAAGGAGCGTCATGCCGATGCCGGCGGCGCCGACGAAGAGGCCCGGAGAGAACACCTGCGTCGGGGTATTCATGAACATGCGGAAGCCGCCCTTCTCGTGATAGCGGCCGAGGACATAGGCGGCGTCCTGACGAACCCCGCGCTCGAGGGCCTCATCCTGCATGGCTCGGGCATGTTCCAGCTGGATGTCGATCCGACCCAGGTTGCCGCAGCAGATGTGGTCGAGGTGATCGAGGGTGAACCGTCGGGTCGTGGCCATCGCGCGCTCGGCCTGGTCGCGTAGCCGGGCCTCGCCCGTCAGTTCGTAGAGGCGAAGCCGGGCGAGGCCGATGCCCGGTGAGCCATGACACCAGGCGGTGATGAATGCGGGTTGCCCGGGCACGCTGCGATAGTCGGGGTAGTTGCCCTCCTCGGTGTCGTAGAGATGCTCCTCGAAGTCGGCATGCTCGAGGGCGGCCTCGACGAACGACGGGGTCGAGGTGAGCGTGCCGGCGCGGGCCAGCGCCAGCGCGATGCCCGCGGCGCCGTGGGACAAGCCGGTCGCGGCGCCCGATCGGAGGGTCGGGACGATGCGATGGCCGGAGTCAGTGTCGATCCTGGAATCCAGCAGATGCCGCGCCAGCGCGTCGATCCGGTCGGTCGCAGCGGATGTCGCGTCCGCTGCCGCCAGTCGATGGAGCGCCAGGATGGCGCCGGCGGAGCCGAACATGACGTCGTGGCGATGATCGGCCCGGAGCGCGCGGTCATCGATTCGCGCCGCGCAGCGGGTCGCCGTCTCGAGGCAGCGATCCCGCCGCTCGCCCGGCCCGAACAGGTCTGCCAGGAAGGCAAAACCGTAGATGAGTGAACCCAGGCCGACGCCCACGCCAAGGCCGGAGAGATAGATGATCGATTCGTGCTCCTCGTCGGCCATCCGGAACAGCGGCCGCGCGGCGTCCCACGCAGCTTCCGTGAACGCCGACCGGCCGGTGAACCGGCCGAGGGCTGCCAGAAAACACGCGATGCCGGCTGCACCGCTGTAGAGGTTGTAGGACACCGGCTGGAGCTGAAAGACACCGGCGTCCTGGAGGTGCTCCAGCGCGATCCAGCTGATGGACCCGTCGTCGGCCCGCAGTGCCTCACGGATCAGGTCCTTGCCGATCGCCGCTGCGACTGCGATGCAGTCGTCATGAGCCACCGGCGCGAGATCGTCGTTGCTTGTCTTCACCGGATCCTGGAGATAGGCGAGGGCGTCGGGCTCATCGTGAATCGACCGCGCGTCGCGGGCGTAGAAGCTGTAGGTGATGTAGCGGTCCTGGAGCGCCAGGTCGTTCTCGTTGAGCGCCCGGATCTTCTCCGTCAGCCGCGTGGCGCAGTTCGTCGTGAAGTAGCCGGGGACGACCTGTGAACCGTCC
>JBCCZC010000322.1:0-6715 GCA_039188505.1 Pseudomonadota bacterium | reverse complement strand
GCACAGCGATGGAGACGCTACGGCGCGCCCGCACGTGGGCAGGCGCCTCGATATCGAGGCGGGTGGCGAAGAACCAGCGGTCATCACCGCGCTCGAACCAGCCGACGAACCAGCCCACTTCAGGCGTCGTGCGCACGGCCCAGCCGGTCTTGCCATACAGCGCTCCCGGCCCGTCGTAGTCCTGCACGAGAATGCGGCGGACGATCGCCTGGGACCGCGGGGATACGGGCAAGCGGTCGTGCACGAGGCGGTGCAGGAAGGCGATCTGCTCCCGGGGCGAGATGCGCATGCCACCGTCGAGCCAGAAGCGATCGATCCCGCCGGAAATGTCGCGGTTGCCGTAGCCCATGCGGTCGATCCAGGTCTGCATGCGTTCCGGACCGATACGCCGGGCGAGCTCCTGGTAGTACCAGACCGCGGAGTAGCGGATGGCCGAAGCGAGGTCGTGATCGCGGTTCCAGCTCGCGATCTGCCGCTCGACGCCGTCCCAGGTGAAAACCGCATGCTCGTCGCGAATCACGCCGGTCTCAAGCGCGATGAGCGAATTCGGGATCTTGAAGGTCGAGGCCGGAATGCTACGGTCGCGAGCGCCGCCCGGCGCATTACTACGGCAGACCGTCTCCCCCTCCTTCCAGACGAGCACCACCCCGGTCGCCCCGGCCGCCTCCAGCAGCTGATCGATCCGGGCGTCGGCAACGGATCGCGCGCAGGGGTCTCCCGTGCCCCCCTGGATGAGGGCCAGCAACAGCAGAAGCTTCATCGATGGTTCTCCGCCTCGGGTCCGGTCAGCGTCGCTCGGCGCGCCGTCCGTTCCCGGGCCGGACGATGGCAGTTCGCGGGCAGTCTTCGGCGCGCGTCAGCCGCCGCGCAGGTCGATCCTGATCTTCACGTCGACGACGCCCGGCACGTCCGCGGCAATCTCTTCGGCCGCGACGATCTGCTCCTCGGTCTCGGCGAAACCGCTCAGCTGAACCGTGCCCTTGTAGACCTCGACTTCGATATGGCGGGCCTTGACCCGGTCATCCCCGATCAGCGCGGACTTCACGCGCGTCGCGATGACCGTGTCGTCGATGACCTCGCCGGCGCTCTTCTTGTTGGGTCCGCCGGCACAGGCGGCAAGCAGCGTGACGAGCAGGAGGATGGGCAGCGATCGGACGAGTCGGGACATGGCGGATTCCGGCATGGAAAGCGCGGAGCATAGTGGCAGCGGGCCCTGCGGGACAACTGACGAAAGTTCCGACTTGCTGCCGCGGTCTTGCAACGCCAGACTTCCACCATGGATGAGCTGCTGATCGACGGCCCGGCGGACGCGCCATGGACCCTGGTACTCGCTCACGGTGCCGGCGCGCCGATGGACACGCCCTTCATGAATGACGTCGCCGCGGGGCTCGCCCGACGCGGCCTTGGCTGCGTTCGCTTCGAGTTTCCCTACATGCGTGCCCGGCGCGAGACGGGAAAACGGGGTGGGCCCAACCGGATGCCCGCCCTGCTCGAGAGCTTCGGCGCCGCGATCGAGGCAGCCCGGACAGCCTGCCCGGACTCCAGGTTGGCGGCCGGCGGCAAGTCCATGGGCGGTCGCGTCGCGAGCATGCTGGCGGACGCGACGCCGGCAGTCGAAGCCGTCGTCTGCCTGGGCTATCCGTTCCACCCGCCCGGGAAACCGGAGAAACTTCGCACGGAGCATCTCCTGGGGCAGGCGACGCCGACGCTCATCGTCCAGGGCACGCGCGATCCCTTCGGCACCCCCGACGAGGTCGCTGGCTACGGTCTCGCGCCAACGATCCGGGTAACGTGGCTCGAGGACGGGGACCACTCTTTCAAGCCGCGCAAGCGCTCCGGCGAGACGCTCGAGGGCCACATCACTGCGGCGGTGGATGCCGCAGCGACGTTCCTCTCCTCAATCGACTGATTGCTCGAGCGCCCGCGCAAGGGCTTCGACCAGCAGCGATCCCGCGATCGCCACGGACGGGCCGAAGCTGACGATGCCGTGTTCGTGGCCGCCCATCGCGATCAGCCCGCGGTCGCCGAGCGCGGCCTGCACATGAGCGGTTCGGACCGCCGTGGCCATCGCCGGCGTCCCGTAGGCGACATCCGCGGGCGTCTCCGCGAGGCCCAGGGTCTCCGCGGCCGCCCAGAGCTCAGGACAGTGGACGTGGAGGACGGCGGCGATCGTCGGCTCGAGGGCGTAGCAAGCCGCGTGGGTGAGGGCCTCGGAAGACGGTCGGACGGGCCCCTCGGATCGCACCGCGTTGGCGCTGAGGTCCACGACCGTGACGTGCGCCCAGCCTTCGATCGGAAGCCACTCGGGCGCGCCGGTCTGGGTGCCGCTGATGATGAAGCCGGCCGCCACGCGGACGCTGACGTTGCCGAAACCATAGCCGCCATAGCGAGCGGGGTCCTGGCCCACGAGACCCAGCCGATGGAGCAACGCGCGCCAGGCCGTCAGCGATCGAACCGACGCGGGGGCGACGGACTCGCCGGCCCGGTGGTCGAGCTGGAACTTGATGACACCTTCAGCTTCGGCCACCGCTCACCATCCTGTTGCCCGGCGAGCATTCTAGCCCCGACGTTCGGGGGTTCGGCTGATCGAGCAGGCTCCACTCGCCGAGGGAACCCGGAAAACCGGCGCCCGACGGCGTTTTTCGGCGGCTGCGTCCGCGTGGCACGGGAGCCGACGGACCGGTATGCTCGGCGCACCCCCGTCCGGAGATCCGCATGAGCGGCTTCACCTGTTCGATCGACGTCGACGCGCCGCAGGAGCGCGTGTTCGAGGTATTTACCGATTTCGAACGCGCCGCGGAGCACATGGACGGCATCGAACGGCTCGAAGTTCTGACCGAGACCCCCGTGGGCGTCGGAACCCGGTTCCGGGAAACACGGATCTTCTATGGCCGCGAAGCCACGGAGGAAATCGAGATCACGACCTTCGATCCCCCGAACCGCTACGTTGCGGAAGCCCACTCCCACGGCGCCGAGTTTCGCAGCGAGTTCCGCTTCGAAGCGCTGGCGGCGGGCGGGACCCGGGTCGAGGTCACCTTCGGGGCCATGCCCGTATCGTTCCTTGCCCGGATCCTGGCGTTCCTGTCGCGGCTGATGCTAAAGGGCGTGCAAGAATGCACGCAGCAAGATCTCGTCGACCTCAAGGCGGTGGCCGAAAGGCCCTAGGTCTTCGTCCGGAACCGGTCATCCCTGGCCGTCCCTGCCCCGAAATCCGAAAAGCTTGGCTTTCCAACTCCTCCCGTTGTCGGCGGCTTGCAGCCCCCAAAAGCGGCGACATGCGCTGATCGACGAGCGGACGCCGCCTGCTGATTCCGGGCGAGGCGTCGGCGCAGCAGGGGCGGCCAGGTCCGACCGGTTGCTGGCTAGCGAATCCTCAACTCAGCCCCGCCTCGCGAGCGCGGCGGCGCAGGCGGGCAACCTTGTCGAGGTAGCCGTCCATGTCGAACTTACGCTTCAGCCCGTTCGCATTCATGTAGCGGATCTTTCCGAAGACCGGCCGCTCGGTCCAGGCGCGGTCGTGGAGACCGTACAACCAGTTGACGCTCGCATAGGAGTTCGGGTCGCGACCATCGAGGAAATAGCGATTGTTGAGCGCCAGCGTCACGCGGTGTGCCTCCTCGGGCGTGGCGCTCCATTCGATGATCTTCTTGCCCCAGTACATGCGCATGTAGTTGTGCATGAAGCCGGTGATCCTCATCTCGTTCATCGCGGCATTCCAGAAGCGGTCGTGGGTCTTCGCCTCCGCGAGCTCGGCCTCGCTGTAGAGGTGTTCACGCGGATCGTCTCGATGCTCGTCCAGGGTCTTGCGCGCCCATTCCGGCAGGCACGCGTAGGCATCGTAGTCATCGATGAACTCGCAGAAGTTCTGCGCGAGCTGCCGCCGGACGATGAGCTCCTCGATGAAGTCTTCCCGGTTGGTCTCGTGGGTGTTCCGTCTCGCCTGCACCGCCAGCGCCAGTTCGATCGCCGAGATCTGACCGAAATGGAGGTACGGACTCAGCGCCGTCGTCACGTCCTCGGCAGGGTGGCTGCGCCGATCGGCGTAAGCGTCGATCGGCCCCGCGAGGAAAGCCTCCAGGCGGCGTCGCGCCTGGCTGTAGCCGCCGATGAAGAAGGGATCGACGGCACCGACGGTGCGATCGAGCGACATTCGCTCCAGGAGGGCGTCGATGTCGTCGAGCGACTCGCTCTCGGGAGGCTCCCCGATCCAGGGCTGATCGATCGCCACCGGCGCCAGCGGCCGAAGGTAGTCGGCCAGGTGGCGATGGATCCGCGGGCGAATGGTCCGGGCTGCGTACTCGGCCTTCGTCGATGCGACGCGCAGCGGCACGACCGCCTCGGTCTCGACGACCGCAAACGGCGCGTTGCATTGCTCGGCGAACTGGTGCCGCCAGGCTCGGTGATGCCGCAGGTAGCCACGGTCACACACCACCTCGACGGCATCGCGGGCCGCAGCCGTTGCGATGTCGGCCGCGTAGCCGCGCCGAAGTGCGAAACCGATGCCTCGCGCGCGGATGGCGGTCGCGGTCTCCGCGAGGCCCTGCAGCATGAACCGGACGTGGCGAAGGTTGGCCTCCGGATAGTCGTCCATCAGGCCGAAGACGACGAGAAGCGGCACGCCGTGGCGATTGGCACGCTCGACGGCAAATTCCAGGGCAGGGTTCAGGGCCTCGCGCTGCGTGCCGCCCATCCAGTACAGCACGTGGCGGCCCGGGGCGGGATCGGCTTCGCGGAGCCACTCGACTCGGGTTGATTCGACGGTCATGGGGCGTGATTGTCGCGAGCGACCGTTGTCCTGCGGTGAACAGGCGACTAGCCAGTGCCCATCCGGTAACGACGGGCGCTGGCGCGGCAAGCGGATAGTCCGCCGTTCTCTGCGCCTGCGAGCCGCTGAAAACGTGAGGGCCTCGAAAGCCACACCTTTTGAATTCCGGGTCTGGAATGGCCAGGGGTTGCCATTTCCGGCAGAAGATTAGCCAGGACCGACGTCGGGCGGCCACGCATCAGCGACGAACCAGCCTTCACCATCCTGAATCAGACGAACCGGGCGTCCCGCTAGCTGCGCATCGCGTATTGGACCATCGCCGGAGATCTCGGCGATCGATGCCGTCTGAAATAGCACCGTCAGCTGGGACCCAAGATCCGTACCCGTCGTTTCACGAAGCAGATCGTTGAATGCGACGATCGTTCGATCGGGATCCGGGCCGGCCATCTCGAGAAGCCGTTCGATGAGCCGTCGGCCGACACAGAGGCGTCGAGCAGGCCGCCCGGGCCGTACTTGCCGAGCGGCATCCGGAGCTCCTTCACGAGCGCCACAAGAGCCTGCCCTTCGATTGTCTTGAGCGCTTCGTCGAAGTCCGACAGCACCTCACCGGAGCCCTACAGCACGCCCGTGGCAGCCCCAGCCTGCGAAAAGAGCAGCATGGCCAGCACGGCCTTGTCTCCTGGCGAGGTGCAACGGACGAGACCCGCGAAGTCCTGCGCCCGGGCCGCCTCCGTGAATCCTGCCGCGGCAGCTTCGGGAGTCTCGCCGGGGCACGCCGCTGCAAGCGCCGAAGACGTCACTGCCATGATGGCTAGCAGCGAGTCCATCCACGAATTAACCCGTCTTCCGGTCCGCATGACTTCCTCAATGACATCGTCCGCGGACCCTAACAGGTCACGCAACGCCACTCGACCGCAGGATCTAGACGAAGAACTTAATCCGGATCAATTTTTGCGGTACCCCGGCTCCTAGACTTGAACCATGGTTTCTGTAGCCCGCCATCGTCCTGCCGAGCTTCAGTCCTGCGAGGACTGCGGGATCGGCCGCCTGTGCCTGTCATCCAACCTGCTCGGCGGCAATCTGCAGGAGCTCAAGCCCTTCATCGGCAACCAGTTCACGGTCCAGCGCCGGGAGCGGCTGTTCGACGCCTACTCGCCGCAGCGGGCGCTCTACGTCGTCCGGGCCGGTTCGTTCAAGACCTGTGAGATCGACGCTGACGGCGACGAGCAGGTGCTCGAGTTCTACCTGCCCGGAGACGTCCTGGGTCTGGAGGATCTCCTGCAGCGCAGGCACCGGGCCGACGCCGTGGCCCTGGAGGAGTCATCGATCTGCACGGTACCGCTCGATCGCTTCGGCCAGGACGATGAGTCCGACTCGATCATCTTCCGGGAGATGTTCTCCGTCATGTGCTGCAAGCTCGGTGAACAACGCCAGCTGATCCACCAGCTCGGCAAGGCCGACGCGACCGCTCGGCTGGCCTCATTCCTGCTGCATCTCTCGGACCGTCTGGCCGAGCGCAACCTGCCGGCCCGCCAGTTTCGCTTGAGCATGGGGCGGACCGATATCGCCAGCTACCTGCGATCGACCCTCGAGACGGCGAGCCGGAGCTTCAGCGCCCTGCAGCGCGAGGGCTTCATCCACGTTCGCGGCAAGAACGTGCAGATCATCGACGACCCGGCCATGCGGGAGCGCTTCCTCCTGACCTGAGCCCGGGCGACCGCTCAGGCTCGATCGAACCGCGGCGCGCCGCGCGCCGGATCGCATGTCGGGGACTCACACGTCGACGGCCACCTGATCCTTCCCGGCGCGCTTGGCAACGTACATCGCGCGGTCCGCCCGCTCCAGCAAACTCGAGCTCGACTCATCGGGCTCGAATTCCGCGATGCCGATCGACACGGTGGGTGCGATACGCCCGTCCGTGGCCTGCCGACTCCGCTGGGGCAGGCGACG
>JBCCZC010000321.1:0-6753 GCA_039188505.1 Pseudomonadota bacterium | reverse complement strand
GTCGATCAGCAGGCGGTTTCGACGCGCCACTTCTACCGGGAGCTCAACCGCTTTGGTCAGACCAGCATCATCGACGCCGGTGGCGGTGGTCACTCCTTCCCCGAGGACTACGCAGGCTCGGAGGCGCTTGCGGACGCCGGCGCCCTGCCAATCCGCATCTCCAAGTACCTGTTCCCCCAGCAGAAGGGCCAGGAACTTGCCGAGTTCCAGCGCTGGACCGCCGGCTGGCAGGTCAACATCAATCGCGCCGAGGCGCTGATGAACGGCTACGTCGTGCGCGGTGGCGGCGAGTTTCTCGTGTGGGCTGCCGGCGACTACGAGAATTTCCTCGCGGACCGCCCGGACATCACGACCCGGGAAAACTGGCGCCCGATGCTCACCGACGCAACGCGGCATCTGCTGAAGAACCGCTGGCCGCTGCGGATCCACGCCACCTACGACGAGTCCGTCAACCATATCCTCGATGTCTTCGAGCACGCGCATGCGCTTGAAGTGGCAGAGGGCAGGCTGGGCTTCGCGGGCGTTCGCTGGGCCTTCGACCACGGCGAAACGCTCCAGCGCCCGACACTGCAGCGGATCCGGGCCATGGGCGGTGGGATGGCGATGCAGGCGCGGATGGCCTACGCGGGCGAATACTTCCTCGAGCGCTACGGGCCGGAGGTGACTCGCAACGCCCCGCCGTTCCGCGACGTGATCGAAGCCGGCCTGCCGCTCGGGCTCGGCTCGGACTCCACCCGCGTGGCGAGCTACAACCCGTGGAACACGCTCTACTGGGCGACGACCGGTCGTAGCGTCGGTGGCACCGAACTGCATGGCGAACGCCAGCGTCTTTCGCGCGAGGAAGCCCTCTACTACCACACCGTCGGCTCCGCCTGGTTCAGCCAGGAGGAACTGTTGAAGGGTCGCGTCAAGCCGGGTCAGTTCGCGGATCTCGCCGTGCTCAGCGATCCGTACCTGAAGGTGAGCGATGAGGCGCTCCGGGGCATCGAGAGCGAATTGACCGTGGTGGGCGGCAACATCGTCCACGGCGCCGGCAGGTTCGCCGAGTATGCACCGTCGCTGCCGCCGATCGAGCCGGTCTGGTCGCCGGTCCGCTACTTCGGCGGCTTCTACAAGGCCTGACGGTATGGCGACCACGATCTTGCACAACGGCCGCATCACGACGCTGGACCGCAATCGGCCGGACGCCACCGCCATCGCCATGGAAGACGGACGGATCACGGCGGTCGGGACCGATGCGGAGGTGGTCAGCGCCGCGCCAGGAGCCACGCGGATCGATCTGGGCGGACGTCGGGTGATTCCGGGCCTCAACGACAGCCACACGCACCTCATTCGCGGCGGACTGTCCTACAACCTCGAGCTCCGCTGGGAGGGCATCCCATCGCTGGCCGATGCCCTCGCGCGGCTCAGGGTACAGGCCGAGCGCACGCCGGCGCCGGAGTGGGTCCGCGTCATCGGCGGCTGGTCCGAGTTCCAGTTTGCCGAGCGGCGCATGCCAACGCTCGAAGAGCTCAACGAAGCGGCGCCCGATACACCGGTATTCCTGCTGCATCTCTATGGACGCGCCCTGCTGAATCGCGCGGCGCTGCGGGCGCTGGGCTTCGACAAGCGCACGCCCAATCCACCGGGCGGCGTGATCGAGCGGGGCCGCGACGGGGAACCGACCGGTCTGCTGCTCGCCAAGCCGTCGGCATTGATCCTCTACAGCACGCTGTCGCAGGCGCCGGCCTTGCCCTTCGAAGGCCAGGTCAACTCCACGCGACACTTCATGCGCGAGCTCAACCGGCTCGGCGTGACGAGCGTGATCGACGCGGGGGGTGGCGGTCAGAACTATCCGGACGACTACCGGGTCATCCAGCAGCTTCACGCTGACGATCAGCTGACCGTGCGGATCGCCTACAACCTCTTTGCCCAGCTCGCCGGTGAGGAACTCACGGACTACGAGCGCTGGGTGACGATGACCGAGCCTGGCGAGGGCGATGGATTCCTGCGGATGAACGGCGCCGGCGAGAACCTCGTCTGGTCCGCCGCCGACTTCGAGAACTTCCTCGAACCGCGTCCCGAGCTGCGACCGGCCATGGAAAAGGAGCTCGAGCAGGTCGTCGAGCTGCTCGCGACGAACGAGTGGCCGTTCCGCATTCACGCCACCTACGACGAGTCCATCAGCCGCTTCCTGGACGTCTTCGAGCGCGTGAATGGGCGGCAGCCGTTCGCCACGCGCTTCATCATCGACCACGCCGAGACCGTCGGTCAGCGTAACATCGACCGGATCAACGCGCTCGGCGGCGGCATTGCGATCCAGCATCGGATGGCCTTCCAGGGCGAGTATTTCGTCGACCGCTACGGCGCCGACGCCGCGAAGGCGACGCCGCCGGTCGCGGACATGCTCAGGAGCGGCGTGCCCGTCGGCGCCGGCACGGACGCGACCCGCGTGGCGAGCTACGACCCCTGGGTGGCCCTGTACTGGCTGGCCACGGGCCGCACGCTGGGCGGACTGACGCTCTATCCGGAGGAGAACCGCATCGATCGCGAGGATGCCCTCCGGCTGTGGACGTCCGGTTCCGCCTGGTTCTCCGGTGAGCAGGACCGCAAGGGAATTCTGGCACCGGGCTACTTCGCCGACCTCGCGGTGCTCTCGGATGACTACTTTATGGTCGAGGACGAAGCCATCCGGTCGATCGAGTCGGTCCTGACGATCGTCGGCGGCCGGATCGTCCACGCCGCCGACGACTTCTCGTCCCTCGCACCCCCGCTGCCTCCGGCGTCGCCGAGCTGGTCGCCCGTGAACGAGAATCCGGGGCTCCACCGACCCGCAGAGCATCACCACCACCACCACCAGCCGGGCCACGCGTGCGCCATGCACGGCAGCCACCGGGAGATCACCTGGTCGCGACCGATACCGACGAATGATCGTGGCGCCTTCTGGGGAGCGCTCGGATGCTCCTGCTTCGCATTCTGACCATGGGTGAATCGCAATGAACGCGGCAAGTGGAAACGTATCGGCCTGGGCGCCGTTTCGCCACGGCGCCTTTGCCCTGCTCTGGACGGCCACGCTGATCTCGATCACCGGCACGTGGATGCACGATGTCGGTGCCGGCTGGCTGATGACGACGCTGGACCCGACGCCGGCCGTTGTGACGCTGGTTCAGGCGGCCACGACGCTGCCGATCTTCCTCTTCGCGCTCCTTGCCGGCACGCTCGCCGACCGGGTCGACAAGCGCCGGCTTCTCATCGTCGTCAACGCGATCCTCGCGGTCATCATCGTCGTGCTGGCGCTTCTGGTCGCGGGCGATATCATGACGCCTTCGCTGCTGGTGCTGTTCACCTTCCTCATCGGCACGGGCGCCGCCTTCGTCGCGCCTGCGTGGCAGTCGATCGTCCCTTCCCTGGTGCCGCGTGAACTGCTGCAGCCCGCTGTCGCACTGAACTCGATGGGCATCAACATCAGCCGTGCGATCGGGCCGGCGCTGGCGGGATTTCTGATCACCAGCGTCGGCATCGCCGCGCCGTTCGCGCTCAACGCCATCAGCCACGTGGTCATCATCGCGGCGCTCCTCGCCTGGCGGCCGCCGGCCCGACCCGCTGCCACGCTACCGCCAGAGCCGATCCTGGGGGCCATGCTCACGGCCCTACGGCACGCGGCGTTCAACGGACCGCTGAAGGCGACGATGGCGCGGGCCGTCGGATTCTTTGTCTTCGCAAGCGCCTATTGGGCCCTGCTGCCGCTCGTCGCGCGCGAGCTCCCGGGCGGCGGTGCGACGCTGTATGGCTTCCTGCTCGCGGCGATCGGGGCCGGCGCCGTGATCGGCGCCCTGCTGCTCCCCCACTTCCGGGGGCGCTTCAGCACCGACCGGCTGGCGACCTTCGGCGTCATGCTCACCGCTTTGGCCATGCTCGTCCTGGGCCTTGCGCGGGTTCCGGCCGCTGCGCTCGTTGCGGCCTTCGCGGGCGGCTTTGGCTGGATCGTCGTGCTCACCAGCCTGAACGTCTCGGCCCAGCTTGCGCTGCCGGACTGGGTGCGGGCGCGCGGCCTGGCGGTCTATCTCATGGTCTTCTTCGGCTCCCTCGCTGCGGGTTCCGCCGGCTGGGGTCAGCTGGCGACGGCGACGTCCGTATCCACCACGCTGATCGTTGCCGCGATCGGCGCCGTCGTCGCCATTCCCTTCACGCGGGGCTCGAAGCTCGGCGAGGGGGAGGATATCGATCTGTCGCCATCGTCCCACTGGCCCGCACCGATCGTCGCGGACGAACTCGAGGGCGTCGTCGACCGGGGCCCGGTGATGATCACGATCGAGTACCGCATCGACGCGGCCCAAGAGCACGACTTCCTCGCGGCGATGCACGCCCTGTCCGGCGAGCGCTACCGCGACGGTGCGCGCCAGTGGGGTATCTACGAGGACACGGAAGCGCCGGGGATCTGGATCGAGTGGTTCCAGCTCTCGAGCTGGGCCGAGCACCTGCGACAGCACGAGCGCGCGACCGTTCATGACCAGGAACTGCACGCGCGGGCGCGCAGCTTCCATCGCGGCGACGAACCGCCGAGGGTGCGGCACTGGGTCGCGCCGCAGAGCCAGTGATCGGCTCTTCGCGCGGTGTGATCCTGGTCTGAGGGCCTGGATGCGTCGCCCTTCGTGCGGCTTGGTCGGCTCGAGATGAACCGAACAGGCTGTGCGGCTATGGTTGTTGGAAGCCCCATCCGAGGATTCCGATCATGCGCCCCGTTTTTCTGCTGGCCCTCTGCATGATCGCGGGTGCTCTCCGGGCCGATGAGCCCGCCCCCATCGCGCTCTCCATCGACGAGCTCGTCGAGCGCGATCTCGGCTGGGCCGGCATGGACTCGGCGCCGGACCCGACGACGCTGCGCCAAGCGCCTGATCAGGCGCGCTTGCCGATCGCCGCGGCCATGCACTTCCACGGCGAGCCGGGTGCGATGACGGAGCTGCAGCGGGCGATCCTCGAGATCCAGGGCACCCACGGCCTGTTTGCCGAGCAGCTGATCCTCCCCTATCGACTCCTCGCCAGGGAACAGGCGGCTCAGGGGCGCTTCAAGGACGCGGATCGATCGCTGGCCCGCGCCCAGCACGTCACTCACCGGCTCTGGGGCAACGCGAATGTCGCGCAGCTCTCGATGGTCGAGGAACGCGCCGGTCTTCAGGCCAGGCTCGGTGAGTTCTATGAAGCCGAGGAACTCGAGCGGCTGGCCGTTCGCCTCAACCGGGAGCGTTTCGGCGTGACGTCCGAGGCCTTCGTGGATTCCACGACTCGCCTCGGGCTCTGGCTTCGCCGGCAGGGGCTCTACAAGGAAGCGCTGACCGAACTGCGCGGCGCGATCAAGGTGATTTCGGCCGAAGCCGGATCCGACTCACCGCTGCTGGTTCCGCTTCACCGCGCACGCGCGATGACGCTGCTCGGCGGACCGCTCGCAGGCCGATCGATCGGGGAAACGGAACGCGCCCTGGCGCTGATGGACGCCAATCCCGACGTGTTCTCTCCGGACGAGCGGATCGCGGCGCGGGTCGAGCTGGGCGATCTCATGATGATCTTCTCCTACGAGCGCTGGGCCGTCCGGGAGTATCGGAAAGCGTGGGAGCTGGCAGACGCCGCGCAGGTCGAATCCTGGCTGGTGCGTCTCGCCAAGCCCGAGCTCGTCCGCACGCAGACCTTCAAGGACCCGGTGAAGGTCGTCAGCGTGGTCCAGGAATTCGGTTTCGAGGTGGACATCACGCATGACGGACGGGTCCGACGCGCGGCGCTGACGCGCCCGATGGCCGGTCCGGTTGACTACTACGCGCCGCGGATCTTCCGCTCAGAGGCGCGGTTCCGCCCGCCCATCGTGAACGGAGAGGCCGTCGCGGTGCACGATCTCCGGCTCGAGCTGGCAGTCGGACCGTCGCTCTACGGCGCACCGCGCGTTTTCGAGCTGTTTCGTCCAATGGAGTCTCTGGCGACGGGAACAAGCGTGGCGTTCTAGGCTTCGTCCGAAAACGGCCACCCCTGGTCGTTGCAAGCCCGTAGTTTTCGAATTCCTCATCGGTTCGCACGCGCTGATCGCCACGGACCCGGCGCTTTTTTCGCTGCGCGAAAATCACACCGAGCCGCCTTGGCTGCGCTTCCCTGCGCCGCTCTGGTGCCCATCGTTTCTGAATGGGCACTAGCCAGCAGACGGCTGCGGCTGCGACACCTCCTGGTCAGGAGTTGACAATCTACCTAGTGATAGATAGACTGTGCTTGAACGTTACGAGAGGCACGCATTCCATGTCGGCAAAACGAGACCAGATCGAGGCAGTCGCCACCCGCGCCATCAAGGGCAGCGGTCTTGGCAGCGTGAGCTTCCGGACCCTGGCCGACGAGGTCGGGGTGAAGTCCTCGAGCGTGCACTATCACTTTCGGACCAAGGACGACCTTGCGGAGGCCGTGATTCGCCGCTACTCAACCGATTTCGAGGCGATTCTTGCCCGGATCGACAGCGAGCACGCGACGCCGATCGAGCGGCTCGACGCCTTCATCGACGTCTACGAGGCCGCCGTTCAGAACGGCGACATCTGCCTCTGCGGCATGATGGCTGCGGAGCTCACGTCCCTCGATGACGCGGGCCAGCGAGCCCTGCGCGGCTACTTCCGGTTGAACGAGCAATGGCTCGAGAAGCTGTTTGCAACGAGCGAGACATCGCTGCAAGGCGTCACACCTGCCGAGCTCGCGCAGCTGTTCATCGCGGGACTCCAGGGCGCAACCCTGATCGATCGGGCCGAAGGC
>JBCCZC010000320.1:0-6758 GCA_039188505.1 Pseudomonadota bacterium | reverse complement strand
GGCTTGGCACGAGCGGGCTTCCGGTGTTTTGGGCAAGAGCAAGAGAGCCGATGAATCCTCGTCACGTGCCCAGCTCACCTGGCGAGCCCTCTTTGGGTCTATCTCGTTCATCGACGTGAAGAACGAGACCGAACTGAATTCGGCTGTAGGCCGAACGATCAGCGTCCTGTGGCGTTTTGGTCTGAGGCCATTCCTGGCGCTTGCTGCACTCGTTGCCGTCCTCTACCTGGGGGAAAAGGCGTTCTTCGCGGCTCGGTCATCCACCATGACTCCGGCGGAACGATACAACGAAGATCTTGACAGACTCGAGCAAATCCTACGGCTCGAGCACCCTGCACCCTTCAGAAACGCAAACCCGGAAGCCTTCGATGAGGCGGTCGCTCTCGCTCGAACTGCCATCCAGCAGCATGGCGCTGGTCAGCTTTCACGGGAAGGCGTCCTGGCGAACTTCGTGAGAGTGGTGATGAGCTTGCGAGACCCGCATACGTCCTTTGCTGCGAGGTATGAGATCTTCGGCATCCTTCGAATGGAATTGGCCTTATTCGAAGGCGAAGTGAGGCTCCTGGCCGCGCCCGACCACGAAGACGTGCACGCGCGAGTGCTCGCCTTTGATGGTGTGACCACGGCAGAAGTCCTCAAGCGCATTCGGCCCTTCGTCAGCTCGCCGACCGAAAGCGGGTTCCGCGACCAGGCGCCTCGCGTGCTCCGAAGCCCGGGCCTCTTGCACCACGCCGGAGTGACCGGGTCGCCATCGAAGGTCGCGCTGCAGATCGAGCGGATCAGTGGCGAGGTGGTGGAGCTCGTTCTTCCACGGGTGAGCTACGAAGACTACCGCGAACGCCTCCCGGTGAGCGGCCTGCTCGCCGAAGACGAGCTTCCCCGCTACCGTCGCACCGACCGAGGAGACGTCTGGTACGAACTCCTCCCTGACAACGCAGGGGTCTACGTTCGGGTTGCACGTGCATCGTCCTTTGTCGACCTCTCACTGGCTCAGGTCCTGAGCGACGCGCTCGCTGCGGCCGGGGAGGCGCGAGAGGGCCCCGTCATCGTCGACCTTCGTGACAATCCTGGGGGCAACCCGTACGCGCACGTCGCGCTTGTTCAGTTGCTCGCATCGTCCCCACAGACACGAGGCTCCGCGGCGCTCCGCGTGCTTGTCGACCGAGGCACCTATTCCGCTGCCGTGGTCGCAGCCTCCGATTTGGAGCGTCGAGCAGGGGCCATGGTCGTCGGTGAGGAGCCCGGGGATCGGGCGCATCTAACCACGGACGCGCGGCCCTTCACGCTCCATCATTCGGGCCTTGAAATTCGGGTTCCCAACGGATTGATGCACAGCCCAGGTGGCGCCGGCGGCCGTTCGCGCCTGGTCCCGGTGCGCCAGGTGATCCCAACGTTCGATGACTGGGAGACCGGCCGGGATCCGGCGCTCGAATCCGCGCTTCGTCCTCTTGAAGCTCCCGATGAGCTGACAACGAGCTGGCTGCCGACGGGTCGCTTCGCGTTCGATGCGCACCGAACGCTCACACTCGAAACTAGTGCTTCGGGCTACGAGGCCACCGTGACTGGACTCGGATCCGACCTGCTCTCACCTGGGCGTGAGGGCTGGAGCGGGGGGCTGCATACGGGGCTCCGTGCGGGGGCTGGCGGCAGGCTGGAGCGCCGTTCTGTGGACGGCGAATGGAGCCCACTCCCGCCGCGCCCGGAACCTTCCGTGTTGGAGCTTGTGTATGCGGGGGACACGGAGGCGGCTTTCGATGCCTACCGTGCGCCCACCGATGACGCTCGTGCTCGGGAACGAATTGCGGAACTCGCTATCACGAACGAAGGGATCTATCGCTACGTCGAAAGCAACACGAAGCACGGTCGAATCCTCATGGATCTCGCTCAGGAGCTTTCCCCGGCGCACCCCTTGATTCCGCTTCAGCACGCCCTGCTCCGAAAGGACGCCGAGCGTCGCTCGATCCCGCCGTTGGGAGAGCTGCTTCGAGCATTCGGCGCGTGCGCGCGCCGCTACGATCAAACCGAAGTCTTCAACGATCTGTTGTTGTGCCTCTGAGCTTGGCCTGCGGGTGGAGCAGGTGGTGGCCCTAAGCAACCGGCGCTTGAACGCATTGAGGTTGCTGTACCTGCACACTTGCAAGGCTTCCCGTCGCTCCGCGCTACTCTTTCCAGTCTCATCCTGAATCAATCAGGACCGCGTCCCGGGTCTCGTGTCGTGTCGTGTCAAGTCCAGACACCACGTAGATGCCGTTTGAGGCTAAAAGACCCTCAACTGGTGGTGCGGTTTTCGCGCAGCGAAAGAAGCGCCGAACCCAAAGCCGACCAGCGCGTAGCGATATTCAACGAGCGAAATCGCCCGGTGTCGCCGCCCAGGGTCGGCCGCATTAGCCGAACCAGACCCATCGAGTGCACCTGACCGAGCCGGAGCATTGGCGCCGCGGTGCGGTCGTTGGCGCGTAGCGAGGTGGACTCTGGGCGCGTGCATCGGCTCGATCGTCCGAGGCGAATAGCGGCGCTATTCAACGAGGAGGATCGAGGCGAGGCGCTCGTTCAGAGGCCGCCGCAGTAGCGCTAACGGCCGTACCGCGGTGCCCATCTACCAAGCAATGCCGTAGTCGTCGCCGTAGTCGGAGGCGCCGCCGTGCATGACGCCTTCCTCGTGGTCGAACCAGATGCCCATGCTCGGGTTGTAGGTCCGCTCCACGACCTCGACGTCATAGCCCATCTCGGCAAGCCGCGCCCGGTCGTAGGGCGAGATCTCGAAGGTCACGCGGAGCTTGCCCGGCTCGGCCTGGTGGGCGCCGAAGGAGCTCTGCATCTGGAAGCTGTGCACGTTGTGCGCCTCGGCCGCCTGCTGCACGTTCATGTCGAACTCGACCATGTTGAGGAAGAACTGGAGTAGGTTCTGGTCCTGGAGGTCGCCACCCTGGATCGAGAAGGAGAAGAACGGCTTCCCGTCCTTCAGCGCCATGCTCGGCGTCAACGTCACGCGCGGGCGCTGGCCCGGTTGGACGACGTTGTAGGGATTCAGCCGCTCGTCGAGGACGAAGCTCTGCATCCGCTGGCTCAGGCCAACGCCCGTGCGGCCTGCGACGAAGGCGGGGATCCAGCCGCCGGAAGGCGTGATCGATACCACCCAGCCTTCCTTGTCGGCCGCCTGGATGGCAGTCGTTCCGGCGATGAAGCTCTCCTCGTGGCTCATGAGATTCGCCTGCTGAAACCCTTCCTCGCCTTCCGCTTCGGCAGCCGGCGGAATCGGCGTCCACTGCTGGCGCAACGCCTCGAAGGGATTGTCACCACGCTGGAACCGGTACGGATCGCCAGGCTTGAGGTCGACGAGGTTGGAATCAGCGGGCATCAGCTTGCGGCGCTCGGCCGCATAGTCCTTCGACAGCAGCCCGGCAACGGGCTCCGCGGGGGGCACGTACGGGTCGCCGTAGTAGAAGTCGCGGTCGGCATAGGCCAGGTTCATGGCCTGGTAGAGGGTGTGGATATAGCGCGCGCTGTTGTAGCCCATGCCCTTGAGGTCGAAGCCCTCGAGCAGGTTCAGCGTCTGGAGAAGCACCGGCCCCTGGGTCCAGGTCGTCAGCTTGTAAACGTCGATCCCGCGATAGCTGACGCTGACCGGCTCCTCGATCTTCACGTCCCAGCTGGCGAGGTCCTCTTTCGTGATCAGGCCGCCATGCTCCTGCGTGGCGCGCACGATCTCGTCCGCGATATCGCCCCGGTAGAAGCGATCGTAAGCGGCGTAGATGGCTTCCTTGCGGTCCTTGCCAGCGGCCAGGGCTTCGGCCTCCGCCTCGACCAGCTTCTCGAGCGTATCGAGCAGGTCGAGCTGCTTGAAAATCTCGCCCGGGCCGGGGCCCGCGGGCTTCGTCGGATCATCGGGATCGTAGTGAGGCAGGAAGACCCGCCGCGAATCCGGCCACTGGGCCAGGATCTCCTGCCGCCGGGCGATGTTGGCGGCCTGGGAGGCTTCGATGGGGTAGCCCGCCGCCATCTGCATGGCCGGTGCCAGCACCTCGGCGAGGCTCAGCTGACCCCATTCCGCCACCATGACCATGAGTCCTCCCGGCGTCCCCGGCGTGACCGCGGCCAGGGGACCGAACTCGGGAGGGTAGATCATCCCCTGCTCTTGGAAATACGCCGGCGTGGCACCGGTCGGCGCCATGCCGAGGGCGTTGATGCCCTTGATCTCGCCCGTCTTGGGGTTGTAGATCAGCGCCTGCGTCTCGCCACCCCAGCCGAGCACGTCCCACATCGTAGAGGTCACGGCGAGCATGGCCGCAGCCGCATCGACGGCGTTGCCGCCGCGCTGGAACATGGCGGCTCCGGCGGTGGCGCCCTGCGGCTTGCCGGTGATGGCGACCCAGTGCTTGCCCAGGAGGACGGGCTTCGCGGTCCGTTGGGCGTGGCTTGCTGCGGCGACGGAGATGAGCACCAGTGCGAGCAGGAGACGATGGGCCATGATGGGCGTTCCGTGATCTGAAGTGCGCCGAACCATAGCAGCGCCGGGGTGAAGAAGTCTCCACACCACGCCGCTGGCGCGCGGCCGGGCTCAGCCCGACCGGCTGCCTGAGCTAAGATTCTCCGCGATGAACCGATCCATCATCTTCTATGGCATCGCGCTCGCGCTGGCGGCGGCCGCGCTCCAGTGGCTCGATTTCCAGTATTCGATCCGCTCGTTGAGCGGCGAGGTCTACGTCGTGCTGATCGCCATTGCCTTTGCCGCGCTCGGCGTTTGGGCGGGGCAACGACTGACGCGCGGAACGCCGGCTCCGGCCTTCGAAAAGAACGCCAAGGCTCAGGAGGCACTCGGCGTCAGCGATCGGCAGTACGAAGTGCTGACGCTCCTCGCCGAAGGACACTCGAACAAGGAAATTGCGGCCAAGCTGTTCGTGTCCCAGAACACGGTGAAGACCCACGTTGCCCATCTTTACGACAAGCTCGACGTCTCGAGGCGGACGCAGGCCGTCCAGAAGGCCAGAGAGCTGCGGCTCATCCCTTGACTCACCGTTAGGACGGGTGATTTCAACAGATTCACCCGTTCGGGTGATGGCGGGTGACCGCAGAAATCGTAGCGTTCAGGGCGTCGAACGGATCAAGCAGGAGGAATCGAAATGCACCGCACCGCACTCATCTACGGCACGATCTCAGGCGCCATCGTCATCGGTAGCACCGTGGTCGGCGTGAGCGTTCTCGACGGCACCGACACCGCCACCTTCCCCGAGTGGCTTGGCTATCTGACCATGCTGGTCGCCCTATCGCTCATCTTCATCGGGATCAAGCGCTACCGGGATCAGGAACAGGGCGGTGTCATCACCTTCGGCAAGGCGACGCTCGTCGGCCTGGGCATCGCCGCGGTGGCGGGGGTGATCTACGTCGGCGTCTGGGAGGCCTATCTCGCGTCCACCGACTACGCGTTCATCGATCAGTACACCGCGGCCATCATCGCCGAGGAAGAGGCCAACGGCATGACCGGCGCTGAGCTGCACGCGAAGGTCGCGGAGATGGAGGGCATGAAGGAAACCTATGCCAATCCCCTCTTCCGCCTGCCGATCACCTTCCTCGAGATCTTCCCCGTCGGCGTGCTGATCACCCTGATCTCCGCCGCACTCCTGCGGAAGAGTTCCTTTATGCCGGCATCACCCGCCTGAAGCGGGATGCTAAGCGCCTGCAGCCCCCGTTTTCCGGAGCGGCTGCAGGCGACCGTACGTCAGCGTGCGCCAGAGCCATTCGAGTGGACCGAAGCGGAAGCGCGCCAGCCACCAGGGAGACCAGACCAGCAGCAGCATCCAGACGCACAGCACGACGATCATCTGCTGCCAGCGCTCGGCGTGACCGAACCAGCCGAGACCGAAGCCGTAGAAGAGCGTCGTGCAGATCAGCGTCTGGGCGATGTAGTTGCTGAAGGCCATACGCCCGACCGCCGCCAGACGATGCCTCAGGGCGACAAGGCGGCCGCTTTGGAACCAGAGCATGACCAGGCTCGTGTAGCCGACGGCGACCAGCAGGCTGCCCCAGTAGTTGAATTGCGCGCCCTGAAAGAACGAATACTCAAAGGACCAGCCGTGGGCCTCGTGCTGCCAGAGGCCGATGGCAACGATCGGTAACCCCAGGCCGAGGCCCACCGCAGCCAGCCACCGATAGCGGGCCGGCTGGAACTGCGCGCTGAAGAACCCCCAGTGATAGAGGGCCATCCCCAGGACCATGAGGCCGCCCGCGCGCCAGAAGCCCCAGACGAGGAAGACGACCGTGTGGAATTCTGCCGCCGTCGGCGCACGCTCGGCGAACTGATCGCTCCAGCTGCCGCGATAGGCCGCGAGCTCGGCGGCGATCAGCTCCGCACTCGGCGCCCACCCCTCCAGCATCCCCTCACGCGCCTCTTCCGGCCAGTTTGGGAGCGAACTGCCGAACAGGAAATAGACCGCCGAGCTGACCGCGAGCATGAGAAGGCCGATCACGATTTGGGTGGTCGGGCGCCGCCGGTGGAACCAGTAGACCACCAGACCGCAGAGGGAGTAGATCACCAGGATGTCGCCGTACCAGAGCAGGTAGGCGTGGATCGCGCCGAGCACCAGCAGCCAGTACATGCGGCGGTAGTGCAATCCCGTTGGCGACCGGTCCCTCGCCTCGGCCCGCTCGGCGACCAGGGCAATGCCCGCACCGAAGAGCAGCGAGAAGATCGTCATGAACTTCTGGTCCGCGAAGAGATGGTTGAAGACGAATACCAGCCGATTGATGCCGGAGAAATCGCC
>JBCCZC010000319.1:0-6778 GCA_039188505.1 Pseudomonadota bacterium | reverse complement strand
CCGCGATCCCCCCTGCGGTTAGGGGAGAAGGTGTCGACGTCGCCGAAGGCACTCTCTTCCCCCCTCGTGGAGGGTGAAGGGCGGTCAGCGACGCATGCGTCGCAGCCCTGAACGACCGACAGCTTCGCTGGCGGGCCGGCTGGGACCGAGTGGGGGGGTTACAGCGGGGTCCTACCCGGCTGGAAGAGCGTTCGCCAGCCTGACAAAGTCATCGACCGAGAGCGTCTCGGCCCGCGCCCCGGGATCCACGTCACAGGCCGCGATAAGGTCCCGGTCGAGCACGCCCCTCAGCGCGTTGCCGAGCGTCTTGCGTCGCTGGGCGAAGGCCTGCCGGACCACCTGCTCGAGCCGCTCCGGTTTCACCGCCTCGCGTGACGGCGGCCGCGGGATCAGCCGCACCACGGCCGAGTCCACCTTCGGGGGCGGAAAGAACGCGCCGGGGCGCACCTTCAGGATCGGCACCACCTCGCACCGGTACTGAACCGTCACCGACAGGCGCCCGAAGGTCTTGCTGCCGGGCGCCGCAGCGAGCCGGTCGACGACCTCCTTCTGCAGCATGAAGTGCATGTCGCGCACGCGGTCGGCCGCGGCGAGCGCCCAGAAGATGATCGGCGAGGAGATGTTGTAGGGCAGATTGCCGACGAGGCGCAGGTTCTCCCCGAGCGTCTCAAGATCGACGTTCAGCACGTCCTCTTGGATCACGGGCACGTCCGCAAAGCCGGGTTCAGCGCGCAGGGCGGCGGCAAGATCCCGGTCGATCTCGATCAACGCGAGGTCGCAGCGCCCGACGAGTTCACGGGTCAGGGCACCCTGCCCCGGCCCGATCTCGACGATCCGGTCTGTCGGCTGCGGGTCGATGGCCGCGGCAATTCGACCGATCACGTGCCGGTCGTGGAGGAAGTTCTGCCCGAAGCGCTTCCGCGGACGATGGCTCACGGTCAGCCGCCGGCCAGCGTGCGGGCGAGGTCCAGCGCCGCCAGTAGCGACCGGTGATCGGCCTTGCCGGTCCCCGCAAGGTCGAGCGCCGTGCCGTGGTCGACCGACGTGCGCACGATCGGCAGGCCGAGGGTGACGTTCACGGCCGTGCCGAATCCCGCGTGCTTGAGGACCGGGAGCCCCTGGTCGTGGTACATGGCGACGACGGCGTCGACGCCCTCGAGCGCACGCGGCGTGAAGGCGGTATCGGCGGGCAGCGGACCGACCAGGTCGATGCCCCGGTTCCGCAGCGCATCGCAGGCCGGCTCGATGATCTCGATCTCCTCCCGGCCAAGGTGTCCGCCCTCGCCGGCGTGCGGGTTGAGCCCGCAGAGGGAGATCCGGGGGCGCTCGATGCCGAAGCGCGTGCGTAGATCCCGATCCACCACCAGAACAACGCGCTCCACGCGCTCGCGAGTAATTGCCGCCGGGACCTCGGCAAGGCTGAGATGGGTGGTGACCAGCGCGACCCGGAGGGGCCCCGCCGCGAGCATCATGACAACCTGTTCTGCACCGGTGCGTTCGGCGAGAAGTTCGGTGTGACCGGTGAAGGGGATGCCGGCATCGTTGATGATGCCCTTGTGAACCGGCGCGGTAACGAGGCCCGACCAGGCGCCGCTGATGCAGCCGTCAACGGCCCGCTCGAGCGTCGCCACGACATAGCCACCGTTACGAGCGTCGAGGGTGCCGGGCCGCTCAGCTGCAGCGAGCGCCACGGGCTCGCAGGCCACGCCGCCGGACCCGAAGCGCAGGGCACTGCCCGCCCGCTTGGCAGCCCGGTTCATGAGTCCCGGATCGGCGATCACCACCAGACCATCGGCGCCGCGCTCCTCGAGGGCGCGGACGACGATCTCGGGGCCAATGCCGGCCGGCTCGCCCGGCGTGATGGCGAGCCGCGGCGTCGCCGCCACGGCGTCAGACGCGGTATTCGATGTAGGCCTCGTCGCGCATCTGCCGCAGGAACAGTTCGATCTCCTCCTGCGCCTTCTGCGTCCGGATGTTTTCGCGGGCCTGCGAACGCAGGAAATCGTCGGTCCGATCCTGCTCGCGCTCGCCGACCTTCTTGAGGATGTGCCAGCCGATGTTGCTCTGGAACGGTTGGCTCAGCTCGTCGTCGGCAAGGGCGTCCAGGACCTGGCGCACACGGGGCCCGAAGGCATCCGGCTGGAACCAGCCCATATCGCCGCCGAGATTCGCAGAGCTGGTGTCATCGGAAAACTGGCGCGCCAGCTCGCCGAAATCCTCGCCGTCGAGAATGCGACCGTGGATGTCGTTGGCCATGTCCATGGCCTCGGCGGCGGTCACGAGTTCGCTCACCTCGATCATGATGTGCTGGGCGTTGTACTCCTCGACCATCTTGATCGCCCGATCCCGGTGGTCCGCGATCCTGATGATGTGGAAGCCGGCTGCGCTGCGGACCGGTCGCGACACGTCGCCCTTCTCCATATCGCTGACCATGTTGCCGAATACGGCCGGCAGCTGATCGAAGCTACGCCAGCCCAGATCACCGCCCTCGAGCGCCTGCTGGCCATCGGAGTAGGTGATGGCGGCAGTGGCGAAGTCTTTGCCCTCGTCGAGCTCGAGGAAGACGGTATCCGCCTTCTCGCGGGCGGCCTGCACCTGCGTGGGCGACGCGCCCTCGGGCACGCTGATGAGGATATGCGACAGGCGGTACTCGCCGGCGTCCATCTGCTGGCTGGCGAGGAAGATGTCGACCTCGGTCTCCGTGATGTTCACGCGTGAGTTAGCGATCCGTTGCCGCAGCCGCTGGGTCATGATCTCGTCCCGCATCTCGCGGCGGAACTCGCTCCAGCTCATGCCCTCGTTGAGGATCGTGCGGCGCAGCTGGTCCGGATTCATGCCGGCCTGGCTCGCGATCCGTCCGATCCCGTCGTCGACCTCCTGATCGCTGATGCGGATCCCGGTCGCATCGGCGCGCTGCAGCTGCAGCCGGATCATGATGAGCTGATCGAGGACCTGGCGCTCGAGCACGTCCCGCGGCGGCAGCTGCCGCCCCTGGCTGCGGAACTGGCCGAGCACGCGGGCCATGGAACGGTCCAGCTCGCTCCGCAGGATGACGTCCTCCTCGACGATCGCGACGATGCTCTCGACGGGCTGGGTGGTCTGTGCGCCGGCCGCGCCGGCCAGCAGGGTCAGGGTCGCGAGACCCAGGAGAATTCGGTTCAGCATTGCCATTGCTCAGATTCCGGTCTGACTACGATAGCCGATGATCGACTGTTCCAGTACGCGCTCCGTGTTGCGGCCCAGCGCGCCCAGGCCCTTGAGTTCCAGTTCGAAGAGGATGCTGTTGCGCTTGTCGCCTTCCTGGTTGCGGAGGTAACGCCGGCCCAGGACTCGGACCGCCCAGCAGCAGCTCTCGTATTCGAAACCCAGCAGTGTCTCCAGGTCCTCGTCATCGAGGAATGAATAGTTGAACCGGCCCACGGCGCTCCAGCGCTCGTTGATGGGCCAGTAGACGGACGCATCCACCTGCCGCACGATGTCTTCCCGCCGGCGGTAGGCGAAGTTCAATACGCCGCCGCCGTCCAGACGCCGCTGCAGCGCGACGTTCGTCTGGTCGAACTCGTCGTCCTCGGGGTCGTACTGGAACCCGAAGCTCGTGCGCCAGTGGTCCGAGGGCCGCCAGGTCAGTTCCGCGACGATTGGCGACGTGTCGTCGTCCGCCTCGGGCTGCCCCGCCAGCTGCACTCTCTGATCGCGGAAATAGACGATGGTTCCGAGGCTGGCCGTCAGCGTCTCCCGCGTCGAGCCGTCATCGAAGATCCGGGTCGTCACGCCCAGGCCGAGCTGGTTGGCGTCGGCCTGGCGGTCGGCGCCGGTGAAGCGGTTGGTCCGGAAGAGCTGGTCGAAGCCGAACGTCAGCTCCGCGGTGTCGAACTGGGGAATATCGTCCTGGCTCTCGAACGGCACATAGAGGTAGTGGGCCCGGGGCTCGAGCGTCTGCAGCCGACCGCTGCCGGTGCGACGCTCGAAGATGAGCCCGCTCTCGACGCTCGCGATGCCGGTCGTTCGCGACGGGGAATCGTCACCCGTCAGCGTGTTGCGCTCGAGATCGTACGCCGTGTAGCGCACGCCCAGTGAGGGCAGGACATACCAGCCGGGCCGGTAGACCGGGGCCTCGAAGCGCGGATAGAGGTCGACCCGCGCCCCCTCGACGCCGATGTCGCGGGCGAAGTTGATGGCCTCGGCGTCGATGCGGAAATCGACGTTGCCGGCGACCGGCAGCAGGCCGCGGAACCAGCCGCGCGGCAGGCGATCGTAGGGTTCCGATCCCGGGCCGATCTCGGCATCGATCGTCTGGTAGGCATCGGCCATGAGCGCGCCGCTCCACCAGCTCCCGCGACCGCTCAGGGTCGCCACGGAGCGGATGAAGCTCTGCGAGGCAATGGTCAGGCTGCCGCCGAAGTCCTCGTAGTACTGGGCGTCAGAGACGTGCCGGAAGTCCACGTCGAGGCGGAGCGTGTCGTTGAACCGGGTGGCGTGGCGGTAGCGGGCCTCACCGCGGTGGCGATCCACCAGGTCGTCGTCCGGCATGTAAGCGCCGCTGAGCTCGCCGTAGCTGTTGTCCGTCAGGTAGCGGTACTCCAGACCGAGCATGCCGCCGCGGTCGGTGACGATCCGGGGGATGAGGGTCGCGTCCCGGTTCGGCGCGATGTTCCAGTAGTACGGCACGGCGAGGTCGAAGCCGTTGTCGTTCGAGGAGCCGACGGTCGGCAGCAGGAAGCCCGACTTGCGCCGGTCGTCAAGCGGGAAGCTCGCCCGGGGCAGCGCCAGCAGGGTGACGTCCTTGAAGCGCAGGCGCATGCCCCGCGCGTCCACCCGACCCTCGGCCTGGTCGATCGTCATCTCCTCGGCCTCGAGCGTCCAGTCCGGATCGTCGATCGGGCACGTAGTGAATCGGACATCCTCCAGCCGGGACCGGTCCTCCCCGAGGAGCTCCATCACCGTCGCGTCCCCCTGCCCGTTGCCCTCGCGGATCCGATAGACGACGTCGTCGAGCGCCCCCGTCTCCGTCGCCAGGGACATGTCGGCGCTCTCGGCCTCGAGCGCGAGCTCGCTCGTGCGATAGGTGACGCCGCCGGCAGCCTGGACCCGATCGTCCTCGCGCAGGTAGCGGATCGAGTCGGCCGTGACCTCCTGGGTGACGTCGCGGATCACCACCCCACCCTCGAGCACCGCCACGTCCGGATCGCTGAGGTCAGCGGACGCGGCGTCGACGGCCACCTGCCCACCGCCGGGGTCGGGCCAGGGCTCCCACGGCCCGGCATCGACCGTGCAAACGTCAGCCGCCGATACCGCGGCCGGAAGCAGCAGGCCCAGGGCCGGAATGAGTCGGAACATCGGGGTCACGGGGGACGGTGATCGCTGGCTGCGGGAGCGGCGTAACATGACATAGGCCTCAGGGCGGAGCAAGCGCGTCCAGGCGCGCCCGGCGCTCGTCCTCGGGGAGGTCGGCCAGGGCTTCGACGGCGACGTAGAAGGCCGCAAAATCTCCGCCGGACGCCGCGAACAGCGCCTCGAAGGCGGCAACATCCAGCTGGTACGTCGACAGCAGGGCCAGCCGGGCGTTGTTGGGAGGCTCCGGGGCGAACCAGTGGTCGTAGCCCGCATAGCCGTCCCAGCGCGCCTTGAACCCGGCCTGTTCGCCCTGCAGCGCGGCGAGCGCGGCGGCCTTGCGCTCACGCTTCCGGTCGTCCGGATCCTCGGACCGGTAGATCTCATCGAGCGCCGCCCGCGTCGCCAGCAGCAGCGCCAGGAAATCGGCCTCGCGCGCAGCGGACCGGGCCGCCGCATCCGGATCGACCTGCAGCGCCCGGGCCTGCGCGTAGCGCGCCTTTCCAAGCTTCTCGACCGCCGACGCGAAGGACTCGTTGAACCGGGCGTCGCCGCGGACGAAGACCAGCTCATGGGCCAGCTCGTGGAAGATCAGGCCGGCGAGTTCGAGATCGTCGTAGGCGAGCATCGTATTGAGCACGGGGTCATCCATGAATCCGAGCGTCGAGTACGCGATCGCGGGGGACAGGGCCGTTTCGTAGCCGTCCGCCTCGAGATCTTCGGCGAGCTGCCTGGCGGCAGCACGCTTGAAGTAGCCGCGATAGCTTAGACAGCCGACGAACGGGTAGCACCACCGGTAAGCCTCGAGGGACAGCTCGGGCGCGGCGGTCACAAGCCAGACGGTGACATCGCGCTCGAGATCCGCGAAGTCCGTGTAGCTACCCGAGTCGGGCAAATCCAGCTCGTCGATGGCGAAGGCGCGGATATCCTGTACGCTTTCGAGCCGCTCGCGCAGCGCCGGATCTGTGTCCGGATCGTCCACCAGCTTGTCGATCGACGTTCGACGCAGCGTGAGATCGACGTGGCCGGACACGGCCTGCGAGTAGTAGCCGACGGTGGAGCAGCCCGCTCCCAGCCCGGCGATGAGGAGAACGAGGACCGCCATGACCGCGACGGACTGGTACGACGACGACCGCTTCTGGGCGCTATTCGGCGACTGCATGTTCCATCCCGAGACCTTCGCCCGTGCGGCGGAGGAGCTGCCGGCCATCATCGCACTGGCGGGCATTCCGGTCGCGCGCGTCCTCGACCTGGGCTGCGGCCCTGGCCGCCATGCGGTGCCCTTCGCCGAGGCCGGCCTGGCGGTCACGGGCGTCGACCTCAGCCGCACCCTGCTGGACCAGGGTCGAGCGCGGGCGGCCGCAGCCGGCGTCGAGCTCGAGTGGATCGAGGGCGACATGCGGCGCTTCGATAGGCCCGGCGGGTTCGAGCTGATCCTCTCCCTGTG
>JBCCZC010000318.1:0-6816 GCA_039188505.1 Pseudomonadota bacterium | reverse complement strand
CGGCCTGCGCCGCGGTACCGAAGAGCAGTCCCGCCGCCAGCATGATTGCCGTGATTCGCTTCATCGTCTTCATCCCACCGTGTAGCCGCGGCCCTCGAGGCAGATGCCCCAGGCCTTGTAGTAGCTGTCGACCGCCGCCTGCTGCTGGCCTGCTGCCTGCTGCTGCGCCTGGTTATGGGCCTGCTGCTGCTGACGGTTGCGACGACTCTGACGCACGCCGCCGAGGAGTGCGCCCGCCTTGGCTCCGTCTTCCCAGTCGTCGTCGACGATCTCACCGACGGCGGCGCCGACGACCGCGCCACGCACGGCGCCGCCGCGACGCTGCTGCGGTGGTGGCGCCGATGCGGTCTGCTGGGGCGCGGTCGGATCGAAGCCCGTCTGCCCTGTTGCCCACTGTGAGCATTCGTATTCGTCCTTGCCCTGCTGCTCGGCCGTCTGACCGTCCGCTGGATAGACGAAGGGCTTGGCCGTCACGGACATGGCGAAGGCCAGGCCGAGGACCGTGAGGGTGTTTGCGGTTCGCTTCATGTCGGTATCCCGTGCTTTCCGGTGCGGTTCCGGGGTTGGTTATGGTGCCTCGTGTCACGCGCCAGCGCTAGAAGGACCAACCCAAGGAGGTCACGATGCCATAGTCGTTGGTCGAATCGACGCCGGACGGTGGATCGCTGTCGTAGCTGTCGTAGAGCGTGAGGTCGAGGAACAGATCGTCGATGACCTCGTAGCGGATGCGCGCGTTGAGCTCCGCGCGGATGCGGCCGCGATCGCTCAAGCTCGGGTAGGTCTCGAGCGAGGTCGAGATGTCCACGCTGGGATCGTCGTAGATGTAGCGCTTGTAGCTTACGCCGGCGAGTCCTTCGACGTTGCTCTGGCTGTCGACATCTCCGGTCAGCACTTCCCGGTTGGCCTGGATGCCGCCGTAGAGCGCGAACTCGGAGATGTTCGACTGCACGAGGTAGCGCCCACCACCGATGCCGATGCTGGTTCGGGCGTTCAGGCCCAGCTCGTCGTTGCGTTCGACCGAGCCGATGACGGAAGTGAACCAGCGCTTGCCCCGGAATCGCTGCCGCTGGAGCGAGATGTTCTCGCGGTTGGTTCGGCGTTCGGTGGAGTCCACCGTCACGATTGAGCTGATATCCAGCGTCGTCGCCACATCCTGGACACGATAGGTCGCCGAGGAGGAGAAGCTGAACTGGGTGACGTCGCTGGCCTTGGTGTAGTTGTAGCCCAGCGACAGAGAGCCGGTCAGGCGATCCCAGAACTGGTCTTCGATCGGATCGATGCGGATGACCCGTTCATTGGCAAACTCGGCCATCTGGCCCGAGATGCCGATGCCGACACGCTGCGGCGTTTCGGCCGCTTCAAGGGTGCCGAAATAGCGATCGCCCGACGTCAGTTCGAATTCGAACGCATAGTCGCTATCGATGAAGGCAATCTCGTCCCATTCGATATTCAGCGTACCCATCGCGTCGGTGCTGAAGCGCAGCTTGCCGTACTCGAGTTTCTTGATCTCGCCGGTGATGCGGTCGCCGTTGAGGAGCTGGATGACGTCGGTCTTGTCCCGGGTGAAGCCGGGAGCGGCGCAGGCCAGCAGGACCAGGGAAAGCAGTATTCGTTGCCGCATATGAGAGGACCCTTCGGCGCAGCGCGATGCTTGAGCGACCGGGCCATGGTCGCAAAACGCCGCCGCCCTGGCCAAGAGCCGCTGGCGGCATCCCGCGGTCGATGGGATGATACGCGCCTGTTTGCACGGCCCACGTTGGGAGGGCTCATGAGGTTCACGCAACCGATCATCGCCGGCGCGCTCGCGACCGTTCTCATCGCCTGCGCGTCGTCGCCACCGTCGGGAGGGTCGTCCAGCACCGGGGGTTCTCCGCCGTCCGGGTCCTCGACGGCTGCCGCGACGTCCGGCGACGGTACTCCGGTCGGCACGCCCGTCTATCCGCGCGTCATCGATACGCCCAATGGGTCGCTCGTCGTCCACATGCCCCAGATCGACACCTGGGAGGACTACGAGTCGATGACCGCCTGGGTCGCCGTGGAGGCCAAGACGAAGGACGCCGACAAGGTCTGGTTCGGCTCGGTGAAGATCGAGGCCAGCACGGACATCGAGTGGGCTGAACGCGTGGTGGTCGTCCACGACCAGAAGGTGGTCGACTCGAACATCATCGGCGACGAGACGCCACCCGAAGCGATCCGGGAGCTCGTCCTCGATGCGATCCCCAACGCGCCCAAGGCGGTGCCGCTCGATACGGTGATCCGCGCACTGCCCGATGACTTCGAGCCGAAGAACTACCGGCCGGGCCCGCCGACGAAGATCAATTTCGAGCCGCCGCAGATTCTGGTGCGGACGACGCCGGCGGCGCTCATGTTCATCGACGGCGAACCGGTCAAGGCGCCGATCGAGGAGACCGGCCTCGAGTTCGTCATCAACACGAACTGGGATCTCTTCTGGCATGCCGACAGCGAGCGCTGGTACGTACGGAACCAGGATGCCTGGATGATCACCGCCTCGCTCGAGGATCCGGACTGGCAGCTTGTCACGAGCCTGCCCGAGGCCTTCAACGCGCTCCCGGACGGCGAGAACTGGGAAGAGGTGAAGCAGGCCCTACCGGCCCGCAGCCCGGCAGCGCCGCTGCCCGAGATCCTCATCGCCATGAAGCCCACCGAGATCATCGTCATCAACGGGGAACCGGACCTCGAGGTGATCCCGGCTGCCGGCATGTCCTATGTGGCGAACACCGAGTCCGACCTGTTCCGCTACCAGGACGGCTGGTACTTCCTGACCTCGGGGCGCTGGTTCACCACGATGGATCTGCAGGGTGACTGGACGCCGGTCGAGCAATTGCCCGAGAACTTCGCCTACATCCCGGACGGTCACCCGCGCGGAGACGTCCTGGCCTCCGTACCCGGCTCCGACGATGCGCGCGCCGCGGTCATCGAGGCCCAGATCCCGCGCACGGCAACGATCAGCGTCGATGCCGTGCCCGACATCCAGGTGGAGTTCGCCGGCGCGCCCCAGTTCACGTCGATCGAGGGCACCAGCCTCGAGCGCGCCGTCAATACGAGCTACCAGATCATCAAGGCGGGTGACACCTACTACCTCTGCCACAACGCCGTCTGGTTCCTGTCCGACGCACCCATGGGCCCGTGGACGGTCGCGACGGAGGTGCCCTCGGAGATCTACACGATCCCGTCGAGCGACCCGTACCACAACACCACCTACGTCTACACGATGCCCCAGAGCGAGGCGCAGAGCACCACGAGCGTCACCTATGCCTATGGTGTCGGGTACTACGGCAGCTACGTGGGCGTCGGCGTCACCGAGCAGGTCACGGAGAACTTCAGCGTCGGCCTCTACTTCGGCACCGGCTACTACTACCCGCCCTACTACGGCTTCTACCCGTGGGGCTATCCGTACTACGGGTGGTATCCGCGCAGCTACGGCTACGGCTCCTGGTACAACCCGTCGACCGGCACCTTCGGCCGCGTGGGCTCGGTCTACGGGCCCTACGGTGGCGCCAGGGCAATGTCGGCCTACAACCCGCGGACCGGCAGCTACGCCCGCGGCTGGTCGGCCTGGGACAGCGACGAGTTCTATCGCCAGGGCGGCGCCTACAACCCGCGCACCGGGACCATTGCCGCGGGCAACATGTACTACGACTTCGACGAGAACCGCGGCTGGGCGGATCGCTACGTCGAGCGCGGCGACCGCTGGTATCACGGCGAGACGACCTACGACGGCAACCGCGCGACGACCAACTACGAGACCTCCCGCGGCGTGACGGGCACCAGCAACCGCGTGCGCGAGGATGGCCAGATCACCGGCAGCGGGACGATCCAGGCCGGCGACCGGACGGGCACGACGCAGAGCCGGATCGACCGCGAGGGCTACGATGCACGCATCACCGGCGAGGACGGGCGCACCGTCGACGTCTCGAAGGACTGGGGCGGCGACCGGAATACGACCATCACGAACCCGGACGGAGAGTCGATTACCGGGTCAACGTCCCGGGGCCCCGGAGACACCCGTCGGACGGACTTCGAGACCTCTGGCGGCGCCTCCGGTACGACGATCCGGGGCGAGGATGGCCGCACGACGGTCGGGAGAAGCGAGAACGGCGATCTCTATGCCTCGCGTAACGGCAACGTCTATCGCCGCGGGGATGACGGCGGCTGGTCGAACTACAACAATGGTTCCTGGCAGTCGGTCGACCGCGGCGGAGCCGATCGAAGCCAGGCGCGCAGCACGCTCTCGACGCGTGATTATGGCAACCTCGACCGGCAATATCGGGCCCGCAACACCGGCACGAGAAACTACAATCGCTATAATTCACATCGGGCCGCCGGGGGCTACAACCGCGGCGGTGGCGCGCGTATGCGTGGGCGTCGCCGCTGATGGCGAGACGATCTGAGGAACGGACTGGAGAACAACGATGAACTACCGCTGGATGCTTCTGGCAGTCGTGGGAGCCGCCCTGCTCGGCGGCTGCACCTCGGCGCCCTACAAGACCGACTTCGACTACAACCCCGAAGTCATCTTCACCAACTATCGCACCTGGGCCTGGATCGATGACACGCCGATGGCGGAGGGCGAGGGGACGCCCGTGAACCCGCTCATCCAGGGACGCATCATGTTCCATATCGAAGAAGAGATGAGCATGAAGGGGTTCCGCAAGGTCGACAACGTCGAGGATGCGGACATGGCCGTCGCCTTCTCCGTGGGCGCCCGGGATAAGATCAAGGTGAATTCCTACCCCTCGACGTTCCACGGTGGCTACTCGCGCTGGGGCTACGGCTGGGGCTACGGCTACGGCTACCCGGCCCGCGAGGTCGACGTGCGCCAGTACACGGAAGGTCAGGTCGCCATCGACATCTTCGACGTGAAGCGCAAGGAACCGGTCTATCACGGCTTCGCCACCGGCAACGTCCGGGAGAACCGCACCCGGGAAGAGCGCGAACAGCTGATCGATGACATCATCCGCGACATCCTGCTGACCTTCCCGCCGGCCTGATTTCAACGGCATGAAGCGTCGGCTCCGGTTGTCGCTGATCACCCTGCTCGCGCTGGCCCTTGTGGCCTGCGCGAGCAAGCCGGCGCGCAATCAGATCTTCCTCATGCCGGCGCCGGACGTGTACGAGGAGGGGCGCCTCGACCCGTTCATCGACAACGATCCGATCAGCCGCGGCAGCCTGCCGACGATCCTCTACGCCACCGATCGCGCGCCGGCAACGCAGGACGACAGATTCGAGTATTACAGTGATACCCGGGGCAACATGCTCCGCCTCGGGCACGCGCGCATCGCCCTCGGCCGTGACGAGTCGATTACCTGGGAGGAGGCCCGCCGCGTCTCGCTCCTGAAGAACCGCACGGACAACTACCCGCTCAAGATCAGCACGATCCAGGAGTATGGTGCGCTGGAGGGGACCATCAGTCCCTTCAACCGCGAGGTCGAGCGCAGTCCGAAGCCCGGTGATCGCTTTGCCGCTGCCATCAACGATGAACTGAGCCATTCGCGCAGCAACGAGGTCTTCATCTACGTTCACGGCTACAAGGTCGAGTTCGAGAATCCGATCCTGGTCGCCTCCGAGCTGTGGCATTTCCTCGGCTACGACGGCGCTTTCATTGCCTACAGCTGGCCGTCCACGAGCAAGACGCTGGCCTACTTCTCCGACCTGGAAGACGCCGCAAACTCGGCGCGGCGGCTGCGCGCGCTCGTTCTGCACGTGGCCCGGAACACGGACGCGGAAAAGATCCATATCGTGGGCTACAGCGCAGGCACCCGCGTCGTCACCCGGATGCTGGCCGACCTGGGCATGTATGGGTATTTCATGGATGCGGATGAGGTGGATGCACAGGTCAAGCTGGGCAACGTGATCCTCGTCGGTAGCGATGTCGACCGCGATATCCTCGGCGGCTATCTCTTCGACGGGGCCATCCGGATCCCGGATTCCCTGACGATCTACCAGTCCACCAGAGACAAGGCCCTGAGCCTGTCGAAGTTCGCTTTCGGCAAGAATCGTTCAGGCCAGATCGTGGCACAGGATGTTGACGAGGAAGGGGCCGCACATCTCGCCCGGGTCTTCGACGAAGAATTCGCGAATCTCCAGCTCATCGACGTCACCGAGGCCGAAGCCGGCACCTCCGGCAACGGCCACGCCTATTTCCGGGAAAGCCCCTGGGTCAGCAGCGACGTTCTCATGACGCTGCTCTACGGTCTTCCACCCGAAGACCGGGGCCTCGTGCGTACCGCGGAAACTCAGGTCATCTGGTCGTTTCCCGAGGACTACATCACGCGGTTGCGCTCGGCTCTCTCGGCCGTCAATCCCGCATTTGCGGAGGTGCCTGACTAGATGCATTCAAGGCAGCGATCCATCAGGCCGCACTCGGCCACGCCCTCAGGTGCTCGCAATTGCCCCTCGCGGGCGTCCCCGGCAATCGCCTGTCTGCTGGCCTGTCTGCTGGTCTCGCCGGTGCAGGCCCAGCAGGACGAGGACTCGAATCTGGTGGCATCGCTCGAGCATCGGGAGCTTGGCGAGCCCGTTCTCGTCGACGGTGAGCGTGTCATCTACGACCGGGCGCTGCCGTTTCTCGCCCAGGAAGTGCTCGATCTCGGCTTCGAGTTGCCGCTCCCCTATGGGGCTCAGTTCATCGGCTACTGGCAGGAGCAGGATCTCGTCCTCGAAAATCTGTCGGTGGCCATCAACGGCGGCGACTTCCAGCCCATCGATTTCGTCGATTTCGGTACGCCGAGCGTCGAGAACACGAGCGGGCAGGTCAAGTTCGACGCGTGGGTGTTCCCCTTCATGAACGTCTAT
>JBCCZC010000317.1:0-6847 GCA_039188505.1 Pseudomonadota bacterium | reverse complement strand
CTGGAAGGACCTCCAGCTCCATCTCCAGAGCTTTTTCATGCTCGGAGATCCCTACTATGCGACCGCCTGGTACCAGGCGGTCGCATAGTAGGGATCTCCGAGCATGAAAAAGCTCTGGAGATGGAGCTGGAGGTCCTTCCAGCGATCACCCGCCGACTCCTGGCCCATGGTGATCAGCGTGGCGTTGTCCTGCAGATCCAGATCGATCTCGATGCCGATCTTGCCGAGCGACCATTGGATGACCTGCCCAGCCGTCGCCTCGAGCGCGTCCGACTTGGTCGAGAGCCGCAGCCGGAACGGCCGCTCCACACCCGCTTCATCCAGCAGGCGCCGCGCCTGGTCGGGATCACCCGCCAGCGGTGTGTCGGCAGCGCTCCGGTGGCCGATCAGGCCCGGCGCAATGATGCCGGTGGCCGGCTCGGCGAGTCCGAACCAGGCGGCCTGGATGACCGCCTCCACGTCGATCCCATACTGGATCGCCCGGCGTACCCGGGGGTCGGTCAGCTTCGGATGCTCCTGGTTGATGCCGATCCAGTAGTAGCGCAGCGAAGGGATGACATCCAGGCGGCTGTTCGGCGGCGGCTGACGGCGGAAGACGTCCACCGACTCCACGGAAACCTGGGTGAAATCCAGCGCGCCGGCCTCGTAGGCCAGCTCGCCCGCCTTGATGTCCGGGAGCGCGTGGATATGGATTTCCCGAAACGGCCCGGGCTCTCCGTCCCATGCGGGGTTTCGATCAAGCACCGTTCGGCGCTGGGCCTGCCAGCTCACGAATCGGTACGGCCCGGAGCAGCTCGGCGGTTCGATGGCGAAGCGCCCGCCAACGGATTCCAGCGCCTGCTTCGAGAGAATGGCGCCGGAGGCCGCGCAGAGGGCGATCGGGATAAACGCCGCATAGGGCGATGCGAGAACGATGGTGCCCGAGTACCGATCGTGCACGTCGACCCGGTCCAGGGGGCCCAGGTCCGGCCGGTTCGGCGAGTTGTTCGCGGGATCGGCGATGCGCTCCAGGGAGACCTTCACGTCCTCGGCAGTCATTTCGCCGAAGCCGCCCGAGTGCTGGATGCCGGGACGCAATCGAAAAGCGTAGCGCGTGTCGTCGAGCTGCTCGAAATACTCAGCGGCGTCGAGGGCCCAGTCCCAGTTGTCCCCGGGCCGAAAGCGCACGAGATTGCGGTAGATCGTGTTGCCGATGAGACCCTCTGCCCCCGAGAGCATGTAGGCCGGATCCAGGGCCTTCAGATCGGCATAGCCGCGGACACGCAGCACACCGTCCTCGACGCTCCAGGCATGCAACGGATTGACGCCCGCGATCGCTCCGAGGGAGAGGAGCGAGCCGTGCCGGAGAAAGCGCCGCCGGTCGAGCTGCGGCGTGCCCGAACCAAGGACATCACTCATGCGACCACCATGGCCGGACCGTAGCCGTGACCTCCCGGCCCGGTCAATGGGCGCACCCGCGCGATCTCACGCTACACTCCAGCCTCACCGTCGATGAGCGGCAGCAAGAGTAGGTGTTGATGGATCTTGGATTGAAGGGCGCCAGCTGCGTCGGGCTCGTTGGCAGCAAGGTTATCGGACGCTCAATCGTCCTCGGGCTGCACCGGCCGAGGTAGCCGACGGATGATCCGTTATGCGCTCAACGAGACCGTCACGGTCGATCAGTTTATCGGCGTGCTCGAGGCATCGGGCCTCGGCGAGCGCCGACCGATCCACGACCGCGACTGCCTGGCCTCGATGCTCGAGCACGGCAATCTCACGATCACGGCCTGGGACGCTGACAAGCTCGTCGGCATCGCGCGGTCGGTCACGGATTTCTCCTACTGCTGCTATCTCTCTGACCTTGCCGTCGATCGACGCTACCAGCAGGACGGCATCGGTCTGGAACTGCAGCGGCAGACCCAGGCGCGGATCGGCGAGCACTGCAAGATCATCCTGCTGTCCGCGCCCGCCGCGCTAACCTACTACCCGAAGATCGGCTACACGAAACACGACGGCGCATTCCTCATCGGCAGCGATGACAAGCTGGGGCGATCATGATGACCGCGGCGCTCCAGTTGCCCTCCCCGGAGCTCGAGGAGAGCTACCGGTCCTACATCGAGGAGCTCGGCGATGAGGAACGCTATCCCTTTCCCCTCGATTTCGCCTACGACGATTTCCTGGCCTGGCTGCGGCGCGTCGAGGCGTTCGCCGCCGGCGTCGATCTCCCCGAGGGGTTCGTCTCGAGCACGACGTTCTGGCTCGTGCGAGACGAGGAGATCATCGGCGTGTCTAACCTGAGGCACACCCTGAATGCCGGACTCGCGCATTGCGGCGGGCACATCGGGCTCGGCGTCCGACCGTCCTGGCGGGGAAACGGCGTCGGCAACCGGCTGATGGCGCTGACGATCCAGGAGGCACGAAAGCGCGGGATCGGCGCGGTCCATGTCCACTGCCACAAGCACAATATTGCTTCCGCGCGCATGATCGTCGGCAACGGTGGCGTCCTGGATTCCGAGATCGAGGACGGCGAGCCGCCGGAAATCGTCCAGCGCTATGTGATTCCCGCACCGTAGCGTTGCCGCGGAGGCCCTCATGACGCGCAGCAAGCTTGGAACGCCGGTGCCGATCCTCAAGGTCGCAGACGTTCGTATAAACTTTGCCTACGACACCGACGTCCTGGGCTTCTCGCCTGATTGGGACGACGGCGGCATGGTCTCGGTCTCGCGGGGGCGCTGCACCCTGCTCCTGTGCGAATGGGAACAGGGGGCGTCCGGCTCCTGGATCTGGGTCGGCGTCGACGACTGCGCGGCGCTCCACGCGGAACTGGCCGGTCGCGGCGCCCGGGTTCGGCAACCGCCGACACGCTTCCCGTGGGCCCTGGAAATGCAGATCGAGGATCCGGACGACAACGTGCTCCGACTGGGATCGGAGCCGGTCGCCGGCTCGCAGCGAGGTCAGTTTCTCGACGCGCGGGGCCGGCCCTGGGACGGGGGGCCGGGCGACCACGAATCGTGACGACAGGCGGCGGGCCCGGACGCCACCCTTGCGACCTGCGCAGCCCGAGACTCAACGCGTTCAATTCGCGTCGCGCCCTCGTTCCGCTGCACACTGCCACGATCGACCACGCAGTAGGGTCACCCCATGGCCGAACTCCAGGCACATCATCTGCCCACCGCCTACCGCATCTGGCTGACGGCCGGCTGGAACGGCAAGTACCACCTTTCGGAAGCTGCTTTCGCCCGCGCCTGGCAGGCCTCGCCCGTTGCGATCGGCTGGTGGGAAGGGGACGAGCTCGTCGCGATCGGTCGGGCGAACTCGGATGGGGTGATGTACGCCATGATCCACGATGTCGTCGTCGACCCGACCCACCGCGGCCGAGGCCTCGGCCACGTCATCGTCGGCGACCTGGTCAGGCGGCTCCGGGATCTTGGCGTCCGCGAGATTCAGCTCATGGCCGCCGTCGGGCAGGTCGGCTTCTACGAGCAGCTCGGCTTCGAGCGACGTCCGGAAGACGCACCCGGCATGACGTACGCCCATGGGGCGCTTGGCGGCCAGTGATCCGGACCCGACGATTCGCGCGGCAACGTCACGAGGTGCTGGAAACGGTCATTCCGGGCCGGTCATTCCAGGCCGTTCGGGCCGGGATCCAGAAGGCGTGGGATTTGAACTCCTCACGGCGGCACTTCCCTGTTCCGCGACAGCGCCATCGTTCCCGAATTAGCACCAGCTGGCAGTCAGGCGAAGTCGACCTGATGGTGGAACGGCATCTCCCGGAGCCGCTGGCCTGTCGCCGCGAAGATCGCGTCCGCCAGCGCCGGCGCCGCTGGCGAGGTTGCCGGTTCGCCCAGGCCTGCTACCTCGGGTGCCCGCTGGAGCAGGCGGGTGTGGAAGCGCGGCGTCTGGGCAAGGCGCATGCCTTCGAACTGGTGGAAGTTGCGCTGCTGCGGTGTGTGGTCGGCGTAGGTCAGCTCGCAGTTCATGGCGTGGCCCAGCCCCCAGATCGCCGCGCCCGTTAGCTGAGCCTCGGCGTTCACCGGATCGAAGACGGTGCCACAATCGCCGGCGATCCACACCTCGTCGATGCGGATGCCGCGATCGGTCAGGGTCACGTCGAGCACTTCGGCAACCGGTACATGGTGGGAGTGGGCGAAAGCGATCCCCCTGCCGCGGCGCGGGCCGATGTCCGGGCCATCCCACCCGGCCATCTCACCGACCGCTTCGAGGACGCCGCGCGATACCGGGTCCTTGATCAGACGTAGGCGCTCCTCCAGCGGATCCGCGCCTGCCGCGTGGATGAGTTCGGCGAGAAAGCCCTCGTGGAAGAAGCTGTTGGCGCAGGCGCCGGGGGATCGCCAGGAGCCGATCGGCACCATGGGCGGCGCCCGGTAGCCGGTCACGCGATAGTTGGGGATCTCGTAGGGCTGGTCATAGGCGCCCCAGACGATCAACGTGTCCGGCCCGGGAGGCACCACGAAGACGCGTCCGAACCAGTCGTCCGCGAGCGATGCACTGATCGCGTCCAGATCGCACGCGACGACCCGCCCATTCGCCACTGCCCCGCGGGCGCGGGCGAGGTGCATCGGCCGCGGGTAGTCCTGGCTCATGTCCGCCTCGCGCTGCCAGGTCGTCTTCACCGGCGTGCCGGGGACGGTCATGGCGATCTGGATCGCCTGGACCACATAGTCTCGATCCAGCCGGCGGCCGAAGCTGCCACCGCCCGGCACGACGTTCACGATCACGCGATCGACGCCTGTCAGCTCGGCAGCGGTGTCGCGGACGAAATCGGGAATCTGGGTCGACGTCCAGACCGTAACGACGTCCGTCTCCACAAGCACCGTGGCGTTCAAGGGTTCGAGCGCCGCGTGCGCAAGGTGCGGCGCCCGGAACTCGGCCTCGACGATATCGGCCTGTGCCAGCACCGCCTCGACATCACCGTCGTCGCGCAAGCGGCTGTCGCGGTGATCCTCCGTGTGCGCCGCCTCCAGTGCCGCCCACATCGCGTCGCTCGAGGCCGGATAGTCTGGCGGGTGCCAGTCGACCTCGAGTGTGTCGGCGGCCTTGAAGGCCCGCCAGGTATTGTCGGCCACGACCGCCAGGCCGTCCTCGACTGACACCACCGCGCGCACACCCGGCATCGCTAGTGCGGCCTTGTCGTCGAACCGGGCGACCCCGCCGCCCCGGCCCGGGTTGCTCCGGACCGTCGCGTGGAGCATACCCGGCAACCGGAGATCGATACCGTAGCCTTGCCGCCCCGTTGACTTCGGCACAATATCGGTGCGTTGAAATGGCTTGCCCAGCCGCCGCCAGCGCGCGGGCGGTCGCAGCGCCACGGCCTCGACCGGGTCGATCGCCGCGGCGTCGCCGGCAAGTGCGGTATAGGGAACGCGCTCGCCGCCGGGAAGTACGACCGTTCCGTCCTCGGTACGGAGGCGATCGGTGTCGACGCCGAAGCGGTACGCCGCGGCCATTTTCAGCGTCTCGCGCGCAACGGCGCCCGCGTAGCGCAAGCGTTCGTGCAGGTCGGATACGGACGACGAGCCACCCGTGAACTGCGCGCCTGAGAGTCGAGCGACCGAAACCATCAGTTCCCGCAGGGTGCGCGGCACCAGACCGTTATCGAGGGGATGGAAGGGCAGGCTGTTGGCCGCGATCTTTGCGTTGACGTAGGTCGGGTGCGGCTGACCGGGGTCGAGCTTGACCGCATGGGGATCGACGTCCAGTTCTTCGGCAATGAGATGCGCCTGCGTCGACATGATGCCCTGGCCGACGTCCGCTCGCGGGACAATCAGCGTGATGTCACCCGGCGTGATCTTCACGAACGGGGTAATGGCCGCCTCGCCGGGCGAGAGTCCATCGAGCAGCGGATTCCGCCCTCGCCCCGCGACGAAGAAGGCGCCGAACGCGACGCCGCCAGCGACGGCCGCCGAGCCGATCAGGAATGCCCTGCGCGTCAACGTGCGACGGTCGCTCATGAGGCGTCGCGAAGGCGCGTCGCCGCCAGCTGCACCGCCTCGCGGATCCGAGGATAGGTGCCACAACGGCAGAGGTTGCCGTTCAGCGAGGCGTCGACTTCGGCCTCGCTGGGCACCGGGTTTCGATTCAGGAGATCGGCCGCCTGCATGATCTGTCCGGACTGGCAGTAGCCGCACTGAGCCACCTGCAGTTCGATCCAGGCCTGCTGGAGCGATGCCATCACCGGATCTGGCGTCTCGGTCTCGATCGTGACGACGGCCCCCCAGACGGCACTGGCGGGAATCTGACAGGACCGCATGGCTGCACCACCAATGTGGACGGTGCACGCGCCGCAGATCCCCAGGCCACAGCCGTATTTCGGCCCCGTGAGACCAAGTTCGTCGCGAAGCACCCACAGTAGAGGCATGTCCGGCTCGACGCTCACATCGTGGTCTGAGCCGTTGACGGTCAATTTCATGGCTTCTCCCAAGCCCGTGTGGTGTCGGATCGAGGCATGGAAAAAGGTTAGGATCGGGTCCAAACCTGCACAATATGCAGATGTGGTCATCCGGCGGCGATTCGCGTCAAAGTCGCCCGCCGCTCTGGGCAAGCGCAGCGGTTCGTGGCATCGAACGGCCAGAGCCAAGAAGGAAGACGCCGTGATCAGACGCGAGCTGTATCCCCTGACGATGGGCACGGAGGTCGCCTGCCGCATCCTCGGGATCGACCCGGGATCGATGCTTGCCCGGGCCGGCCTTGCAGGTCTCGCCCGAGGCGCCGGAGACCTGCGCGTGACGGCTTCGCAGTACTTCGACGCCTGGAACGCGATGACGAGCCTCGTGGACCGCCAAGACTTCGTCGTCTATCTCGGCACCAACATCGCGCGAGGCCCGGTCATCCCGGTGTTTTTCGCGTT